>CAYNLG010000037.1:0-34743 GCA_964397995.1 uncultured Anaerolineales bacterium
TCTCCCCCGGCCCGCCCCACGCGCCCGGCCTGCCCATCCTCGCCATATACCCGCGCCCGCGATCGCTCCAGAATCCCGACGACGCGCGGCGCGCCACCCCCGACCCGCCCCGGGCCGCCGCAAAAACATGGCCAAAAAAGGGACAAAAAAGAGCCAAAACAAGCCGCAAACAGGCAAAAACGAGCCCAGAAAAAGTCAAACGCGGGCCACAAAAAAGCCAAGAACAGGCAGAAAAAGGCCGATTCCCGCCACCCTGTATATACTCCAGGCTACAAAACGACACTATGGTGAGCGCCCGGCGCCGCCTCTCACGCCAGCCCGCGCCGGCGGAAGAGCACCACCGCCGCGCCGATCGCCACCGCCGCGTACGCCGCCGCGTAGAGCGATGCCCACCCCACGTATCCCCACACCTCAAGCCACGCGGCGTGCCCCGGCGTCCCCGGGTCCAGCGGCCGCAGCATCGTGTGGGCGAGCCGCGAGTGGATCGTGAAGAGCTCCAGCTGCGGCAAGACCGCCATAACCGCAAGCGCGGCCGCCTGCGCGGCCGCGCCGGAGGCGCGGACCCCCTCCCAGAGGAACCCCGCCAAGTGCCCCACCAGGTACGCCGCCAGGCTGAAGCCCACGCTCGCCGCCGCCGACAGCCGCGTCGAGAGGGCTGTCGCCACGGCCGCTAGCACGCCCACCTGCAGATACACCAATACGATGCCTGGCGCTACCGTCAGGGCCTGATTCAGCTGTCTGGCGCGAAACGCCTCGATCTGCCGGCCGATGCCCCCCATCGTGTAGACCCGCTCCAGCACCCCGGCGTCGAGCTTCACCCGGTGATGCACCGCCGCCATGAAGACCAGGCCCAGCACCCCCACCGCCAAGCCCACCACGGCCATCACACCGAGGTATTTGCCCAGGATGTAGGTGCCGCGCCGCAGACTCTTGGCGAGGATCATGTGCGCGGTCTTCTCCTCGACCTCGCGGGCGATGCCCGTCGCGGCCGCCAACAGACCGATGAGCAGCGAAAAGAGCAGGATGAACGACAATCCCAGCTCCTTGTACATGTCGGTGTCGTTCTGGAAGGTGAAGAGCGGGAGCCACAGGACGACCAGAATGGCCGCCACGCCGCCCGCCAGGAGCAAGAAGAAGAACGGTTGCCGCAGGGTCTCGCGGACCGTGTTCAGGATGATGCCGACAATGGCCATAGCACCCCCTACAAGGGCCCTAGCGCGTGGGTTTGACGGTGAAGCCGGTCTCGCCGGCAGGTGGTTCCTCGCGGCCCTCACGGCCGCGGATGTGGCCGCCCAGGCGGTCGTCGATGGCCGCCAGGAAGGCCTCGACCTCGGTCGCCTCGCCCTCGGCGACCAGTTCCACGCGGCCGTCGCTCAGGTTGCGGACAAAGCCGGCCACGTCATGGCCCTCGGCCGCCCGGCGCGTGGTGTAGCGGAACCCCACGCCCTGGACGTTGCCGCGATAGAAGACGTGTCTCCGGGTCCTGGGCATGCTTTCTCCGGCGCTGCGCGGCGATGTTCCACGTGGAACATCGTCCCCGAACGTGGCGCATTATAGAGCCCTGCACGGCCCGACGCCACCGGGTTTTTCGTTGCTCCCGGGCGCGTGGCGGCTAGAATCGGCCCGGAAGGAGAGCGCGTGTCCCTCGTCCTCAGTGTGGCCAATCAGAAGGGCGGCGTCGGCAAGACCACCACCGCCACCATGCTCGGCCACGCCCTTGCCCTGACCGGCCGCCGTGTCGTCCTCCTCGACCTCGATCCCCAGGGCAACGCCACCAGCGGACTCGGCCTCGAGATGGCCGACCGCAGTCCCGCCTTCGCCCCGCCCGCCGCGTTCCGCCCGCTGGAGACCACCTGGCGCGGCGTCGCGTGCATCCCGGCCGGGCGCGACCTCGCACGCCTCGCGCCACCGACGACGGCCCTTGCCGACGCCCTGCCCGGCCTGGCCGGCGCGGCCAAGGCCGACCTCGTCCTCGTCGATTGTCCGCCTTCGCTCGGGCCGCTCACCCAGAACGCCCTCCGGGCCTCCGACGCGGTGCTCGTCCCGATTCCCTGCGAATACTACCCGCTGGAGGGGCTCGTGCAGCTCCTCGGGGCCGTGAAGGCGGCCGCGACCGAGCGGCCTGACCTCCGCGTCGCCGGCATCGTCCTCACCATGGTCGACCCGGCGGCCGACCTGACGGCCGAGGTGGAGGCCGAGGTCCGCACGAACCTCGCCGAACCCGTTTTCGACACCGTCGTCCCGCGGGACCCGGCCGTCGCGGAGGCCCCGAGCCACTGCCAGTCCGTGCTCGATTACGCCCCGCGGTCGCCCGGCGCCCGGGCGTACGCCGACCTGGCCCTGGAGCTGGCCGACCGCCTGCTCGCCGACTGACTCGCCGAAGGAGAAAGCCATGGCGGACCGCAAACTCGGACGCGGCCTCGAGGCCCTACGACATCTGGCCGACCCCGCGCCAGCCGCGCCGCCGTCCTCTGAGGAAACCGCCCCGACCGCCGCGGAGGCCCCGGCCGCGTCCGTGCGCGACACGCCGCGCGCGGCCGCCGGCGCCCGCACCGTGCCCCTTGCGCAGATCGAGCCGAACCCGCACCAGCCCCGCCGGGCCATGGACCCCGAGGAGCTGGAACAGCTGCGGGGCTCGATCGAGGCCCACGGGATGCTGCAACCCGTGGTGGTCCGGCCGCGTGGCGACCACTACCAGTTGGTGGCGGGCGAGCGACGGTTCCGGGCCGCCGAGCTCCTCGGGATGGACGCCGTGCCTGCCATCATCCGAGACGTGCCGGACGAGCAGATGCTTGAGCTCGCCCTGATCGAGAACCTCCAGCGGGCCGACCTGAACGCCATCGAGAAGGCCGAGAGCTTCCGGGCGTACCTCGCCTCGACGGGCCAGACGCAGGAGGAGGCGGCCGGGCGGCTGGGTCTTGACCGCAGCACGCTCGCGAACATCGTGCGGCTGCTGGAGCTGCCGGGCGAGGTCCAGCAGCTCGTTCGCCGCGGGGCGGTCGGCATGGGCCACGCCCGGGCGATCCTGGGCCTCAGGGACCCGAAGAAGCAGCTGGCCTTGGCCGCCCGGGTGGTGCGCGAGGGCCTGTCGGTGCGGCAGGTGGAGCAGTCGGTGGCGGGCTCGGGTCCGAAGCGTCGCGGCCCGACGCGCGAGAAGGGGCCGGAGGTGCGGGCCCTGGAGGCGCGGCTCCGGGAGGCCCTGGGCCTGAAGGTGACGGTGGAGCCGGGGAAACGCCACGGGACGGGCCGGATTGTGCTGCATTTCTACGGCCACGACGACCTGGAACGGGTTCTGGCGAGGCTGGAGTAACCGGTTCGCTGCGGCCTGCCGGGGCCGCCCCCGTTCCCGCGCGCCGCGACTCAGGCGGGCAAGCGCCAGCTGCCTGGAGCGGTACAGACGCCCGCCTGGTGCATCGTCCCGGCCCGTATGTTCCACGTGGAACACCCCCGTGCGGCGGGCTGGAACCGCCGGCCGGATGGGCCTTTCGCCCAGGCGCGGCCAGCCCCGGACCGAAGGCCCGCAGCCCCGGCAACGGCCAGAGGCTACCCGCGGGAAGTCAGGGGCAACGGGCCGCGGACTTCTCTTCCGGCGTTCCAGGTGCAACACGGTGTGGCTGCGGAAGGCCCGCAGCCCCGGCAACGGCCAGAGGCTGCCTGCGGGAAGTCACGGGCAACGGGCCGCGGACTTCTCTTCCGGCGTTCCACGTGCAACACGGTGTGGCTGCGGAAGGCCCGCAGCCCCGGCCGGCTGTGCCCTCGGCCTGCGGTTTGCCTGTGCAACAGGGCCTCTCTCGCTTCCGCCCGGACCCTCATCGCCAGGGCCGATGTTCCACGTGGAACATCGGCCAATCCGGAATGCGGAATACCGGCGCGGCAACGGACCGTTCGCTTGCCGCGCCTACCACGGACCGCCAACCACTGGCAGATGGAATGCATCCGCCGAATCTTCCATGTTCCACGTGGAACGTGCCCAACCGCAGCCGCCGCAGCGTCCTGACTTACATCCACCGCGCGGCGACTGGTGCGTCTGTACGCTAACGGACAGACGTCAGCCGGCGTTTGGCTTGCAGCCGCCATACAGGCCCCGGCTGCGGATGTAGGACGCAACGGGGCAGGGGGTCAGGCCGTCGATCGACTCGCCGGCGCGAACCCGGCGGCGAATCTCGGTCGCGCTCACGGCGAGGCGCGGCGCCGGCACAGTCCGGGCGAGCAAGGCGTCGACCGCCGCGTCGCCCAGCAAAGCCCGCAGGGCCGCCAGGTCGCCCGCCGGGCCCCCGGGACGCGGCATCGGGACGATCATGGCGAGGCGGGTGATCGTGCCGAGGGCCTTCCAGGTGTGCAGCAGGGGCAGGTTGTCCGTGCCGACCAGGAGCACCAGCTGCGGCCCGGGGCCGAGGTCCTGCCGCAGTTGGCGGAGCGTCGCCACGGTGTAACTGGGCTCCGTTCTGCGGATTTCGCGGTCGCAGGCCTCGAAACGGGGCAGGGGCGCGGCCGCCAGCTCGCACATGCGGAGCCGGTCTTCGGGCGGGGCGGGCCGGTGCTGCGGCCGGTGGACGGGGGCGGCCGCCGGAACGAGGAGCAGCCGCGCGAGGCCCAGGTGCCCCATGGCGTACTGGGCCGGGAGGAGGTGACCGTAGTGGATCGGGTCGAACGTGCCTCCCAGGATGCCGATGCGCGTGGCCATGGGGGGGGAGTATGGGGCGGCGGCGCGCGGGCGTCAAGGGCGGGGGCGCGAGGCGCCGCGATGCGCGGCGCGCCCGGCCGCGGCCCGTCGTCGAGGCCCTGACGGGGGCGCTCACTATAGCGTCCGTTTGCATCCTATTGCATCGCCTCGACGCCCGGAAATTGGCCCTGTTTTGCCTTTTTTTGGCCTTTCTTGGTCGCTGAATGGCCTTTTTTTGCCCTCCGTTTTGCCGTTCCGCGGCTTCTTTTGGGCCCCTTCTGTCTTTTTTTTGCCGGTTTTTGTCTTTTTTTTTCGGCGGGCCGGGGCTCGGCGCGCGGCCGCGCGCGACCTCCGGCCGCCGCCGCGGCCCGCGCGGCGGGTGGCGCCGGACGCATGGCGAACCGTTCGCTGCAGATTTGCGGGGGCGCGAGGATGGGGAAGCTGGGCAATCCGGGCAGCCTGAATGCGGAATGCGGAATACCAGCGAGCGGCGAGCGGCGACGGCACACGACGGGGGCCGCGGCGTCGGGGGCGGCCATACGTGGAGGAGTGACGAAGTGACGGAGTGACGAAGTGACGGAGAGGGGGGTGACCCGGGGCGGCGCGGGGGCCGGCCACGTCGGCGCCGGGGGGGGCGGCCGCGCCGTGGCGACGTCCCGCGACGGACGGACCCTCTGGGACCGAACCTTCGAGACGGTCGAGGACCTGCGGCAGGCGCTCGCGGCGTTCAAGCGGCTCTACAGCGTACACCGAAGGCTGCAGCGTCTCGGCGACCGCCCCCCGACCCAGGCCCGAAGAGATGCTTGCTCGGCGCTAAAGGTGGCGGCATGATTACGGTCGGTTCCGTGTCCAAGAAACCGAGGGCGGTACGGGGGCACCTTACGTTGTAGCCACCGAACGCCGGCACAGGCCCTTGACGGGATCGTGCCGGAATTCGCATTCGGCGGGGTCGCACGTGTGACGGTAGCCACACGTCGTCAACGCCACCGGGCACAAGAGGCCTTCCTTGTCGTGGCATACGTTTTTCACACCAGCCCCGAAGGGGCATACATCGCACATTTCGGTTTCGCACATTCGCGGGACAAAGTCAAACGTAACGTCCAGCTGCTCGGGGTAGAATCCCGGATCGCCATCCTTTTTCAGTCTTGTGTGCACCTCGCGGACCGTGCAGGGCATGTTCCAGGATTGCCGTTCGCCCGCCAGAAACGGGCTGAACAACCCTTCGCGGAAGATTGGCCGGTTGTTCCACACGTCGCCGGGGAGTTCGAGCCTGTCCAAAGCCGGACGCAGGTTGGCGCCGTCGTGTTCCCACCGCTGCCAGTCTTGAAGGCCTGCCTCGCGAAGCGCCGAGACGAAGACGGGGTTGAACTCGGGGCTCTTCAGATAGTCGCGGATGGAACACCAGAGCCGCTTACGGTCTTTGTAACGGTTGAAACCACCAAGATGCTCTTTAACCCATTCAAGCGGCTTGCTGTCAAGCAGAGGGGCTTGGCTGTCAACCCAGCGATCAGCCTCATTCAGCGCGGCTTCCAGGCGTTCGGATTTCACCTTCCTGGCCTCGGCATAGGTCAGGGCGTTGAGGGCTGAGCCAGTGATGTCAACCGCTGACGGTTGATCCTCGACTGCGACGCCAGTCCGGGCGATGAATTGTGCGAGGCTGCGCCCGCCGGCGCGGTCGAGCAGAGCCAATGTGCGGTGGATCAAGACGAGATCGGAGGCCATGAACCGGGAAGAGAAACGGACCTCATCACCGTCAAACCCATAACGAGCGAGGCGCGGATTCGCCTCATCGATGGGGCATTCCAAAAACGCTTTCGGCTCGTCCTGGCTGTTTCCGTGACGCAGGTAGTCGTCAAGGAGCCGGCGTGGTGCAGGGGGCGTGCGGGAGTATTCCCTCACGAGGTGGGAAAGGACGTACCCGCCAACGTCCCATACGCGCTTGAACCGCGTCTGGCGATCAACGACGTAGCAGAGCCAGTGGGTAAGCAGTTTCTCGTCATCCGTAAGGTCATCGGAGCAGTAGTTGAGGAGGTTGTAGTTGAGGGGCTGGCTCCAGCGGATAGCGTCTAACTGGCTGAAGGCATGAAGAACCTGCTTCAGGGCCGGCTTGTCGGCGACTTGGAACGCTTCCATCCGCTTAGCCCCCGTCGGTCGAACCACACTGCAGATTATGGCGCGCGCCTCACCGAAACGCAAGAACTGGTGCCCTGCCTCCAAGGCCAGGACAAACCCGACCTACAGGGCCCGACAAGACGGTGAGTTTCTGAGAAATACACGGTTGTGCTCGCACGCCGTTACGTGCATAATCGCATGGCGCTGCGTCTTCGCTGGCAGGAGATGTACCGCCCTCGGTTTCTTGGACACGGAACTGACGGTAATCATGCCGCAACCTCCAGCGTGGAGCAAGCCTCTTTTCGGGCCTGGGCGGGCGTCCGGTAGCCGAGACGCTCCAGGATCCAGTGTGCGTTGCAGAGCCGCTTGAACGCCAGGAGCGCCTGGCGGAGGTCCTCGACGGTCTCGAAGGTGCGGACCCAGAGAGGAGGTTCTCCTTGAGGGTCCGGATGAACTGTTCGGCGCGCCCGTTGCCCTCGGGTTCGCGGACGAAGGCGGGCGAACCGGTGACGCCGAGGAACTGAAGCTCGGCCTGGAAGTCGTCCGAGAGGGACCGGCTGCCCGCGAAGCCCCGTAAGGCCGGGGTTCCATCTTGGCGATGGCGCACGGCTTTCCGTTCGGGTCTGCTCATTCTACCCAAGGCAAACGAGTGTCCAAGCTATCCCTGGGCCGCGAGAGCTGACGTCTCCTTCCCGACATTGCGCACATGGCTTGACGGCGCCCCGACCGCCGCGACGATTGACCCCGGCCGCCTCTGCCGGTACCATGGCCCACCGCCATGGACACCGTCCTCCTCGTCATCGCGGTCCTGCTCCTGATGGCCGTTCTCGGTCTGCTGGCGGCCCTGTGGAAACGCGGGGCGGGGGGGGCCGGGGCCGGCGCCGTCGAGGGCGAGCTCCGCGCCCGGGTCAGCGAGCTCGAAGCCGAGGCCGGCGCCCTGCGGACGCGCCTCGAGGCCGAGAAACAGGCCCGCGTCCAGGCCGACACGCGCCTGGAGGCCGAGCGGACGAACCTTGCCGAGCAGAAACGCCTGCTCGCCGAGGCCGAGACCCGGCTCAAGGACACCTTCACGGCCCTTTCCAGCGAGAGCCTCAAGGCCAGCCGCGAGCAGTTCCTCGCCGAGGCCGGCGAGCGCCTGAACCCCCTACGCGAGCTCCTCGACACCTACCAGAAACGCCTCCAGGAGGTCGAGAAGGCCCGCTCTGACGCCTACGGCGGGCTGCGCGAGTACCTCGACTCTCTCCGCCAGACCAGCGACGGCCTCCGCAAGCAGACCCAGGAACTCTCGACGGCGCTGCGGGCCTCGCCGACGGCGCGCGGCCAATGGGGCGAGGTGACGCTCCGGCGCGTCGTCGAGGTGGCCGGCATGAGTCCGCACTGCGACTTCGACGAGCAGGCCTCCACCGAGACCGAGGTCGGGCGCCTCCGGCCCGACATGACCATCCACCTGCCCAACGACCGCATCCTCCTCGTCGATGCCAAGGTCCCCCTGGCGGCGTACATGGAGGCGGTCGAGGCGACCGACGCGGCGGCGCGGCAGGCGGCCCTGGCGCGCCACGCCCGCCACGTCCGCGACCGCATGACCCAGCTCGGCCAGAAGGCCTACGCCAGCCACATCGCCCGCGCGCCGGACTTCGTGGTGCTCTTTCTGCCGCTGGAGTCGGCCTTCAGCGCCGCTCTGGAGCAGGACCGGGCGCTGATCGAGGACGGCATGAAGGGGAACGTGGTCCTGGCGACCCCCACGACGCTCATCGCGCTCCTGAAGGCCGTGCACTACGGGTGGCGGCAGCAGGAGATGGCCGAGAACGCCGAGCGCATCGGCGAGACCGGCCGCGACCTCTACGACCGCGTGTGCGTCTTCCTCGACCACTTCGCCAAGGTCGGCGACGGGTTGCGCCGGGCGGCCGACGCCTACGACAAGGCTCAGCGGTCCTACGAGCGGCGTGTCGAGCCGGCGGCCCGGCGCCTTGCCGAACAGGCCGCCTCCCAGCGCGAGTTGCCGGAGGTCGAGCCCGTCGAGGCCCGCCTCCCGGCGCTGCCGGGCCCGGAAGCCGCCGGCGGCGAGGCCGACGCCTGACGAGAGAAAGGCAGTCACCCGGATGAACTCGGACTTCCTCGCCCAGGACCCCTGGCGCGTTTTCCGGATCATGGCGGAGTTTGTCGACGGGTTCGAGATGATGGCCCGCGTGCCCCCCGGCATCAGCATCTTCGGCTCCGCCCGGTCGCAGCCCGGCCAGCCGTACTACGAGAAGGCGCTCCAGGCCGGACGCCTCATCGCCGAGGCCGGTTTCAGCGTCATCACCGGCGGCGGGCCCGGCATCATGGAAGCCTCCAACCGCGGCGCCAAGGAAGCCGGCGGCGAAAGCGTCGGCCTCAACATCGTCCTCCCCTTCGAACAGGTCGCCAACCCCTACCTCACGAAGGTCATCAACTTCCGCTACTTCTTCGTCCGCAAGGTCATGTTCTCCAAGTACGCCGTCGGCCTCATCTACTTCCCCGGCGGCTTCGGCACCATGGACGAGTTCTTCGACAGCCTGACCCTCATCCAGACCGAGAAGATTTACCCGCTGCCGGTCGTCCTCATCGGCACCGACTTCTGGCAGGGCCAGCTCGCCTGGCTCCGCGAGACCTGCCTCGACCGCTTCGCCAGCATCTCGCCGGAGGACCTCGATCTGGTGCACCTGACGGACGAGCCGGCCGACGCCGTCCGGTACATCAGCGAGCACCTGGCCGTCCGCGACCGCGAGCCGGTGCCCGAGACGATCAAGTGGAACACGCCGGAAGGCAAGCTCATGCCCTAGCCACGGCCGCCGCCCCGGCCCCCTGGAGAGCCCCATGACCCCCCGCGACGTCATCCGCCGCGTCCTCGCCTTCGACCAGGCGCCCCGCATCGGGTACGACCTGCCCGACCCCTGGCCGCGCGACCTCGTCCACGCGGGCATCGGCCCGGCCCCGGGCTTCGAGCCGGAGCGGTGGACCGAGGGCAACGCCGAGTTCTGGACCGACGAGTGGGGGTGCACGTGGCAGCGGCTGGGGGGCCTCTCGAAGGGGGAGGTCGCCCGGGGCGCCTTGGCCGACTGGGCGGCCCTCGACACGTACGAGCCGCCCGACCTGGGCCTGGCGTCGCGCTACGACGGCGCCCGCGAGACCTTTGCCGCCGCCGGTGACCGCTACCGCATCGGCCATATCCCCGGCTGCTGCTTCAACCTCAGCCGCAAGCTCCGCCGGCTGGACCAGTTTTTGGTCGATTGCCTGCTGGAGCCGGAGCGGGTGCGGGCGCTGAACGCGCGGGTGATGGACCGGATCGAGGCCGCCGTCGGCCGCCACGCCGAGGCCGGCGCCGACGCCGTCATGTTCCCCGAGGACTGGGGGACCCAGGACCGGCTCCTGATGGCCCCCGCGACGTTCCGCGACCTCTTCCTGCCGACGTTCGAGCGGCTGTGCGGCGTGGCGGCCGAACGCGGGCTGGACGTCTGGATGCACTCCTGCGGCATGATTGCCGCCATCATCGACGACCTCATCGCCGTCGGCGTCAAGGTCCTCCAGTTCGACCAACCGGCCCTCTACGGCTTGGACCGCATGGCCGAGGCCTGGGGCGGCCGCGTCACCTTCATGTGCCCGGTCGACATCCAGCGGACGCTCCAGACCCGCGACGCCGAGGCCATCCGGGCCGAGGCCGCGGCCCTGGTCCGGACGCTCGGCGCCGGCGGGGGCGGGTTCATCGCGACCCGCTACCCGGACGAGCAAGCCATCGGCCTGGAGCCCGCGTGGCAGGACCTCGCCTGCGACACGTTCGTCGAGGTCGGCGGCTGGGGGGCTGACGCCCGGCCCCGCCGCGCCGCCGCGGCCCGAAGTCATTTCGGCGACGGCCTTTAGGCCATTGACCGCCCCCGCCATGGCCGGTAGGATAGGCCGCTTTCCGAGGGGGCGGCAGGGCGGCAAAGGCCGTCCGGAGGCCGGGCGTGACCGACGGGCAGACGGTGGCGACTCCCACGGCGGCCGCGTGCCCCGTGCGCGCTCGCCGCGCCTTCGGCCGCGCCGCCGCCGAGGAACGCGTCCTGCAGGCCCTCGTGGGCGCCGCCTGCGTCGTGGCGCTCGGCGTCGGGGCGGTGCTGGTGCCCTCGCCGACGGGCACCGACACGCACACGCAGCTCGGTTTACCGACGTGCGGCATGCTGAAGATGACGGGACGCCCGTGTCCGACGTGCGGCGTGACGACGGCGTTCACATGGGCCGCCCACGGGCGGATCGTCAAGGCCTTTGGGACCCAGCCGTTCGGCCTCGTCTGTTTCGGCCTGGTCGTGGTGACCCTGGGCCTGACGGCGGGGGCCCTGGCCACGGGCCGGTCGCTGTGGCCGCTGCTGGTGCGGCTGAACCCGAACCTGATCATTCCCGGACTCATCGTTATACTGCTTATCTCCTGGGCGTACAAGTGGTGGAGCCTGTCGTAAGAGGAAGGAGGGCGCCGTATGCGACGGTCGGCGCTGATGCTGCTGGCGGCCCTGACGGCCCTGACGGCCGGGGGCTGCTACCTGGGGCACTTCTGGGTCGCCCTGACCAAGCCCCGCGAGTACAAGACCATTGAGGCGGAGCACCGGTTCGACGCGAAGAAGCTGGTCATCGTCCCCTACGCCGGGACCGACATCCTGTTCTCCTACCCCACGGCCACCATCGAGATCAGCCGCGAGATCGTCTATGCCGCCACCCGGCACCTGCGCGACTGCGTCCAGGTGATCGAGCACCCCGTCCGGGTGGCCCAGTGGCAGGAGTCGAACCTGGAGTGGCCGAACCTGTCGCTGGCGGAGATCGCCGACGTCTTCGGGGCCGACACTGTCCTGTACGTCGAGCTCCACCAGTACACGGTGCTGGAGGAGCGGTCGGCGAACCTTTTCCGCGGCCGCGTCAAGGCCCGCCTCCACGTCTGGGAGCGGGACGCCCCGACGAGCCCCGTCTACGAGGGGAGCGTCGAGTCGGCCTTCCCGGAGAAACAGCCGGTCAGCGTGCTCGGAACCAGCGAGCGGACGATGCGTCACTACACCAATGTGACCTTCGCCGAGGACGTCATCAACAAGTTCCGCACGCGGCGCGTCGAAGTGCGCCTGGGGCAGGCGTCATGACCCGATTCCGCACCGTCCTGCTGGCGGCCGCCTGCGTGGCCGCCCTGGCCGCCCTCGGCTGCGACCAGACCGCCTGGATCCTCAGCGAGACGCTCGGGCCCCTGCTGCCGGAAGAGGAGGTCGAGCCCGAGTTCTCGTTCGCCGGCAAGAGCGTTCTGGTCCTGGTGGACGTCGGCGAGCCCACCGTCGGGGACGCGTTCCCGCGGCTGCAGCGGGACATCACGCGCCATGTCGTCACGGCGTTCGAGGACGAGCAGGCGACCGGCCCCCTGGTTCCGGCCCACGCCGTCGAGACGGCCCGCCGCTCCGAGCCGGACTTCCGCCGCTGGTCCGTCGTCGAGGTCGGCCAGTACTTCAACGTCGACTACGTCCTGCACGTGGTGATTTACGACTTCCGCGTCCGGGAGAGCCCGACCTCCAGCGTCCTGGACGGGTTCGCCGAGTCGACGATCTCGATCGTCTCGCCCCAGCGCGGGGCCCAGGTCTGGCCGCAGCTCGCTTCGGCCCGCCAGGTCTCGGCCCGGACGCTGCCCGACGTCGAGCCCATCGAGGACCCGATCGAGCTGGAACGGGTGCTGGCCGAGGGGCTGGCCGACAAGATCGCGCGGCACTTCTACACGTACAAACCGGGCCGGTTGCCGCTACGGCCGAAGGTGCGCTGATGCGGGGACGTCGCCTTCGAGATGCCGCCTGCCGCGCGGCCGCCCCGGGCCTGGTCGCGCTCGCCCTCCTTCTTGCCGTCGGCTGTGACCGCGAGGAGACCCGTCGCCGCCGCACCGTCCTCCGCAACCTGCCCGGCAACCCCGCCGTCGCCGCCGTCCCCATGTACCGGGTGCACGTGGTGCGGCTGCGGCACCGGATGCGGCCGGACGCCCCGGAAGAGGACGTGTGGCGGTTGCTGGGGGCCCAGGCGGTGCCCGACGGCAAGGCCCGCCTCTGGTTCCAGAACGACCTGCTCATCGGCGAGGGGGCCGGCATCGCCGCCGACCGCGTCGAGGCGCTCCTGACCGAGACGCCCGACCGCGAGGTCGCCACCAGCGAGATCCGCGTCCGCGAGAACTTCGACTTCCGCCTCTCCCTCGGCTTCGAACGCGACACGCTCGACTTCGTGTGGACCGAGGACGGGGAGCTGCGCGGCCGGCACTTCGAGGCCGCCCGGGCCGACCTCCGCTTCGTCTGCCGCCGCGACCCCGACAACCCGGACGCCGTCGTCCTGGCGGTCGTGCCGGAGGTCTCGCACGGGGAGGAGCGGCTGAAGTGGGTCGAGACGGCCGCCGGGTTCACCAAGCAGATGGTCCGCCCGCGGTTCACGCTGGACGCCCTGGCGGTCGAGGCCGCGCTCCGCCCGGGGCGGATGCTGGTGGTGGGCGGCCGGCGGCGGAGCCCGGTCAGCCTCGGGGCCGTCTGGTTCTACGACCGCCGCGGGCCCGACCTTTGGAAGCAGACGCTCATCCTGACGGCCGAGCTGTACCTGCCGGGGGCGGAGCCGGAGGCCGGCCCGGGCCTGACGGTGCCGGAGGCGTCCAAGCCGGCGCCCGCACCGGCGCCCGCACCGCCCGAGTAGCCCCCCGGGCCCGGCGGACCGGCTTTTTGCTTGAAAGGGTCGCGCGGCGGGACCCATAATCGCCGGTGGCCGTTCGCCGCCGCCGTGGGCGTGCGGCCCACGCCCGCTGCCGCCTGTGCAGGAGGTGCTCATGCCATCGGCCCATCCGTTCCCGTTCGTCCGCCGCGGTCTCTGGTTGCCGGCCGTCGCGGCCGCGCTCGCCCTGGCCGCCGGCTGCACCCCCGCGACCGAGTTCAACCGGACGGGCCTGGAGGCCTACGGCTCGGGCGACTACGGCCGGGCCCGGGCTGCCTTCGAGGAGGCCATCGACCGCGCCCCCGACGTCGGCACCTACTACTACAACGCCGGCATGAGCGAACAGGCCCTTGGCCGCCTCACCCAGGCCATCCACCTCTACGAGATGGCCACCACGCTCGACCCGAGCATCGTCCGGGCCTACCGGAACCTGGCGACGTGCCACGAGGCCCGGGGCCAGGACGAGCGGGCCTTGGCGGCCCTGGTCGAGGGCACCGAGACGAACCCCTTCACGGCCCGCGCATTCATCAACGTGGCCGACTACTACCTGGCGCGGGACGACCTGCGGTCGGCCAGGCTCTGGCTGGCCAAGGCCGTGGCCGCCGACCCCGAGAACGTCGACGCCCACCGCGAGTACGGCGTGCTTCTGATCCGCCTCGGCGAGGAAGCCAAGGGCAAGGAACACCTCCGCCGCGCCGTCCGGTTGCCGCCCAGGCCGATGCCCGGTGAGGGCGGGGCGGCCGCGGTCGAGTCGCCGTGACCCGCCGCCCGATGGCCGCCATCGCCCTGGCCGCCCTCGGGGGCGCGGCCCTTTTCCTGCTTGGGGCGGCCCCCGCGCCAGGTGTTGTCCGGCGCGTCGCCGACGAGGCCGTCGACCGCCTGCCCGAACCCCTGCACGGCCTGTGGACCGAGGCGGGGCGGCGCGCGCGGCTCCAGGACGCCGCCTCGGCCGCGCCGGACGAACCGCTCGACCCGGCCGAGGCCCCGCACGAGGCGGCGCGCGCGGCCGTGGCCCTCGGCGAGGCCATGAAGGAGGGCCGCGCCGCCGACGCCCTTGCCCAGGCCGCCGAGGCGGTCCGCGCGATCGTCGTGCTGCACCGCCCCACGGCCGCCGCCGAGACCGTCGAGGCCGACGCCCTGGCCCACGACCGCCGCGCCTGCCGCTTCCTGGCCGAGCCCGAGAAGGCCCTCGACGCGTGGGCCGCCGAGGCGTCGGAGCGGCCGGAGGAGGCCCCGTCGGCCGGGGTGCTCCGCGGCGCGGCCGCCCGGGCCGCCGACCTGCTCTACACCGCCTGGGTCCGGGCCGGGAAGCCCGTGACGCTCGTCCCGCCGCCCGAGGCGCCGGCCCAGCCGGTCCTGCCGTATCTGCTGGTTGGCGTCGTCCTCGGCCTGGGCCTGATCGCCTTCTGGCCCCGACGGCGCCGGGCCGGGACGCCGGGGTCGAAGGGCTGAGCGTGGTCCCGCATACGTTCCAGGTCGTCTCGTTCGGCTGCAAAGTCAACCAGGCCGAGGGCGAGGCGCTGGCGGAGCGCTTGACGGCGATGGGCCTGGAGGAAGCGGCCGAGGGCGCGGCCGCGGACCTCGTGGTGGTCAACACCTGCTCCGTGACGGCCGAGGCCGCCCGCCAGGGTCGCCAGGCCGCGCGCCGTGCCGGCCGCGCCGGCGCCGCCGTCGTCGTCACGGGCTGCGATGCGCACGAGGCGGCCGCCGACCGGGGCCTCGGCCGCATCGAGGGCGTCCGCGTGGCCGGCCCGGCGAAGGACGCCGCCATCGCGGTTGCCCGGGACCTGTGGCCGGAGTTGGCGGCCCCGCCCGCGCCCGGCGCCGCCACCGCCGCCCGCCCCGGACGGAGCCGCGCCCTGCTGAAGGTCCAGGACGGGTGCCCGGCGGCCTGCGCGTACTGCCTGGTGCGGCTGGTGCGGCCGACGGTCCGCTCGAGGCCGCCGGAGGCGGCCGCCCGCGAGGTCCGGCGCCTTGTGGCCGCGGGCTTCCGCGAGGTGGTGCTGTGCGGCATCCACCTGGGGCTTTACGGGGCGGACCTGGAGGAGCAGACGGACCTTGCGGGCCTCGTGGACCGGCTGCTCGCGGTGCCGGGGCTGGGGCGGCTGCGCCTCTCGAGTCTGGAGCCGATGGAGGTGACCGACGCGCTGCTCGCCCGCATGGCCGCCGCGCCGGAGCGGGTGTGCCCGCACCTGCACCTGCCGCTCCAGTCCGGCGACGACGCCGTCCTGGCCCGCATGAACCGGCCGTACACGGCCGAGGCATTTCTGGAGACGGTGATCCGGGTCCGCGCGGCCCTCGCCACGCCGGCCGTCACCACGGACGTGCTGGCGGGTTTCCCGGGGGAGACGGAGGCGGCCTTCGAGCAGACGCTCGACGTCCTCCGGGCCGCCGGGGTCAGCCGCGTGCACGCGTTCCCGTTCTCGGCGCGGCCGGGGACGGCGGCGGCGGCGATGCCGGACCCCGTGCCGCGCGCCGTCGCCAAGGACCGCCGCGCCCGCGCCGCCGCGCTCGGCGCCGCGCTCGGCCGGGCGTACCGCGCGTCGCTCGTGGGGCGGACCGAGACGGTGGCTGTGGAGCGCGTGGCGGCCGACGGGGCGGCCGGGGGCCTGGCCGCCCGGTACGAACGGGTCCGCGTGGCGGGCCCCCTGCCGCCGGGCACCGGGCGGCGGGACCTGGTGCGCGTCCGCCTGGGGCGGGCGACCGAGGACGGACTGGAAGGAGAGCCGCGGTGACCGCGATGACCAGCCATGAGCGTTTCACGCGGATGTTCGAGCACCGCGACGCCGACCGCGTGCCCATCCACGACCACCCCTGGACCGCGACCCTGGAGCGATGGCGCCGCGAGGGGCTGCCGGAGGGTGTCGACTGGCGCGACTGGTTCGACGTCGACAAGGTCGCCCACATCGGCGTGGACAACAGCCCGCGGTTCGAGCGCGAGGTGATCGAAGAGACTGACGAGTACGTCGTGGCCACGACCAAGTGGGGCGCGACGCTCAAGAACTGGAAGCACGTCGCCTCGACGCCTCAGCACCTCGACTACCGCGTCAAGACACCCGAGGACTGGCTCGAAGCCAAGCGCCGGATGACGCCCGACCCGGACCGCATCCCGTGGAAGTACCTCGACGAGAACCATGCCGCCTGGCGCGAGGAGGGCCGCTGGATCGAGGCCGGCCTCTGGTTCGGCTTCGACGTCACCCACACCGGCATGGTCGGTACGGAGCGGCTGCTGGAGGCCTTCGTCACCGACCCGGACTGGGTGGTGGAGATGTTCAACCATTTCCTGGACGTCGACCTCGCCCTGCTCGACCGGGTCTGGGACGCCGGGTACACCTTCGACGCCGTCCGCTGGCCCGACGACATGGGCTACAAGGGCAAGCCCTTCTTCAGCCCGCGGATGTACCGCGCCCTCCTGAAGCCCGTCCACCGGCGCGCCGTCGAGTGGGTCCACGCCAAGGGCTGCTACGCCCATCTCCACTCGTGCGGCTACGTCGAACCGTTCCTCCCGGACCTGGTGGAGGTCGGCATCGACTGCCTGAATCCGCTGGAGGTCAAGGCCGGCATGGACCCCGTGGCCCTGAAGGGCGCCTGGGGCGACCGCCTGGCCTTCCACGGCGGCATCAACGCCGTCCTCTGGAACCAGCCCGACCGCATCATCGCCGAGATCGAGCGCGTCGTCCCGGCCATGAAGGCGGGCGGCGGGTACATCTTCGCCTCCGACCACTCGATCCCCTCGGCCGTCAGCCTCCAGGACATGAAGGCCATCCTCGAGGCCGCCAAGCGGGCCGGCGCCTACGCCTGAGGCTCCCGCCGGCCCGCCCCGGCGCGAAACCGTTGACGCGCCCCGCCCGGCCGGCGAGAATGGCCCGCGCACCGTTTCCTGTCCGGAGGCGCCATGTTCGGACTCCACGTCGCCGATGTCGCCGTCCTCGTCGTCTACCTCCTGGGCATCACCGCGCTGGGCGCCTGGATGGCCGTCAAGGTCAAGACTCTCGGCGACTTCTTCATGCCGCGCCGCTTCGGCAAGGCCATGATGATCATGCACGGCTTCGGCACGGGCACGCACTCCGACCAGGCCGTGAGCGTGGCCTCGAAGACGTACACGGTGGGGCTGAGCGGCATCTGGTACCAGTGGCTCTGGCTCTTCGCGACGCCCTTCTACTGGCTCATCGCCCCGATGATGCGCCGCTTCCGGGCCATCACCACCGCCGACGTCTTCGAGCTCCGCTTCAACCGCAGCGTCGCCATGCTCTTCGCCGTGGTCGGCATGGGCCAGCTCATGGTCAACATCGGCGTCATGCTCAAGGGCTCCAGCGCCGTCATCGAGGCCAGCACGGGCGGCCATGTCCCCGCCGACATCGCTATCGGCGTCATGACCGTCCTGTTCGTCGTCTACGGCGTGGCGGGCGGCCTGGGGGCGGCCATCGTCACCGACTTTGTCCAGGGCTGCCTCACGGTCGTCTTCTCGTTCCTTCTCTTGCCGATGATCCTCGGCGCCGTGGGCGGCATGGGCGGCCTCCACGAGGCCATTCGCGACCCGCAGATGTTCTCTCTCATCGCCCCGGCCGAGATCGGCACGTTCTACGTCGTCATCATCGCCCTGAACGCCCTCGTCGGCATCGTCACCCAGCCCCACACCATGGGCAACTGCGCCGCCGGCCGCACCGAAATGGACGGCCGCGTCGGCTGGACGGGCGGCAACTTCATCAAGCGGATCTGCACCATCGCCTGGTGCCTGACGGGCCTGGCCGCCGTGGCCCACTTCGCCGGCCGCGACATCGCCCCCGACCAGATCTACGGCAACGTGGCCGCCGAGTTCCTCCCGCGGCTCCTGCCCGGTCTGCTGGGGGTCTTCCTGGCATCCCTGCTCGCCTCGGTCATGAGCTCGTGCGACTCGTTCATGATCGCCTCCTCGGGCCTCTTCACCGAGAACGTTTACAAGCCCCTTTACCCCGGCCGCACCCAGGGCCACTACGTCATCGTCGGGCGGCTCACGTCGCTGGTCATCGTCGCGGGCGGCGTGGTCTTCGCCTACTGGCTCGAAGGCGTCGTCGAGGGCCTGGAGATCTTCTGGAAGGTCGCGCCCATGATGGGCATCGCCTTCTGGCTCGGCCTCTTCTGGCGGCGGACCACCGTGGCCGGGGCGTGGGCGGCCACGCTGGGCGCCTTCGGCGTCTGGTTCCTCACGGAGCAACCCGGCGTCATCGCCTGGATCAAGGGGCTTCCCCTCGCCGAGGAGCTCCGCTTCGTCTTTTTGAAGGACGGCGCGGACCTCGTCTACCTCCCCTGGCAGATGGTCTTCTACCTGTCGGGCGGGACGCTCGCGGGCATCGTCGTCAGCCTCCTCACGCCGCGCGTCCCCGAGGCGAAGCTGGAACGGTACTACGCCCTCATCCGGACCCCCGTCGCGAAGAACGAGGAGACCGATGAGGTCTGCACGCTGCCCCCGGGCGTCGAGGTCCCGCCCCGGCGGATGCTGACCCGGGCCTTCGGGCTGGAGATCATGCGGCCGTCGGTGGTCTCGGCGGTCGGCTTCGTCGTGGCGTGGCTGTTGGTGGCGGCCATGGTGGGGTTCTTCTTCTGGTTCACCCAGGCGCCGTAAGGCCGGCGCCCGGGCCGGGGGCGTCCCGGTTGCATCGCCCGGGCGGCGGCGGTAGGCTGTCGGCGGTCCGAGGACTGCCGCCGATGCCGAGACGTCCCATTGTGCCCGCCCCCGGTCCCGTGACCGGCACCGTCCGGCCCCCGGGGTCGCGGAGCCTGACGAACCGGGCCCTGGCCGTGGCCGCCCTCGCCGGCGGCACGACCACCCTGACCGACGTCGGCTTCTCCGACGACACCCGCGTCATGGCCGAGGCCCTGACCGTCCTCGGCGTCGAGGCGGTCGCCGACGAGGCCGGGCGGACAATGCGGGTGGCCGGGTGCGGCGGGCGGGTCCCGCCCGGGCCGCGCGACCTCTACACCGGCGAGTCCGGCACCGCCACCCGGTTTCTGACGGCCCTGGTGGCGGCCGGGCGCGGCCGGTATCGCCTGGCGGTGGCCCCACGGATGGGCGAGCGGCCGATCCAGGACCTGCTCGACGCCCTCGGCGCCCTCGGCGTCCGCGCCACCAGCGATGCCGCCACCGGCTGCCCCCCCGTCACCGTCGAGACCGACGGCCTGGCGGGCGGCACGGTCCGCCTCTCCGGGGCGATCTCCAGCCAGTTCCTCTCCGGCCTTCTCTTGGCCGCCCCCGCCGCCGCCGGACCCGTTGCCGTCGAGGTGGGCGGCACGCTGGTCTCGAAACCCTACGTGGACATGACCCTGGCCGTCATGGCCGCCTTCGGCGCCGAGGTCGAGCGCGACGGCTACGCCCGCTTCACCGTGCCGGCCCCCCGGCCCTACGCCGCCCGGGTCTACGCCGTCGAGCCCGACGCCAGCAGCGCGTCGTACTTTCTGGCGGCGGCGGCGGCGACGGGCGGCCGCGTGACGGTCGCGGGCCTCGCGCGCGACTCCGCCCAGGGCGACGCCCGCTTCGCCGATGTCCTTCGCGAGATGGGCTGCACCGTCGCCTGGACCGACGCCGGCGTCACGGTGGCCCGCGAGGGGCCCCTGACAGGCGTCCGCGTCGACCTCAACGCCATGCCGGACATGGTCGTGACGCTCGCGCCGCTGGCGGTGCTCGCTCAGGGACGGACGGTTATCGAGAACGTCGCGAACCTCCGCGTGAAGGAGTCGGACCGCCTTTCGGCGCTGGCGGCGGAGCTGGCGAAGCTCGGCGCCGGCGTCGAGGAGCACCCCGACGGCCTCACCATCACGCCGCCCGCCCGCCCGCGCGGCGGGGCGCTGGCCGCCCACAACGACCACCGCATGGCCATGGGCCTGGCCGTCGTCGGATTGGCCGTGCCGGGGGTGGCGATCGACAACCCGGACTGCGTCGCGAAGACGTACCCGCGCTTTTTCGAGGACCTGGAGGCGCTCGTGCAGGGGAGCCTGCCGGCGCCGGAGGAGACCGTCTAGGGAGCCCGCCCCGGCGGGCCGAAGGGAGTGCCGCACCGTGCGCAACCTGCGAACCGTTCTGCTTGTCGCGTTGGCCGCAAGCCTCGCCCTCGGAGCCGCGGGATGCTGGGGCCGCCAGACCCGCCGCGACGTCTACCTAAACCTGATGGAGCCCGTCGAGCGGGCCCGGTTCCTCGAGATGGAGGCCGAGTACAAGCCCGCGACCCTCCAGCTCGCGTACCTCCAGGAGATTGGCGTTTATCAGAAGTGGGTCGAGCAGCCGAAAGAGATACAGGAGGCCGTCTTGGACCGGCAGGTTCAGGAGGGGATGACCCCGCTCCAGGTCCGCATGGCCTGGGGGCCTCCCGCGGTGCGTGACACGAGGCCCGACCCGGCCGCCGAGGCCGAGATGGTGTGGTACTATGACCCCGACGCCCAAGACGCCTCTCCCGACGCCTTCGGCCGATCCGTCGGTTTCCGAGACGGAGCGGCCGTCTGGACCCGCGGCACCCCATAACCGGCTCGCGTACGAGCCGTACGTTTTCCACCTGATCGGCGACCGCCCCGACGTGGCCGCCGCCCTCCGCGAGCGGCTCTCGGCCCGCTGGGCCAAGGTCGTCGTGACCGACCCGCAGGCGATGCCGGAGGCCACCGGCGCGGACCTGGTCCTGGCCGACGTGCCGCCCGACGACCAGCCCGCCCTGGAACGGGCGCTGGGGTTGGCGCGGCGTCTTCGGGACACGGCGGTGCCGATGATCGTCCTGGGCGATGCCTTGGACCGGGACGCGCGGATCGCGCTGTTCCGGGCGGGGACGCTGGCGTGCCTCGACCCGTGGTCGGACAAGGAGGAGTTCCGGGCGCGGCTGGAGAGTCTGCTGGGGGCGAAGCGGCCGGCGGCCCGGGCGCTGAGGCGGCTGCGGGCCCACACGCGGTACCTGGACGAGCAGCTGCGCCTCGCGCAGCGGCTCCAGATGGACTTCCTGCCGCGCCGCCTGCCCTCGGTTCCCGGCGGCGCCTTCGCGGCCCGCCTCGAACCCGCCGCCTGGGTCGCGGGCGACTTCTACGACGTTTTCCGCCTCGACGAGGAGCACGTCGGGTTCTACGTCGCCGACGCCGTCGGCCACGGCGTGCCGGCGGCCCTGCTGACCGTCTTCGTCAAACAGAGCCTCCAGACGAAGCGGATCGAGGGCCACGACTACGAACTCATCCCGCCCGGCGAGGCCCTGCGCCTCCTGAACGCGGACCTCCACTCGGCCCAGCTCCGCGAGGCCCCGTTCATCACAATGGTCTACGGCATCTATGACATGGCGGCTCGCACCGTGACCTACGCGAAGGCCGGCCATCCGCCGCCCATCGAAATCGGCACGGAAGGGCGGCTGACGGAGCTGGACGCCGAAGGGCCGCTGCTGGGCGTCTTCCGCGACGCGGAGTTCGAGACGCGGACGCACGGCCTGGAGCCGGGGCGCCGGCTCATCCTCTACAGCGACGGCGCCAGCCGCGTCGAACCCATCTGCCGCGAGAACCCCGACGGCTTCCGCGAAATCCTCCAGAGCGGGGCTCTGCTGCCCCTGGAGACGATGCTCGACGAGGTCATGGCCGCCGTCCGCGGCGCGAGCGGCGACGGCCGCCTGGCCGACGACGTCACCCTCGTGGCCCTGGAACGCGACGCCGCCGAGGCCTGACCCGGCCGCCTCCCAGAGCGGCTCTCACAGGACGCTCGTCGGCCCCGTCAGGCGAAACGCGTCCGGCCGCCGGGTCCGCCAGCACGCGCAGCCGCGCACAATGCCTCATGCCAACCCGTCCTCCGGCTTCGGGCAAGGGGCGGCCCGCCGCTTCAGATCACACGGTGCCGCCTCGTCCCGCGCAAGGAGCACCCGCCCGGGGTACCACGTCGCCGGGCCGCCGCGGTTGAAGCGGTGCAGGGCGCAGAGCGTCTCGGCGCACCGCCCGCCGTCCTGGTCGCACCGCGTCCGGTCGAGCCGCAGCGTCCCGTCCGGCGCCGTCGGCACCGACCCGTCGGCCTCGCAGGCGTACCGCCCGCGCACCAGCCGCCCGTGCTGCGGACAGGCGATCCACACCGGACGCGCGCGCGGGTCGGTCACGGGTCACCTCGGCAGGCCGAGCGCCTCGAAGCGGCGGGCGAGGTTGCGGCCCATGATGCGGTAGCCCTCGGCATCCGGATGCAGGTCGTCCGGGAGGCGTGCCGCCTGGTCCGGCCCGAGGATGTCCAGGCCGTCGATGTAGTGGACCTGGCGGTCGCCGGCGTGGCGGAGGGCCTCGACCGCGCGGGCGGCCTCCTCGCGCATCGCCGGCAGCGTGAACCCGACCGCGTTCGGCTCCGTCTCGCGGTGGACGCCGAAGATCGGCGACATGATGACCAGCGGCACGTCCGGGTGCTTCTCGCGGAGGACCCGGACGAACCCGATGATGGCCGGGGCGAACGACCGGGCCGAGAAGCTCGACGCCCCGTAGATGTTGATGCCCACGCACAGGCTCAGCAAGTCCGCTGGCAGGTCCCGCATCGCCAGCGCCACGCCCAGGTCCAGGTGGCACTGGCCGCCGAACCCGAGCGACCGCACGTTCAGCCCGCGCTGGCGCGCGACGATGGCCGGCCACGCCTCGGTCGGCCCGGCGGCGGTGCGGCACTGGGTGATGGAGCTGCCGTAGGTGATCCACTTCGGCCGCCCATCCGCCGCCGCCGGCTCGATCGACGCCCCGTCCGCGAGCCCCAGGGCCTTCAGGCGGAGCGGCGCGTGCGTCGGGAGCCAGAGCTCGATGGCCTTCGGCCCGGGCGGCAGGCCGTCGAAGGCGAAGGCGTCGCGGCCCTCCATTTCGGCGCGGCCGGCGGGCTCGCCGTTGACCACGAGGTCGATCGGCCGCATCTCCGCCTCGGGCACCACGCGGCCGGCGACGGACGTCGTGTCGCTCGTGAACCGGAGTCGCACGCCGCTCGGCATCCCGGCCCGGGCCATGAGTTCTTCGTGGAAGAGGGCCCGCTCGCCCCAGGGCAGCCGGTAGGGCTGGATCCAGTCGTCCTCGGCCCGCAGGGAGGCCGCGCCGTCCCACACCAGCCGCCGGTCGTCGCCGCTCAGTTCCATCGCCATCGCGTCCTCGTTTCTCGCTCCGGCCGCGCCCCCCTCGCCGCCGGGGCGAGGCCTGCTCAGGAAAGGGCCTCCAGCCGCTTCTTCGCCGCCTCGTACGACGGCGCCAGCTCCAGCACCCGGGCGTACAGCTCCCGCGCGCTCTCCTGGCCGCCCACCGTGTCGCGCGTGGTGGCGGCGTCCTCGTACGCCAGGCCCAGGTTGAAGAGCACGTCCGGGTCGTTCGGCGCGAGCCCCCGGGCCTGCTCGAAGACCCGCAGACAGTCCTCGGCCCGCCCGAGCGCCGCGTGGCACAGCCCCAGCGAGATCAGCGTGTCGACCTGCAGCGGGTCGAGCCGCGACGACCGGTCGAGGGCGTCGAGGGCGTCCTCGTACCGCTCCAGGTCGTACAGCGCCCGCCCCACCAGGTAGTGCCCCCGCGGGTCGAAGGGCGTTTCCTCCGTGAGGCGTTTGGCCACCTCCAGGGCCTCGCGCGGCCGGTCGGTCTCCAGGAACAGGGCCGCCAGGTTCGTCAAGGCGTCCGGGTTCTCCGGGTGGCGGTGGGCGATCTCCGCCAGCGACGCCAGGGCCTCTCCGGCCCCGCCGAGGTCGGCGTTGATGAGGGCCCGGTTGATCTGAAGGGAGACGTCGTCGGGGCGCTCGGCCAGGCCGCGGTCGAAGGCGTCGCGGGCCTCCTCGAAACGGCCCTGCATGGCCAGGAGTACGCCGAGGTCGTTCTCGAGTTCGTGCTCGCGGCCGGAGAAGGCCATGGCCTTGCGGAGTTCCTCCTCGGCCTCGTCGAAGCGGCCCTCGCCGGCCAGCAGCGCCGACAGGTTCCGGTACAGTTCGTCGCGGTGCGGCTCGTCGCGCAGCGCCCGCCGCAGCATCCGCCGCGCCCGGTTCCGGTCTGTCCGCGTCGTCACCGTGCTCGTCAGGTGCGACAGGACCAGTGGGTCCGACGGGCTCAGCTCCAGGGCCCGGAAGAAGTGGGCCCGGGCCTTCTCGATCTCGCCCTGCCGCTGGCGGGCCACGCCCGCGTCCAGGTGGACCCGGGCGTCGCTCTCGGCCTCTTCCAGCAGTTCGTCGTAGACGCCGACGGCCCGCTCGGCGTCGCCGATCTGCATGTAGTACCCGCCCAACGCCAGCCGCGCCTCCCGCGCGTCCGGGTACGCCTCCAACTCGTGGTTCAGGTGCTCGAAGGCGGCGTCGAGGTCGCCCTTGTGCCCGTACGCCCGGGCCAGCGACAGGTGCAGGTCCGGGTAATCGTCGTCGAAGCGCGCGGCCGCCAGCCACGTCTCGATGGCGGCGTCGGTCAGCCCCTGGCGGGCCTGGACCAGGCCCCGCTGGTAGTAGATCTCGGCGGAGTCGGGGTGGATGCGGCGGGCCTCGCGGAAGACCCGCTCGGCCTCGTCCACCTGGCCGAGGTTGCCGTGGGTGCCGATGAGCTGGGCCAGGACGGCCTCGTCGTCCGGCGCCAGCCGCCGCGCCTGCTCCAGGTAGTCGAGCGCCTCGCGGTCGTCCGCCCGGAGCCACGAGACGAAGGCCAGGCCGAACCAGGCCTCGACGCACTCGCGGTCGCACTCCAGGGCCTGGTGGATGGCCCGCTCCGCCTCCTCCACCCGCGACAGGTACGCCAGGCACCGCCCCGCCAGCGCGTGGGCGTCGGCCAGGTACGGCTCCAGTTCGATCGCGCGGCGACAGTGGTCGAGGGCGGCCTCGTACTCGCCGTTCTCGAAGAGGCGATCCGCCTCGTCCAGGTAGTCGTCCGCGTCCATCCAGTCCTTCATCGGCTCCGTCCTCGCGGCCGTCAGGGCGCCTCGCGCGTTCTCGTCGTCACGTTCCTCAGCCGCACCGTCACGAGCGTCGGCCCGGCGGCCCGGCCGCCCAAGTCGGCCCCGTACAGCCGCCACCGGTGCGCGATCCGCACCGCGCCGACCGTCCGCCAGTCGTCCAGGGCCACCCGCAGGGGCGCGCCCGGCCACGGCATCGTCCGCCAGGCGAGCACGGCCGCGTCCAGCCGCCCGGTTGCCGCGCCGGTCTCCAGCACGGTGACGTCGCCGCCGGGGTCGGTCACCCGGAGGCGGTTCCAGGTCGGCGTCCCGGCCGGGCCGACGCGGGGGTCCAGTCGCCGGACCGTCCGCCCCGGCCGCACCGGCACGAGCGGCGCCGCCAGCATCGCCGCCGCCACCGCCTCGAACCCCGGCCGGCGCGCGGGCGGGAGCGCCGCCTCCGGCGCGGTGCGGGTGAGCGCGGCCTCTTGCACGTCCAGCCGCCAGCGTTCGGTCCAGGCGGCGTCGCCGCCGGGCCCGTGCGAGACGACCTCCGCCTCGGCCTCCATCGTGGCCAGGTCTGCCCAGGCGTAAATCGACCCGTGCCGCCACAGCAGGTCCCGCACCACCGTGCGGGCCCCGGCGTCGCCGATGGCGTCGATGCGGCCCTGGAGGACCTGGTACCGGGCGCAGCCCGCGGCCACCAGGGCCACCGCCGCCAGCGCCAGCCGCCGTCCGGGCATCCGGGTGCCCCCTTCCGTCAAGTGCTGGCCGAACCGCAAGCCACCGATTATACTGGCCGGGCGCCCGCCCTCAAGACGATTGCCCGGTCCGCCCGGGCTCGAGGCCCCCGTGCTGCAAAACGAGTACTGGCACCGTTTCCCCTGGCTGCTGATGGCGGTCGTCGTGACGCTGGTCGCCGTTGGCGTCCTGGGGGTCTATGCCGCCTCGGGCGGCGACACCGATCCGCGCCCGTTCTACAACACCCTCTGGGGCCGCCAGATCGTCTGGGCGGTCATCGGCCTGGCGGTCTTCGCGGCGGCCCTGGTCCCGAGCTACCTCCGCATTGCCCGCGCCAGCTATGTCCTCTACGGCGCCACGCTCCTGGTGCTCGTTCTGCTGGCCGCCATGCGGGCCATGCACTGGCGCATCCCCGGCCTGGTCTACCCGATCAACTACGCCTACAGCTGGATCAGCCTGCCGGGCGGCGTGAAGTTCCAGCCGTCGGAGCTGACGAAGATCGCCTTCATCATGGCCCTGGCCTATTACCTCCGCTACCGGAAGAACTACCGCACGCTGGGCGGCCTCATTCCCCCGTTTCTCATGGCCCTCATCCCGACCGCTCTAGTCCTCTACCAGCCCGACCTCGGCACCGCCATGCTCTTCCTGCCGGTGCTGTTCCTGATGCTGTTTGCGGCGGGGGCCCGGGTGAAGCACCTGGCGGCGGTGGTGCTGGTGGGGCTCCTGATGGTGCCGGTCTTCTACGGGGCGATGCGCGGGTACCAGCGGCTGCGGATCGACTCGTGGCTCCTGAACACCTGCGCCGAGCGGCTCCACTTCGCCCTCCAGGAGGCCGAACTCCGCGCCCGGGCCGGCGTCGAGGACGGCGACGCCGCCGCCCTCGCCCGGCAGGCCCATCTGAATGACCAGGAGAAGGTCGCCCTCGTCCGGGAGATCACGTCGATGTGGCGGTTCCGCCTGTGGCGGCTCGCGAGCCGCCTGGCATGGTCGCGCGCCTCGGGGCGGGCCGAGGCGTTTGACGCGGCCCGCGACCGCCTCTTCCGGGCGCTCCGCGGCCCCCCCACGCCCGAGACCTTCACGGTCCTCCGCCAGTTCTTCGGCACGCTGCTGCACGGCCCGGGCCACCACCTGTGGCAGGCGAAGATCGCCGTCGGCGCGGGCGGCCTGGCGGGGCGCGGCTGGCTGCAGGGCACCCAGACGCGGTACGAGCTCCTGCCGGAGGCCCCGAGCGACTCGCTCTTCGCCAGCCTGGCCGAGCAGTTCGGCTTCCTGGGGGCCGCCGGCGTGGTCATCCTCTACGGGCTCCTGTTCGTCTTCGGCATCGACGTCAGCTTCTCGACCACCGAGCCGTACGGGCGGCTCATCGTCGTCGGCGTCATCGCCCTCTTTGCCGCCCAGAGCTTCCTGAACCTCGCGATGAGCCTCGGCCTGATGCCCATCACGGGCATCCCCCTGCCCTTGATGAGCTACGGGGGTTCCAGTATGGTCAGTTCGTTCCTCGCGCTGGGGCTCCTGGTGAACGTGGCGCTGAGGCGGCTGTTCCTGATCGCGCCGCGGCCCTTCGAGTGGCGCGAGTAAGACGCGGGTCCGGGGACGGGGGTCGGGATGGGAACGGGTCGGGGTGTCTGCCTGGCGGCCGCGGGGCTGGTCGTGGCCCTGGGCGTGGCGGGCGCGGTTTCGGGAAAGGTGCGGACGGTGACGGAATCGAGGCGCGAGCTGCCGGTGGCCTGGGACGTGGACGTGGTGGTGGCGGGCGGTTCGTCCGGAGCGGTGGCCGCCGCCGCCGCGGCCGCACGGGCCGGGGCCGACGTCGC
Source organism: uncultured Anaerolineales bacterium (assembly GCA_964397995.1). GTDB lineage: Bacteria > Planctomycetota > Phycisphaerae > FEN-1346 > FEN-1346 > CAYNLG01. The sequence goes on from CAYNLG010000037.1 coordinate 27,851, forward strand.
CCTGGTCGCCCCGCGGACGTATCTGGGCGACGACACCGCCGGGACCCTCCGCCTGTGGCTGGAGCCCGGCGAGACGCCCGAGACCGACCTCGCGCGGGCATGTTTCCCGGACCCGTCGCGGCCCTCGACGCCGATGACCGTGAAGCGGGCTCTCGACCAGGCCCTTGTCGAGGCCGGCGTCCGGACCCTCTTCGGCACCTTCGCGACGGACCTCCTGACGGACTCGGGCGGCCGGCCGGCGGGCATCGTCGTCGCGAACCGCGCCGGGCGCCAGGCCATCCGCGCCCGCATCGTCATCGACGCGACCGAGTCGGCGACCCTCGCGCGCCGCGCGGGCGCCACGTTCGAGGAAGACGGCCCCTGGCCGCCCACCTTCACGCGCGTCGTCATCGGCGGCGAGCCGCGCTCCGGCCAGGGCGTCACCTGCCGCACCCTCGACGCGCCCATGGTCGACGGCAAGACCGAGGCCCCGGTCCACGTCTACACGCTCCGGCTGCCCGTCGAGGGGCGGGACCACGCGGCCGTGGCGGAGGCCGACGCGCGCGCCCGCGACCGGACCTTCCACTCTGGCCAGCTCGACGCCTCCGACACCTGCTTCCACGTGCCCGGCGAGCGCCTCGCGGCCCGGGCCGCGCCCGTCGAGAAGTGGCCGGGCGCGGGCGAGGTGAGTCTCGATGCCCTGCGGCCGCAGGACGTGGACGCGCTCTACGTGCTGGGCGGCGGCGCGGGCCTGGCGCGCGAGGCCGCCGCCGCGATGCTCCGCCCGGCGGCCTTCCTGGCCCTCGGCGAGCGCGTCGGCGCCGCCGCCGCCAAGGGGGCCGCGGCGCGCGGCGCGCCCCAGGACGTGCGGCTGCGCGGCCAAGGGCGCGGCACGGTCGGCGGCGAGGTCCGCGAGCCCCTGGCGGGTCCGCGGCCGGCGACGCGGCCCGAGGCCACGGTCGTCGCGGAGGGGCGGGCCCTGCCGGTCCTCGCGGAGGTGGACGTGCTGGTCATCGGCGGCGGGACGGCCGGCGCCCCGGCCGGCATCGGCGCCGCCCGCGCGGGTGCCGAGACCCTCGTCGTCGAGTTCCTGCACGGGTTGGGCGGCGTCTCGACCCTCGGCCTCATCGGCAAGTACTACCACGGCAACCGTGTCGGGTTTACCGAGGAGATCGACGCCGGCGTCGCCGAGCTCGGGGCCGCGGTCCACGTCGCCGGCAAGGCCGAGTGGTATCTCCGGGCGTTCCGGGCCGCGGGCGGCCGCGTGTGGTTCGGCTGCCTCGGCTGCGGGGCGCTCGTCGAGGACGGGACGGTGGTCGGCGCGGTCGTCGCGACGCCGCGCGGGCGCGGCATCGTGCGGGCGAAGACGGTGCTCGACGCCACCGGTAACGCCGACGTCGCCGCCGCCGCCGGCGCCCCCTGCGAGTGGACCGGCGGCGCGCACGCCGCCGTCCAGGGGGCCGGTCTCCCGCCCCGGGCCCTCGGCCCCAAGCGGAGCTACACGAACACGGACTATTTCTTCGTCGACGAGACCGACGCGGTCGACGTCGCCCACCTGCTGGTCTCGGCCCGGGCGACCTACCGCCGGGCCTACGACCTCGCCCAGTGCGTCGACACGCGCGAGCGGCGGCGCGTCGTCGGCGAGGTCCGTGTCTCGCCTATGGATATCCTTATGGGCCGCACCTGGCCCGACACCGTCTGCATCGCCAAGAGCAACTTCGACTCGCACGGGTACACGGTCCACCCCCTGTTCCTCCTGGACCCGCCGGACCGCGCGGGCCTGAGCGCGCACGTGCCCTTCCGGTGCATGGTGCCGAAGGGCCTCGGCGGGCTGCTCGTCCTCGGCCTCGGCATGAGCGCCCACCGCGACGCCATGCCCGTCCTGCGGATGCAGCCGGACGTGCAGAACCAGGGCTATGCCGCCGGCGTCGCCGCGGCCATGGCGTACCGCGGGGGGACGGACGTGCGGGCCATCGACGTCCGGGCTCTCCAGAAGCACCTCGTCGAGAAGCGAATCCTGCCGCCCGAGGTGCTCGGGATGAAGGACTCCTGCCCGGTGTCGCCGGAGAAGGTGGCTGAGGCCGTGGCGGCGCTCGCCAGGGACTATGAGGAGCTGGCGGTGGTGCTTGCCCACGAGGACGTCGCCATGCCGCTGCTGCGCAAGGCCTATGCGGGCGCGGCCGACGCCGACGCCCGGTTCATCTATGCCCACGTCCTCGGGATGCTCGGCGACGCGACGGGGGCCGGGACGCTGCGGGAGCGGGTCCGGGCGGCCGACGGGTGGGACGAGGGCTGGAACTACCGCGGCATGGGCCAGTACGGGGCCAGCCTGAGCCGTCTCGACAGCACCCTCATCGCCCTCGGCCGCACCCGGACGCCCGAGGCCGTGGAGCCAATCCTCCGCCTGGCCGAGCGGCTGGACAAGGACCAGGCCTTCTCACACCACCGGGCGGTGGCGATGGCCTGCGAGACCCTCGGCGACCCCCGGGCCGCCCCCGTCCTGGCCGCGGTCCTCTCAAAGCCGGGCATGGCCGGCCACGCCGCCCACACCCAGGCGGCGGTGCGCGAGCAGCTCGGCGCGGGGGGCGCCGAGACGGCACCCCGGAACGTCGCCCTGCGCGAGCTCGTCCTGGCCCGGGCGCTCTACCGGTGCGGCGACCACGAGGGCCTCGGCCGCCGGCTGCTGGACGCCTACGCGAAGGACCTGCGCGGCCACTACGCCGGTCACGCCGGCGCCGTCCTCGCCGGCGAGTAACCCCGCCCCAATTCGGGGGACAGGATACTTAATTGCACCGGGGCGCAATTAAGCATCCTGTCCCCGATGGCGCTCAGCCGCTCGCGTGTGCGCCCGCCTCGACGGCGGCGGCCACACGGTCGCCCATCGCCTCGCACCCGAGGGGCGTCGTGCCGGGCGCGGCGATGTCGGCCGTGCGGACGCCCGCGTCGAGAACCGCCGTGACGGCGGCCTTGACGGCGGCGGCCTCGTCGTACAGGCAGAACGCGTGGGCCAGCAGCATCCCGAGCGTCAGGATCGCCCCGAGCGGGTTCGCCACGTCCCGTCCCGCGATGTCCGGGGCGCTGCCGTGCGGCGGCTCGAACAGGCCCACCGGCCCGCCGACCGCCGCCGACGGCAACATGCCCAGCGACCCGGCCAGTACCGCCCCGAGGTCCGAGAGGATGTCACCGAAGAGGTTCCCCGTCAGGACCACGTCGAACGCCTCCGGCCGCTGCACCAGCGCCGGCGCCACCGAGTCCACCAGGTGGTGCCGATACGCCACGTCCGGGTACTCCGCCGCCACCCGGTCGACAACCTCGCGCCAGAGGGCGGACGAGGCAAGGATGTTGGCCTTGTCGACCGAGCAGACGTCCCGCCGCCGGTGCCGCGCCGCCTCGAAGGCCGTCCGGGCGATCCGCTCGATCTCGGGTTCGCTGTAGCGGAGTGTGTCGAAGGCCTCCACGGTCCCGTCGTCGCGGGTGCGCCGTCCGCGTGGCCGGCCGAAGTAGAGCCCGCCCGTCAACTCCCGGACGATCAGCAGGTCGGCCGCGTGCCGCCCCTCGGTCGCCAGCGCCGGCGGCAGCCAGATCGGCCGCAGGTTCGCGTAGCACCCTTCCCTGAGGGCCAGCAGCGCCGCCCGCTCCGGCCGCGCGTCCTGCGGCAAGGTGGCGTCGCGGTCCGGCAGGCCGACGGCCCCCAGGTAGACGGCGCCGGCGCGGCGGCAGGCGGCCCGCACCTCGTCCGGCAGGGCCGTGCCGTGGGCGTCCAGGGCCACCCAGCCCACCGGGTACGCCTCCGTCGCGAACGTGTGCCCGAAGCGGCGCTCGACCGCCCGCAGCACCTTCAGCCCCTGGCGCAGGACCTCCGGCCCGATGCCGTCGCCCGGCAGGACCGCAATGGTTCGGTTGTCGCTCGTCATCAGGCGGCGCCTTCGTGCTGCGTGTCCGGCTTGCGTGGGGGTGAGGCGGGGGTGCGGCGGGGGTCAGGCGTCGGGCGCGCCGGCGTCGGGGGCGGCGCCCTTGCGGCCGATCATGATGCGGTAGACGCCCAGCGGCTCGGCCAGCTCGTGGAAGTCGCCGAAGCCCCCCGCCTCCACCAGTTCCTTCAGGTGGGCCGGTTCCCGGTGGTTCATGTGCAGCCCGAAGACCCGCCGGAAGAACCGGTCCGTCCCGTGCGACTCCGAGAGCGAGTTGAAGACCACGCGCGTCCCGTCGGCGGCCACGTCGGCCACCGCCCGCACGATGTCCGTCACATGCTCGTCATCGAGATACTCGCAGATGCCGATCATCGTCACGATGTCGGGCGGGTGGTCGAGCATCGTGGCCACGTCCCGCACGTCGCCCTGGATGAACCGGACCTGGTCCTGGACGCCCCGGCGCACCGCCAGCTCGTGCCCGTGGGCGAACGCGTCCGCCGACAGGTCCACGAGCGTCACGTGGGCCTCGCGGCCGGCGCGCGAGACGGCGTCGCTCTCGGCGTGGCCGGGGCCGGCGCCCAGGGCCAGCAGGGTGACCGGCCGGTCGCCCGGGACGGCGGCGATCAGGCGGTCGAGCACCCGGGTCGTCAGGCGCAGGCGGTTCCGGAGGGCCGTCGGAATCGTCCCGAGCGTGACGAGCAGCTTGTCGATCGTCCGCTCCGGCCGCCCGTGGTACGAGATGACCATGCTCTTCCAGCCGCCCGGGTCAGACCAGTTGGCGTGGGCGAGCTCGCTCTCGGAGAAGTGGAGGGCGCGGCGGAGGAGCCCCGCCGGGGCGTAGTTCACGAACGGGTGGATCAGCACCGCCTTCACCAGCCGGCGCAGCGCCCCGATCCGCTCGAACTCGACGCCTTCGAGCCACTGGGCCACGGTCAGCTCGTCGATCTGGGGGCGATCGGGCATGGGGCCTCCCCTACTTGGCAACGATGTTCACAAGCCGCCCGGGCACGACGATGACCTTGCGGACCTCGGCCTCGCCGACGGCGGCGCGGACCCGGCCGTCCGCCAGGGCCGCCTCGCGGACGTGGTCCTCGGGCGCGTCGGCCGCCACCACGACGTGCCCGCGGACCTTCCCGTTCACCTGGACGGGCAGTTCCAGCTCGTCCTCTTTGCAGGCCGCCTCGTCGTACGCCGGCCACCCCGCGCCGAGCAGCGACGGCTCGTGCCCCAGGTGCGTCCAGAGCTCCTCGGTGACGTGCGGCACGAAGGGGTGGAGCAGGCGCACGGCCGACTCCAGCGCCAGCCGCGCCACCGCCGGTGCCGCGGCCGCCAGGTCGTCCGCCCCGCCGACGGTGTTCGAGAGCTCCATCACCGCGGCGATGGCGGTGTTGAACTGCCACGACTGCTCGATATCCTCGGTCACCTTGCGGACCGTCTGGTGCGTCTTTCGCCAGACGGCCTTGGCGTCGCCCGCCAAGTCGGACCCGTCGCCGGCGTAGGGGGCGGCCGAGGCGACGGCCTCGCGGGCGTCCTGGACCTGGCCCCAGAGGCGTTTCAGGAACCGCTCCGCCCCGACCACCGCGTCGTCCTGCCACTCGGCGTCCTTCTGAGGCGGGCCGATGAAGAGCGTATACAGCCGCTGCGTGTCCGCCCCGTAGACCGCGATGATGTCGTCCGGGCTCACCACGTTGCCCTTCGATTTCGACATCTTCTCAAGCTTCCCGGTCCTGGCGCTCTGCTTGCAGATCATCCCCTGGGTGAAGAGGGCCCGGAACGGCTCGTTGAAGCCGACGTGCCCGGCGTCGTGCAGCACCTTGCAGATGAAGCGGGTGTAGAGGAGGTGCAGGACGGCGTGCTCGACGCCGCCGATGTACTGGTCGACGGGCATCCACCGGTCGACCGCCCCCCGGTCGAACGGCTTGTCGTTGCCGCACGCCTGCCGCTCCTCGCGCGTCATCGTGTACCGCAGGAAGTACCAGCAGGAGCAGAGCCACTGGGCCAGCGTGTCCGTCTCCCGCCGCGCGGGCTTGCCGCACGCCGGGCACGGCGTCTCGACCCAGGAGGCGAGCTTCGCCAGGGGGCTCTCGCCCTTCGGCGGGAACTCGACCTCCGTCTCCTCGGGCAGCTCGACCGGCAGGTCGTCGAGCGGCACCGGCACCTCGCCGCACGCCTCGCAGTGGACGATCGGCACCGGGGCGCCCCAGTAGCGCTGGCGGCTGATGAGCCAGTCGCGGATCCGGAAGTTCACCGTGGCGGCCCCCAGGCCCTGCTTCTGGAGGTACTGGACGACCGTCGGGATGCCGCCCGGCGACGGCGTGCCCGCGAGCGGTCCGGACTCGACCATCGTCCCGGCGTCGACGTAGGCCTCGCTCATCTCGTCGGCCTCGATGCAGGCGCCGGGCGGCTGGATGACCACGCGGACCGGCAGGCCGTACTTCCGGGCGAACTCGAAGTCTCGCTGGTCGTGGGCCGGCACCGCCATCACCGCCCCCGTCCCGTACTCCATCAGGGCGTAGTTGGCGACCCAGAGCGGCACGCGCTCCTCGTTGACGGGGTTGATGCAGTAGGCGCCCGTGAAGACGCCCTCCTTCTCGACCTCCGCGTCGGCCCGCGTCGCGGTGCTCTCCATCTGGCACCGGCGGCAGAAGGCCAGGACCTCGGCCTCGTGGTCCGTGCCGGCCACCAGCTTCGCGACCCGCGGATGCTCCGGCGCCAGGCTCATGAACGTCACGCCCCAGAGCGTGTCCGGCCGCGTCGTGAAGATGGGTAGCGGCGTGCCGTCCTCCAGGCGGAAGTCGACGCGCGCGCCCTCGCTGCGGCCGATCCAGTTGGCCTGCATCGTGCGGACCTTCTCCGGCCAGGCGTCCAGCTCCGCCAGGTCGTCCAGCAGCCTCTGGGCGTACTCGGTGATCCGGAAGAACCACTGGTCCAGGTCGCGCTTCTCGACCACCGCGCCGCACCGCTCGCACCCGCCGTCGACGACCTCCTCGTTCGCCAGGCCCG
>CAYNLG010000038.1:0-34349 GCA_964397995.1 uncultured Anaerolineales bacterium
GGTGGCCTGGGACCTCCTCAACCGCTGCCTCGACTGGTGCCGCGAGGCCGACCTCCGGGCCGTCGTCGACCTCCACATCCTCCGCTGCCACTACTTCAACGCCCCGGAGCGGCCGCTCTTCACGGAGGCCAAGTGGCCGGGCGTCTTCGCCAACCTCTGGCGCGACCTCTCGAAGGGTCTCCGCGAGCGCCCAAACGACTGGGTCGCCTACGAGCTCATGAACGAGCCCGTCGCCGACGACCCGGAGGACTGGAACCGCGTCTACCCGGCGGCCTACGAGGCCATCCGTGAGGCCGAGCCCGAGCGAACCATCATCCTCGGTTCGAACGAGTGGAGCCAGGCTCGGACGATGGCCGTCCTCCGGGTCCCGGAGGGCGACCCGCACCTCGTCCTCACCTACCACTACTACAACTCGATGCTCATCACGCACTACCAGGCCCGGTTCGTCGACGCCTGCGCCCGGCTCGAAGCGCCCATCCGCTACCCGGGCATCCCGATTGCCGCCGAGGACTACGCGCGGCTCGACCCCGAGACGCGGGCGATGGCGGCCAAGTGGAACCTGTACTGCGGGCCGGAGATGATGGCGGCCGAGATGCGGACCCCGCTGGAGGTACGGGCCCGGACGGGCCTGCCGCTCTACTGCGGCGAGTTCGGCGTCATCGGCAACGCCCCGGGCTCCGTCCGCGCGGCCTGGCTGCGCGACCTCGTGCGGACGTGCGAGACCCTCGGCGTCGCGTGGGCCGTCTGGACGTGGAAGGGCGGCTTCGGGATGTACGACGCCGACGGCCGCCGCACGGCGGCCCTCGACGGCGTGCTGGCGGGCTTCGCGTAGGGCGTGGGCGGCGGCGCGGCGCGCAGTTTTTTGCGTCCCCCCCCCCCGAGGGGGGGTTCAATCCGTCTGGGTACGCCACGGCACGGAGGCAATGCGATGGCCCACCACTTCCCGCCGCGTTTCGCCTGCGTTGTCACGCTCCTTGCGCTGGCCGCGTCGGCGGGAGCGGCGCCGGGCGACCAGCCGACGGACGACGCGGACGCGCAGGCCCGCGCCTTGGTCGAGGACCTCTACGGGGCCGAGATGGCCCGCGTCAAAGCCACCCCGGCCGGCACGGACGACGCCGAACTGGCGCGGCGTCTGCTCGAGGCCGCCGGCGCCGTGGCCGACCAGCCCGCCCTGCGTGCTCTCCTCCACGCGCATGTCATCGAGCTCGGCACGCGGGACGCGAGCGGCCACGCGGCCGCGCTCGATGCCTTTCGCCACATCGAGACGGATGCCCCGGCGCGGGCCGCCCCGGCCCGCGAGGCCCTGTTGCCCGTCTACCGGGAGGCCTTCCAGAGGGCCGGCGCGCGTGACGCGGGGGCCAAGGCGCTGGCGGGACGCGAGCTGGTCGACGCCCTGCTGGCGGTGGTCAAGGCCAAGTGCGAGGCCCTCGACGTGGACGCCTGCCTGCCGCTGCTGCGCGAGGCGGGGGCGGTCGCCCGCGGCGCCCAACTCCAGGACTGCGTCCAGACGGTGCAGACCGCTCAGACCGACGTCGTGGCCCTCCGCCGGACGGCCGGCCTAGTCCGGCGGTTGGAGGCCGCCGTCGAGGCCGACCCCGCGAACGACGCCGCCCGCCGCAGCCTCGTCGAACTCTTCCTCCTGCAACTCGACGACCCGGCCAGGGCGGGCGGGTCGTGGCGGCGGCCTGCGAAGACGGCTCCGCGCACGTCTGGGCGGTGGAGACGGGCAAGGAGGCGCCCCCGATTCCCGCCTCCGCCCCAATCGCCTTCACCCCCGGCGGCGAGCGCCTCTTCATCTTGAGCCGCACTGAAGGCGGCTCCGGTGCGGGCCTGTGCGAGGTCCGCACCGGGCGCAAGCTGTGGACGTTTTCCGGGTATTGGAGACGAGACGCCCCCGTCTTCGGCAAAGACGGCAAAACGGTGATGCTGGCGCATGGGAGCCGGGCCCTCGTGCTGAACCTGGAAACCGGCCAACCCGCAGCCGAGCACGCTATGCCCGACCCGGTATCGGCGGCAACGTTCCGCCCCGACGGCCGCGTCTCGTACAGTATGCAGAAAGGCGGCACAATCCGGGCCTTCGAGGCCGCCAGCGGCAAGGAAATCTGGGCCCGCCGCCTGCAGAACGGCCATGGGGGCACACTGACCTTGACGAGCGACGGCAAGGTGCTGGTGGCCGCCATGAACGGCCCGCCGCGCGCCGCTCACCCCCGCTCCGCCGCGGCCGGCCGCTGCTGGGCCGCGCGCAGCCGTGCGAGGTCCAGCTTCCGGCTGCGGTCGAACCGCACCACCCCGTTCTGCTCCTGGTAGACGTCCGTCAGTTGCGTGTAGCAGTAGCCGAAGAGGCCGGGCGTCTCCAGCAGCGCCCCGGTCAGGCCCTCGAAGCGCTCGTAGAACTCGGCCTCGCTCTGCGGCCGGTCACCGTACCCCCACGAGGCGTCGCCCTCGGGGGCGCCCGGGTTCCACCAGATGCCGCCGAATTCGCTCACCATCACGGGCTGGCCGCCGTACGGCTGCGACATTGATTCGCCGTAGTGGACGTTGACGTAGGGCCGGCCTTCGCCAGTCGCGGCGTGGCGTTCGCGGAGTTCGGCCGGGTCCTGGGTGTAGTCGTGCGAGTCCCAGACGTCGGTGGCGGGCGAGCGGTGGGCGTAGCCGGAGGCCTCGAGCACCGGCCGCGTCGGGTCCGCCAGGTGCGTCGCGTCCACCAGACCACGCGTCAGGTCGTCGTAGACGTCCATGCGGTCGCGGCGGACCTCGCGGACCTCATTCAGAGGACACCACCCGACGATGGACGGGTGATTCACGTCCCGCCGCAGCACCTCCAGCCACTGGGCGAGCATCGCCGCCGCCGGCTGGTGCCGCGCCGCTTCCGCCAGGCCCCGTTCGCCGGTGCGGATGCCCCAGTCGCCGAACTCGCCCCAGACGAGGTACCCGAGCCGGTCGGCGTGGTAGAGGAACCGGTCCTCGACCACCTTCTGGTGCAGCCGCGCCCCGTTGAAGCCCGCCTCCATGGCGATGCGGATGTCCTGTTCCAGGGCCTCGTCGCTCGGTGCGGTCATCACCCCGTCGGGCCAGTAGCCCTGGTCAAGGACCAGCCGCTGAAAGAGGGGCTTCCCGTTCAGCGTCATCGCGAGGCCGTCGACGCCGACCGCCCGGAGGCCCGCGTAGCTCTCGGCCCGGTCGACCACATCGCCGCCGGCGTCCAGGAGCTCGACCGCCAGGCCGTAGAGGTGCGGATCGTCCGGCGACCACGGCCGCACCCGTTCGTCCGGGATGACCAGGTCGAGCGTCGGGGTGAAGTCCGGCCCGACGGGGCAGGTGTCGGAGGCGACCTCGCCCGCCTCGTCCGTGAGCGTCGCCCGCACGGTCATCCCCGCCGCCGGCCCCGCGACGGGCTGGGTCATACGGAACCGCGGGCGCGCGAGGTCCGGCACGATGTGAGGCCGCTGCAGGTGGGCCGCCGGCACGGGTTCCAGCCAGACCGTTTGCCACAGGCCCGTCGTCCGCGTGTACAGGCAGCCGCGGTTGGCGTAGTCCGGGCACTGTTTGCCGCGCGGCTTCGGGATGCGGGCATCGTCGCGGCAGCGGATGACCAGCGTCACGGCCTCGCCGGGGGCGGCCGCCCCGGTCAAGTCGCACGTGAACGGTGTGAACCCGCCGCGATGGCGGCCGACCTCCGTCCCGTTGGCCCAGACGGTGGCCTCGTAGTCGGCCGCCCCGATGTGCAGCAGCACCCGCCGCCCGGCCCAGTCTTTCGGGACGGCCACCTCGCGCCGGTACCAGACAGCATTCATGAAGTCTGTGTGCTCGATGCCGGAAAGAGGCGATTCCGGGCAAAACGGGACGACGATCCGGTCGGCCAGGTCCCGCTCCGCCAGGCCGCGCTCGAGCCCCGAGTCGCCGACGTCGATCTCGAACTGCCACGGGCCGTTCAGGTTCAGCCAGTCCGGCCGGGCCCACTGCGGTCGGGGGTACTCGGGGCGGGGGACGTCCATGCGGCGCTCCTTTGCATCATTCAGGTGCGGTGAGTCGGACCTCGGCGGTGCGGCGGCGGCCCTACCAAGCCATCGCCTTCAGCCAGGCGTGGGCCATCACGCGGTGGCCCGTCACGTTCGGGTGGACCGGCTCCGGGCAGAAGTCGTTCGGGTCGCGGTACTTCAGCTGCTCCTGAAAGACGTCGTGAAATGGCACGTGGACGGCGTCGAACGCGGCGGCCAGGTCGCGGACGGCGCCGCGGTACCCGTCCAGCATCCCGAGCACCATGCCGCGCCGGCCCTCGGGCTCGGATTCGCGGCTGATGAAGAAGGGCTCCAGGAGGACGAGCCGGGCCTCGGTCTCGTCACGGACGCGGCCGAGGAGCGTTTCGAGGTTGGCCCGGTACCGCGCGGCATCGACGTGGGCCTCGTGGTTCGGGTTGAACCAGCGGCACAGATCGTTGATGCCGATCATGAGCGAGACCCAGTCCGGCCGCACGTGGATGCAGTCGTCCGTCCACCGGATAAGCAGGTCCTCGGTGGTGTGCCCGCTGATGCCGCGGTTGACGTAGCGGATGCGGCGGTCGGGGTAGCGGGCGGTGATGAGGTCGATCACCATGTGAGCGTAGCCCCAGCCGTAGGGGTAGTGCTGGTTGCGGCGGTCGGTGTCGGTGATGGAGTCGCCCTGGAAGAGGAGCGTCTGCCCGTCCTGGACGGGGAAGGCCTCGGGCTGCTGGATCGGCATGCGTCGGTCCTTTCGCTGGCGTCCCGGCCACCCGCCGGGCGGGGCGGCCATCGTAGAAGCGCGCGACGGGAGGTGCCACGGTTTTCGTGGAACCCGTCGGGCCTTGTGGCAACGGCGGAGCGGGCCTATAACGAGGCCATGCGCGTCGTGCTCCCCTACGCCGATACCCACGTCACGTTGGCCGTGCCGGACCGGCATCTGGCGGGCGTCGTGGAGCCCGCCTGGCCGGGCGCCCTGGACGACCCGCGCGGCGCGGTTCGGCAGGCGCTGACCGCGCCTGTCGCGTCGCCGCCGCTGGCGGCCCTCGTGCGTGAGCGCATGGCCGCGGCGGGTCCCGCGCCGCGGACGTGCATCCTGGTGAGCGACCTGACGCGGCCGTGTCCGACGCCGGACGTCCTGCTGCCGCTGCTGGGGGCCCTGGAAGACGCCGGCGCCCCGGCCGCGGGGGTCACGGTGCTCGTCGCGGCAGGGCTGCACGCGCCGACCTGCGGGCGCGATCTCGTCCGCCTTCTCGGCCCCGAAGTCCTCGGCCGCGTCCGCGTTCTCAATCACATGAGCCGCGAGCCGGACACATTGGTCGACCTCGGGCCGACGGAGCGGGGGACGCCGGTACTGCTCGCGCGGCCGTGGGTGGAGGCGGACCTGCGGATCGCGACCGGCGTCGTCGAGCCGCACCTCATGGCCGGTTTCGGCGGCGGGCGCAAGGCCGTCTGCCCCGGCGTCGCCGGCGAGGCCACCGTCATGGCGTGGCACAGCCCCGCGCTGCTGGAGCACCCGCGGACGCGACCGGGGGTGCTGGAGGGCAACCCGGAGCACGAGGAGGCCTTGGCCGTCGCGGACCGGTGCCCGCCTCACCTCATCCTGAACGTAACCGTCTCGCGTGGCATGCGGTTGACGGGCGTCTTCGCCGGGGCCATGCGCGAAGCCCACGCCGCCGCCGTCGCGCACCTCCGCGACCACGCCGCCCGGCCCGTGGCCGCGCCGTGCGACGTGCTCGTGGCCTCGAGCGGCGGGCGGCCGCTGGACAAGAGCCTGTACGGGGCCGAGAAAGGCATCCTGCCGGGCCTGGCGGTCCTGAAGCCCGGCGGCACGATTCTTTGGGTGGCGGGGCTGGAAGGGGGCCTGGGCTCGCCCGAGTTTGCCGCCCTCTGCCGCCGGTACGCGACCCTCGAGGCGTTCCTTGAGGCCGTCACCGCCCCGGGGGCACCCGTCACCAAGGACCAGTGGGCCCTGGAGAACCTCTCGAAGGCCCTGCGGCACGCGGGGGAGGTCCTGCTCTGGTCCGACCGGTGCCCGCCGGAGGTTCAGGCCGAGATGTTCGTGCATCCGGTTGCCTCGCTGGAGGCGGGCCTTGCACGGGCGATCGCGCGCCACGGGCCGGACACGCGGGTCCTCGTCCTTCCGTGGGGACCGTACACGCTGCCGTACCTGGAAGAGGAGGGCCGCCCGTGACTGAGCCGCGCTTCGCCTATCCCGTTGCCCTGGAGCTCGGCGGCCGCGACTGCCTCGTCGTGGGCGGCGGGGGGGTGGCCCTGCGGAAGGCCCAGGCGCTCGCCGCCGCGGGGGCCCGCGTCCGCGTCGTCGCCCCGCGGCACGAGGCCGCGCTCGCCGAGGACGGCCGGTTCACGCTCATCAAGGCCGCGTACGCTCCGGAGTACGTCGCCGGGGCGCACCTCGTGGTGGCTGCCACCGACGACAAGGCCGTCAATCGCCGCGTCGCCGCCGACGCCCGGGCCGCCCGCGTCTGGGTCAACGTGGTCGACCGGCCGGAGCTGTGCGACTTCATCGTGCCGGCCCGCCTGCAGCGCGGGCACCTGACGGTGGCCATCTCGACCGGCGGGGCCGCCCCCCGGCTCTCGGCCCGGCTGCGGCGGGAGTTGGAGCCCCGCTTCGGCGAGGAGTACGCCGTCTACACCGAGGTCATGGGCGCCCTCAGGACACGGATCAAGGCGGCCGGCCTCGGCCGGACAACGCGGAAACAGGTCTTCGAGCGCCTGGCCGAGGACGACCTGCTGGAGGCGGCGCGGCAGGGGCGCGAGGCCCTGTCGGAGGCGGCCGAAGCGGCGGTGCGGGAGATCCTGGGGCTGGATTGGGAGGGGGGCGGCGCTGCCCCGTGACGGATCCCGGGCCGTTCGAGCCCCGAGCGGGAAGCTCGGGGTCATGCGCCCGGCCCCGGGTGCGCTCTTCGCAGGAACGTGCCTACGGCTCGACGAGCTGCTTCGCGTCCGGCAGGTCCTTGATGCTCCCGAGGCCGAACGCCTGAAGGAACTTCTTCGTCGTCCCGTAGAGCAGCGGTCGGCCGAGGGCATCGCTCCGCCCGGCCACACGGACCAGGCCCTTCTCCATCAGCGTCCGGATCATGTCCCCGCACGCCACGCCCCGGATGTCTTCGATCTCCGCCCGGCCGACGGGTTGCTTGTAGGCGATGATGGCCAGCGTCTCCAGGGCCGCCTGCGAGAACCGCTGCCGGCTCCGCTGGCGCACGAGTTTCGCCAGGTACCCGTTGTACTCCGGGCGCGTCAGGATCTGGAACCCGCCGGCGATCTCTTCGACGGTGAAGGCGCGGGCGGTTTCGGCATAGTCGGCCACGAGGACGGCCACGGCCTCGCGGACCATGGCGACGGTCACGTCCTCACCGGCGGCGTCGGCCAAGCGGTCGGCCGAGACGGGCTCGTCGCTCGCGAAGAGGATCGCCTCGACGATGGTCTTCAGGGGGGGTTCGCTCATGGGCGACAGGGTAGAGTCGCGGGGCGGCACGGTCAACGGTTTCCCGCTACCGTGCGGCCGCGATGCGCTCCAGGGCCTGGGCGACGGCCTGCTTCGTCGCGTTGGACGTGATGGTCGCCGCCGTGATGCCGTCGACCGTGGGGAGCTCGGCCTTCGTCTTGCCCCGGAACCGGTCCAGGAACGGGTTCACGAGCTGCTCGGTCTTGCCGGCCTCGCTCGGACCGAACAGCTTCTCCCAGAGGGTGTAGTTCGACCGGGTCGCGGCCACGTTGGCCCCGAGGCCGGGGGTCTCCTGCTGCGCCAGGACGACCACACGGTGGACGGTCAGCCGTCCGCCCTCCTCGCGCGCGCCGACCATGACCTCGACGGGCCCGGCGTAGCCGGCGGCCGAGCCGCTCGCGACGTAGGCGACGGGCGTGCCGTTCGCCTTGGCCACGTAGACGGCCTCCGGGCCGAAGGGCTCGCCGACGAGGGGGGCCCGGAGGTCGACCTCGGCGCCCTCCGGGACGACGGCCAGGATGGCGTCGCGCTTGGCCTCGACCTCGCGGGCGGCGATGCGTGCGGCAAAGGTGCCGTACAGGGCCGCCACGCCGCCCCCGATGACGAGGGCGACGGCCGCCAGGATGAGCACGAACTTGACGATGTCGCGGAGCATGGCACAGGGGCGACCGTCAGGCCGCGGCGGGCTCCTTCCGCTTGCCGAAGGTCCGTGTCGGGTGGCCGAAGATGCGGCGCACGGTCCACCGGTCGATGAGCGGCACGGCCGTGTTCATGAGCAGGATCGAGTAGCACACGCCCTCGGGGTACCCCCCGTAGAGGCGGATCAGGATCGTCAGCACGCCGCACCCGACGCCGAAGACCCAGAGGCCCTTGTTCGTCAGGGGGGTGGTGACCATGTCGGTGGCCATGTAGAGGGCACCGAGCATGAGGCCGCCGCCGAAGAGGTGGTAGAGGACGAAGCGTAGGGCGACGCCCCCCTCGGCCGCCACCACCGGCCGCCAGACCGTGTCGCCGCCGGGCGCCGTCAGGGCGATCGGCAGGACGAGGGCCCCCAGGGCGACCGTCCCGACGTACGCCACGGGCACCTGCCAGCGGACCCAGCCCTTGTAGATTAGATACGCGGCCCCGACGAGGAGCAGCAGCGCGCTCGTCTCGCCGATGTTGCCGCCGATCGTGCCGATGAACATGCGCCAGAGGCTCGGCAGGCGCTCGGCGAGTTCCGCCGGGGCGGTGTCCACCCAGAGGTCGCCGGTCGCGAGGGCCTTCATGTGGGCCAGGGGGGTCGCGGCCGTGACGGCGTCGACGCCCTCGGGCACGCCCGCCAAGGCTGTGCCGACGTCGGCCGAGAAGTGGCCGTCCTGGAGCACCGGGTACGTGGACGGGTTCATGTCCACGGGGAAGGCGTTGTGGACGAAGGCGCGGCCGACGAGGGCGGGGTTCCAGATGTTCGACCCGAGACCGCCGAAGCAGTGCTTGGCGATGGCGATGGCCACGCCCGACGCCACCACCGGCACGAACCACCGGGCCTGGGCCGGCAGGCAGAACGCGACCAGGAGGCCCGTGACGGCGGCCGATCCGTCGCCGAGGGTGACCGGCCGGCCGCGGAACCGCTGGACGGCCGCTTCGACGACCATCGCCGTGGCCACGCCCAAGGCCATGTGCATCCACGCCCGCATTCCGAAGACGTAGCCAGCCATCACGGCCGCCGGCGCGAGCGCCGCCACCACCGACCCCATGACTTCCGGCACGGAGGCCTTGGGGACGAGGTGCGGCCAGTGGCTGACCGAGAGGGGGCGCGCGTCGCCGCGGGCGGGCTCAGTCGCCATCGCCACCCTCCTTCGCGAGATTCGCCACGGCGGCCGCAGCCGCTCGCTCTTTCTCCCGCTCCCGCTCCAGGGCCTTGCGCCGCTCGGCCCGCAGCATCTCTACCAAGTGGACGATCCGCCGCTGGGCCGGGCACACGTACGCGCACGTCCCGCACAGGATGCAGTCCATCAGGCCGATCTCCAGGGCCGTGTCCACCGCGTCCAGGTCGCCGGCGATAAAGGCCTCGCCCAGGAGCGCCAGGCGGCTCGGGGTCAGCTGCGCCGGGCAGTGCCGCACGCACGCGCCGCAGCGGATACAGGCCTGGTGCTCGTAGACGGCGGCGCGGCGGAAGGCGAGCAGGCCGCTCGTGCCCTTCGTGACGTAGACCTCCGTGGTGTAAAGGTCCTTGCCCATCATGGGCCCGCCCATGATGAGTTCCTCGAAGCCCGCCTCGACCCCGGCACGGTCCAGCAGCGCCTCGACCGGCGTGCCAATCCGCGCGACCAGGTTCGCTGGCTCGCGCGCGGCGTCGCCCGAGACGGTGAGGGCCCGCTCGATGAGCGGTCGGCGGCGCACGACCGCGTCGGTGATGGCGGCCGCGGTCCCGACGTTCTGCACGACGACGCCCGCATCCGCTGGCAGGCCGCCGGTGGGCACCTCGCGGCCGAGGCAGGCCAGGATGACCTGCTTCTCCGCGCCCTGCGGGTACTTCGTCCGGAGCGGCTGGACGCGGACGTTCTGGAGGTCGCGCGTCGCCTCCTCCAGGGCGGCAATCGCGTCGGGCTTGTTCGCCTCGACGGCAAGGATGCCCGCTGGTGCGCTGGTCGCGGCCAGGCAGATGCGAAGGCCCGTGACGACCTCGTCGGTCCGCTCCAGCATGACGCGGTGGTCACAGGTCAGGTACGGTTCGCACTCGGCCCCGTTCAGGATGACGGTGTCGACGGTCTTGCCCTTCGGGGGGTTGAGCTTGACGTGGGTCGGGAAGGTGGCCCCGCCCATGCCCACGACGCCGCCCTCGGCCACGGCCTGGCGGAGCGCGTCCGGGTCCATGGCCGTCCAGTCGCGGGGCTCGTCGAGACCGTCGGCCCAGGCGTCCTCGCCATCGGGCTCGATGACGACACCCTGGCAGTGGCGGCCGGTGGCGGGGTCGGGGACCCGCTCAACCGCCGTCACGGTTCCACTCGTGGGGGCGTGGACGAAGGCCGAGATGAACCCGTCGGGCTCGCCCAGCACTTGGCCGCGCTTCACCGCATCGCCCTTGGCGACAATCGGCTTGGCCGGTGCGCCGAGGTTCTGGGCCATGGGGACGACGAGGCGGTCCGGGAGCCCCACGGCCTCCAGGGCCTTGGCCGGGGTCCGTTTGTGCTCCGGCGGATGCACGCCACCGGGGAAGGTGACTGCGCTCACGTCGCCTCCTGATACGGGCAAAGGGGCGGCATTCTACCCCCGGAGACGCGGCCTGCCAAGGCGCTTTCCGGCGGGATTCGGGACAGCCCCTCCGCGGGCGGGCCGCCCCCGCCCCCCGGCGCCGACGCGTGCGCGGACCGCGTATTCGGTTGACACCCCCCGGCGCGGGACCGATAATCTCGCGTTATCCATGCGACCTACACACGACGTCACGGGGCGTGGGTCGGCTGCCCGGTGCTTGACCGCGGCGCTGGCCCTGGTGTGCGCGGCCGGGCCGGTGCTGACCGGGTGCGGCCCGGGGGGCGCGCTGGCCCCGGACCGCAGCGCGATGGCCCTGCAACTGGCCGAGACCCTGGAGCGCGAGGCCCGCGCCGTCGAGGACGAGTCCTCGCGGGACAAGCTCGTCACGGGACTGCGGCAGATCCGCGAGGTGCTGGCCGGCCCGGTCGAGGCCAAGCCGCTCGAGACCGGCGAGGCCGGGCCCGACCTGCCGCCTCCGGCGGACCCGGGCGGCCTGCCCCTGCCGCAGTGGGCGACGCTGTTCACGCCAACCAGCCTCGTGATCGGCTTCTTCACGCGGAGCAAGGACTTCGACGGCGACGGGGGGCTCGACGGCCTGGAGGTGCGGCTGCAGCCGATCGACCGGTTCGGCGACCCGACGAAGGCCGTCGGCTGGTTCCGCGTCGAGGTCTTCCAGTACCAGGCGCACTCGACGGAGCGGCGCGGCGCGCGGCTGGGGCACTGGTTCGTCTCAGTGGCCGACGCCGAGGCCAACGAGGCCTACTACGACCCGATCGACCGCTCGTACGTGCTGCCCCTCCTGTGGCAGGCCGCCATCGCCCCGGGCACCGCCGTCATCGTCCAGGCCACCTACTACCCGCCGGGCGGCTTCGGTGAGAAGCTGATCGCCCAGCGGGCCATCAAGGTTTCACCCGAGTAGGCGGGAGCAAAGCCACATGCGGCAACGCGGCATGAAAGCGGCCCTCGTGGTGCTCGCGGCGGCGGTCCTGACCGCCGGGTGCGGGCTGACCAAGGACCGCTACCGCCAGGTGGCGCCGGGCATGCCGGCCGCCGAGGTGCGGCAAATTCTTGGCGAGCCCCGCTACGAGTTTGTCGATGAATGGGTGTACACCCGGGACGACCCGCGGGACCTGACAAAGGTGACCATCGCCTTCGACGGAGGCCGCGTCGTCGGCAAGAGTTGGGTGGACCCGGAACATCCGGACGAGAGCGACCGGACCGGGCCGGTGCCGTGAAGGCGACCGACCGACCGCCCGTGAAAGGACGTGACGATGCGCCGAGCCGTTGGACTGGCCGTGACCCTGGTTCTGGTGGCCGCCGCGGTGACCGGGTGCCACTACCGCAAGCCCCCGCTCCGCGAATGGTACGACCAGGTCGAACTGGGTATGACGCGAGAGCAAGTCATCGAGGAGCTGGGCGATCCGACCGTCTCGTACGAGCGCGAGATGATGTACCTGTACGACGACCCGGACGACCCCGCGCGCTTCCGCTTCGTCCTGAGCGCCGAGGATGAGGTCGTCGAACGGTACTTCGAGACGAAGGAAGAACTCTGTCAGAAGGCGGAGGAAATCCAGGAGCAGCTCGTCCCGCCGCCCACCGTACCGGGCGAGGACGAACCGCGGGCCTACCCCGGCGGGCCGCTCCCGCAGTTCAACCCGAAGGGCATGCCCGAGGAAGAGTTGGCCCCCGAACCGGGCCAATAGGTCGGCCTGCGAAGACGAACCGTCACCGGCGCGGTCCCTGCATCGCCGCGGGGCTGCGCCGCTTTCTTGCGCAGCCTACTGAGCGGCGGCAGCGCGGAAAGTCGCCTCGGCCTGCAGGGGCTCGCCCCCCGCCGGGGTGAACGAGACCCGGGCGCGGACCCGCGCGACCCCCTCCGGCCACGCCAGCTTCAGGACGTAGCCGTACGTGCCGACGCCGGAAAGCCACGTCTCGGCGGCCTGAGCCTCGGTCAGTGACCAGGTCTGGGCCGCGCCAGCCTGGTCCGCCGGCTCGAGGCGGACTTCCAGCGCCCCGGCACGCTTGACCGTGTCGCCGGCGGCGTCGACGGGTTCCAGGATGAGCTTGAGTTGCTCCGGCGCCGCCTTGTCGCCCACGGGCAAGGGCGTGGACAGTCCGCCGATGCGGAGCCGCACGGCCCGGAACCGGTCGGCGGCCCCCGCCTTTCCGCCGTCATCCCGGACCTTCTCCAGGGCCCGGCGGGCCTCGAGGAGTTCGGCCTCGAGGCGATCGGCCCGGTCGCGGCACGCGGCCAGGTCGGACGGCGGGCCGCCGCCCGCGCCGCGGCCGTCAGGGGTGCGCTCGGCCGGACCTTCGCAGGCCCCGGCGGCAAGGCCGGCGACGGCCGCCAGCAGTCCGATCCAAGGTCTCATGGGCCCTCCCTCCTGCCCGAAGCGGCAACGCCTAACCGACAGCCTACCTTGGCGGCACGGGAGGTGTCAACGGAACGGGCGGGCGGGTTGTGGGGAGGCCCGGGCGACTCTATAATCGCCGGTTCGGACCCCGGGAGGACCCATGCCAGAGCCGCTTCGCATCGCCACCGTCCGGTTCCTGAACGCCTGGCCTCTGACCGAAGGCCTGGCCGGCCGTGACGACGTTGCGATGACCGCCGACGTGCCGGCCCGCGTGACCGACCGACTGCGCACGGGCGAGGCCGACGTCGCCTTGGTCCCGTCGATCGAGTATCCGCGCCTGGCCGCGTCGCCGCGCGAACGGGCGCGGCCGTCGGCCGCATCGGGCAGACGGCCGCCGACGGGGTTCGTCGCGCTGCGTGCCGGGTGCGTCGCCTCGGCCGGGCCTGTCCGGTCGGTGCGCCTGGTCGGCACGGCACCGCTACCCGAGGTCCGCCGGGTCCTCCTCGACCCCGCCAGCCGCACCTCCAACGCCCTGTGCCGCGTCCTGCTCGCCCGGCGGTGGCGGCTGGGCCGGGCCCATTGCGTGTACCCCGATGAGGCCGGCGCGGGCGGGCGCGAGCCGGACGCCCGGCTCGTCGTCGGCGACCGCGGTTTGCTGCACGAGGCGCCCTCCGGGGCATGGGAGCGCGACTTGGGCGCCGAGTGGGACCAGTTCGCGCATCGGCCGTTCGTGTATGCCTTCTGGGTGGCGCGCGACGACGCGGACCTGGAACGTGCCGAGACACGGCTCGCCGAGGCGAAGGCGGCGGGTCTTGCGGCGCGGCCGGCGCTGGCGGCCCGAGCCGCAGAGACCCTCGGCATCGACGCCGAACTGGCCGAGGCGTACCTGACTGAGCACGTGCACTACCGCTTCGGCCGCCGCGAGCGACAGGGGCTGCACACCTTCTGGGAGCGGGCGGCGGATGAATCGCTCGCGCCGCCGGACGTGCGGCTTCGCCTGGCGCCGCCGACAGGCGCCGAGGAGGCGGCATGACCCGCGCTGCGGACCCGGCCGGCGGCGGGGAGCGCCTGACGCCGGAGGCGGCGCTGGCGCTGCTGGAACGCGCGGACCTCCTCGACCTTGGCCGCCGCGCCGACGCCGCGTGCCGCGCCCGCCATGGCGACCGCGCCCGCACCTTCGCCATCGACCGGAACATCAACTTCACGAACGCCTGCACATGCCGGTGCCTCTTCTGCGCCTTCTGGCGCCCGCCGGACGACCCCGAGGCGTACGTGCTCGCGCCGGAGGCGGTGGCGGCCAAGGTCGAGGAGGCCGTCGCCCTCGGCGCGACGCACATCCTGATGCAGGGCGGCCTGAACCCGGCGCTCGACCTCGCGTGGCATGAGCGGCTGCTCGCCCATCTGCGGGAGCGGTTCCCGGACATCGCCCTGCACGCCTACAGCCCGCCGGAGATCGCCGACTTGGCCGACCGGTCGGGCCTCGCGGCCGAGGACGTCCTTCGGCGGCTCAGGGCGGCCGGCCTCTCGAGCCTGCCCGGCGGCGGGGCCGAGGTCCTGGCCGACCGCGTGCGCCAGGTCGTCAGCCCCCGGAAGCTCTCGGCCGACGGGTGGCTGAACGTCATGCGGGCGGCCCACCGCCTCGGCATGATGACCACGGCGACCATGGTCGTCGGCCATGCCGAGACCCCGGCCGAGCGGATCGATCACCTGGACCGGGTCCGCCGCCTTCAGGACGAAGCCCTGGCAGCCGGGCGGACGGGGTTCCAGTCCTTCATCCTGTGGCCCTTCCAGCCGGGGCAGACGCGGTTGGCCATGAGCGGGCGGCTGGGGCCCGGTTGGCGGCCGATGGACGGAGCGGCGTACCTGCGGATGGTGGCCGTGGCGCGGCTGGTCCTGGACAACGTCCCGCACCTCCAGGCCTCGTGGGTCACGATGGGGCCGAAACTCGGCCAGGCGGCTTTGGGGTTCGGCGCCGACGACCTGGGGTCGACGATGATCGAGGAGAACGTCGTCGCGGCAGCCGGCTGCGTCCATCGGACCACGCCGCGGCGGCTCGCGCATCTGATCCGGGCGGCGGGGTTCGAGCCCGTCCAGCGAGATTGCACTTATCGCCCTGTCCGCCCGTAGCCGATACTCCCCGCGGAGAGGGTGACCCGCGAGGACGCCATGCCTGAGATCGAAAGCGTCATGGAGTTGGCGCGCGACCTGCTCATCGGCCGCTCGCCCCTGGGACGCGAGGACACGTTCCTCTACGACCACTCGGTCCGCGTGATGCGCGTGGCCGACCGGCTGGCCCGGTGTCCGGAGGCGGCCGACTGGCGGATCGACCGGTTCGCCCTGGCGGCCGCGGCCATATTCCACCAAGCGGCCACGGTGCGCCTGGACGAGGAGCGGCGAACCTCGACGGTCTACGCGGCCGCCACGATGAGTCCCGAGGACATCAAGGCCTACAGCGCCGAGGTCGCCGGGGACCGCCTGGCCGACAAGGTGCCCGAGCGGCAGCTCGAACTGATCCAGGAGGTCATTCGCCGCGCCCACGACGCCACCGTCGAGATGAACGAGGCGAAGCTCCTCTCCGACGCCGACAGCCTGGATGACATCGGCACGCTGGGCGTCTGGCGGGACCTGCGTCGGTACGTACTGGAAGGGCGCGCCATCGATGACGCCCTCCGGGCCTGGCAGCGGCGCGACCAGTACGGCTACTGGGATGCCCGGGTCCGGGACGTCTTCAACCTCGACACGGCGCGCAAGCTGGCCGAGAAGCGGCTGGCGGCCGCCCGGGCGTTCATGGAGGCCCTGGCCCGCGAGCGCGACGGCGCGGACATCCCCGTCCGCGACACGGACACCGAGGGGGTGGCGCCGTGACCGACGGGCCGCGCCCCGCCCTGCTGCTCGGAAGCGGCCTGTGGCACGTCATCGGCTCGGCGGGCTTCGACCTGGAAGGCGACGGCTGCGCCCGAGAGACCCCCTTTGGTGCCTCCAGACCGATCTTTGAGGCGGAGGTGGGCGGCCGGGCCGTCCTTGTCATGACCCGTCACGGCAAGACCGGCTACGCCGTGGGCGCCTGGAGCCTCAACTACCGCGCCAACCTCTGGGCCCTGAAGGACGCCGGGGCCGACGCCGTCCTGGCCACCAGTGCCTGCGGCGGCATCGACCGCGAGCTCGACACCGGGGCCTTCGTCGTCCCGCACGACGTCCTCGACTCCACCTCCGGCCGCGCCGGGACGTTCTTCGAGAACCGCGGCATCGGGGTGCTTCGGCACGCGGACCCGTTCTGCCCGGCATTGCGGGAGGCCCTCCTGGCGGGCCTGGCCGATACCGGGGAGACGCCGGTCGACCGCGGCATCTACGCGTGCACCAACGGGCCGCGCCTGGAAACCCCCGCCGAGGTCCGGGCATACGGGCACTTGGGCGCGACGCTCGTCGGGATGACCCTCGCCCCGGAGTTCGCCCTGGCGCGGGAGTTGGAGCTCTGCTACGCCGCCGTGTGCCTGGTGGTGAACCCGGCGGAAGGGGCGCGGGCGCGGCCGTACCGGCCGGACGTGCTCTTCGAGGGCATGGCGACGGAGGCGGAGGCCGCCGACGCCGACGCCGCCGCGGCGCGGCTGCCCCGCATCCTGGCTGCCGCCCTGGAGCACGTGGAGGACGACCGCCCGTGCCATTGCCGCCGCGCCATGACCCGGTACCGGGCGCGCGGCCTCATCGGCGAAGACTTTCGGACGTGGCACGACCCGCGTCCCGGCGGCGACGGCGTCGGGCCGGGATAGCGCAGCCCGCTGTCAGTCCACCCGCCGCACGAAGACGTCGGCGATGCCGAGGCGGCGGACGGCCGCCATCAATTCGGCCACCACCTTCCACGAGACGTCCTTGCCGGCGGCGATGGTCACGCGGTCCTTCCCTTCCAGCAGATCGGCGGCCCGCTCCGTGAAGTCCGCCAGGGCCATCGGCTCGCCGTCGCCAAGGCACACCTGCCCGTTGGCGCTGACCTGGAGAACGACCGGCTCGGAAGGCGGCGCAGGCGGCTCGGCCGGCGGCTCGCCCTCGGCCGCCATCGCGATCAGCGTCACCCGCATCAGGGCGCCCGCGAGGGCGTCACGGACCTGGAGCACGCGACCGACGCGCTCGTCCGGGTCGCACCGGACGACCGCGCTCCGAATGACCGCGGGCATCCGGGCAACAGCGTCGCCCAAGGCTTCGAGGTCAACCTCTTTGCCATCGAGGCGGAGCGGCTCGCCCTTCTTCACCACGACCTCGGTCTCGACCTTGACGGGGTCCTTGCGGCGGCCGACCGGCTTGATGACGATTTCGACGGGCGTGCCAACGGGCGGAATGGTCTCGGGATTCGCCTCGTAAAGAAGATTCGCGTCGACGTCCGTCGACTTGAACGGGACGTCGATGACGGCCATCGGGAAGTTCGAGAGGCAGACGACCGTGCCCTCCTCGTCGGCGGCCTTCAGGGCGGGCGCCTCGGGCCGACCCACGTACACCCATTCGATGGGGCGCGGCGGGTTGGTGGTCCCGGCCACGCGGAGCAGGTGGTAGGCCGGCATCTCGATGGGCGACGGCCGGTCGCCCTCGTCCGTGGGAGGCGATGTGAACCGGACGGTGATGTCGAGCACCTCGCCGGCGGGCGGGCTGAACGCCCCGCCGACCGTCCGGTACCCCGGCTTGCCCGGCTGCAGCCCCAGCAGGGCCAGCGCGTACGTCACGTGGCTCGGGCGCGCCTTCACCGCCAGGACGCTCTCGTGCTCCCGGGTCCCTTCGCCACACACGAACAGCTCCAGCGTCCCCTCACGGAGACAGACGGTGCTCTCGACACGGACCTCGCGGGCGCCGGTGTCCACGGTGATGCCGGGCAGCGTCTTCAGAACGACCGGCGGCGCGGACGGCGCGGTCTCGGGTGCAGCCGCCCCCTCCTTCTCGGCGGCGAGGGCCGCCGGCGCGGACCATGTCAGGGCAAACAGCGCGAGCAAGACGGTCGCGGCACAGACCATGGCTACCTCCCGGGGTCAGACTGGCACTCGGCCAGGGCGACGACGGCATAGCTCGTGGGCACGGGCGGGTACCCCTCGAACCAGCGGTCGGCCTCGTTGGTCCAACTGCCGTCCTCGGCCTGCCGCCGGAGCAACGCCTGGGTCAACTCGGCCCGCCAGTCGTGTTCCCGGCCCCGCGCATCGGCGAGGGTCGGCTCGCCGAAGGCCTCCAGGGCCTTGGCGGCCACCTGGTAGTAATAGTACAAGCCTTGCTGGCCGAGCTCGGGGTTCTCCTCGAACGTCCAGTGGCGACGGATCCAGTCGAGGGCCGCTTGGACACGGGGGTCGTCGCGCGTCAGGCCCGCGTAAATGAAACTCTTGAAGCCGGCGTACGTCATCGAGCCGTAGGCCTTAAGCCCCTTGCCGCCGCCCGGCAAGTCCACGGTGCCGGCCTTCGATTCGCCGCCGTTGTGCGGGGAGTAGATCATGCCGCCCGAGTCGGTGCCGGTAAATACGCCGTCGTTGGACTCGCTACGGTCCTGGGTGCGGCTGACGAAGGTGACGGCCTTGGCCCAGAGAGGATGGTCCTCGGGCAAGTCGGCCTGGTGAAGGGCCTCCAGCATGTAGGCGGTGTTCGAGAGGTCGGGCCGCTCGTGCTTGCCGTAGCCGGCGCCGCCATACCACGGATGGTCGGCATCGATACTCTCGGCCTCGTCCCACTGGCGCTGCGCGAGATACGCGCGGGCCTTCTCGATGGCATCGGCCCGGGCCTCGGGGGCGGCCTTGACCAGGACCATCAGCGAAAGGCTCGTGGTGTAGTTCTTGAGGCCGACGTCATAGATGCCGCCGTCCTCCTGCTGGTGCTTCATGAGGTAGGCGACGCCCTTCTGGACGCTCGGGTCCTCAGCGGGGACGCCCGCTTCGAGCAGGGCGTTGGTGCAGAGGGCGGTAATGCCGACGTTGCCGTCGCCCCAGGGGCCCTCGGGGCTCTGCGAACCCTTCAGGTACACGACGGCCTTGTCGATGGCGGCCTGGCGCTGCTTCGCCAGGTCGCCCGCCGCGGGGGCGGTCGGCGTCGGCTCGGCGCCGGCCTCCAGCTCCGTTCCGGTTGACTCCTCTCGTTCGGGGGACTGAGGCTCCGGCATCGGCTCGGCCGGTTCGGTCTCGGCGCAACCGACGAAGAGGGTGGCGGCAACGAACAGCAACAGGATAGCGGTCAGGCGGGTCATGGCGGGTTCCTCCCGTTTCGCGTCGCCCCATTATACGCTTTGGACGCCGCCGGGTCCGCGCAAATGCGGCGGGCCTTGGCCCTTGAACCCCTCTGGGGGGCCCTCTACGATGGCGATTCACCCGGGCCGGGGCTCCTCACGCCATGCACGAACTGGAGTCGATCGAGGTCGAGGGCCGCACCTGGCGCGTCCGGGCCGACCGGGCCGACGCCTGGCGCCAGGCCGGCTGGCCCCCGGCACGGCCGGAGGGACTCGCCCTGGTCAAGCGCGGCCGGGGACGGGCCGTCTACCGATTCGATTGCGGCGGCCAAGGCTATGTCCTCAAGGCATGGGACGCCGTCGGCCTCGGGCGCCGCCTCCGCGTCCGCTTGGGCCTCGGCCCCGCACGGCGCGAGTTCGAGGCCCTCCGGGCGGCCCGGGCGGCCGGCCTGGACGTCCCGGAGCCCGTAGCCTTGGCGGCGGGGACGCCCGAACGCCTCGTGACGGTCGAGGTCCCGGGCGCCCAGCGGCTCGACGCCTACCTTTACGACCGCTACTTCGTGCCCGTCGCCGACGAGCCGCCCTACCCCGGGGCTCGACCGCCGGAGCTCGTGGCGGTGTACCGGGCGCGGCGGCAACCGCCGCCGGGTACGGTCGACCCGGCCACGCTCGCGCGGCTCCTTGGGGCACTGGTGGCGGACCTGGCCGAGGCCGGCTGGCTGCTGCCCGACCTGCACCCGGGCAACCTGCTGATCGCCGGGCCGCCGGGAGCGTGGCGGCTGGTGCCGGTCGACTGGGCCGAAGCGCGGCGGGCAGCGCCGGCGGCGGGTGCCCTGCGGCACCTCGTCGCGCTCGAGCACTTCTTCGAGCCGCTCGCGACGCCGGCCGAACGGCTCCGCACGCTACGCACCGTCGAGGGCCGCCTGGGCCGCGCGCCCGGCCCGCGGCGCGTGGTCTCACGGACCGCGGCATATCGGCGGGTCTTCTACGCGAAACGCGATCGGCGGGCTCGCCGCCGCTCGAAGTACTTCACCCCCGTTGAGGCCGGCGGCTACACCGGCTGGGCTACCGCCGACCGGGCGGCCGACGCGGCCGCACTGGTCGCCGACGGCGACCCGGCGGCCCGGCCCGACACCGTCGCCGTCAAGGAGGGCCGCACGGGCAGCGTCTACCGGACCGCCACCGCCCAGGGCGAAGCCCTGTACGTGAAACGTCATCACGCCGCGGGCGCGCGCGGCAGGGGGCGGATCCGGGCCTCGCGGTCGGTGGCCGCCTTCCGCCGCGGGCATGCCCTGCTGAACCGCGGCATCGCCACGGCGCGCCCGGCGGCCGCCCTGGACCGCCGCGGGCCCGCCGGCGGGCTCTCGGACACGCTGCTGATCACCGAGCCCGTGGCCGGCGGCATCCCACTGCCGGACTGGCTGAAGGCCGGTCCACCGGCGTCGCGGCGGCGGCGGGTGACGCGGCACCTCGCGCACCTGGTGCGGCGCCTGCACGAGGCGGGCTTCTCACACCGCGACCTCAAGGCCCCGAACCTCCTGGTCGCCCCGGCCGACGGCGACGCGGCCCGGCCGGTGCTCGTGGACCTGGACGGGTTGCGGCACACGGGGCACGTGGGCGCGGGGCGGCGGGCACGGGACCTGATGCGTCTGAGCGTCGCCCTGGAGGAATGGGGCGTCGCCCGCGCGACCGACCGCCTGCGGTTCCTGCGGGCCTACCTGGGCGGCCGCGGGCGCCCGGCGGCCGTGACGGTGCGCCATCGCGGGCGCGGCGACCGACGGCCGGCGGAGCGGCTGCGGGCGTGGTGGCACAGGATCGAGCGCCTGAGCGAGCCGAAACGCCAGGCCCTTCGGCGCAAAGGGGCCAACCCGACGTGCGCGTGAGCTTCCGGCGAACCCTGATCATCAAGCCCTCTTCCATGGGCGACATCGTCCAGGCCCTCCCGGTCCTGACCGCCATCAAGGAGGCCGCGCCAGAAGCCCGCGTCTGGTGGCTGGCCGGAGACGCCTTCGCCTCGCTCGTCGAGGGGCACCCGCGCCTGGCCGGCGTCCTCCGCTTCGACCGGACCCGTTACGCCCACGTTGGCCGCCAATGGGAGCCGACGGTCGAGTTCGCCCGGTTTCTGCAGAACCTGCGGCGGCGGCGGTTCACGACCGTGCTGGACCTGCAGGGCCTCTTCCGGAGCGGCCTGATGGCCCTGGCGACGGGCGCGCCCCATCGCGTGGGCTTCCGCGACGCCCGGGAACTGGCGCCGCTCTTCTACACGAGCGAGGTCCGCCTCCCCCGCTACGGTGCAACCCATGCCGTGGACCGGTACCTGGCGGTGGCGCGGCACGTGGGGCTGGCCATGCCCGAGGCGACGGACCACCTGCCCGTGAGCCCGGCGGCGCGGCAGGCGGCACGGGCGCGACTGGAGGCGGCGGGCCTGGCGCCGGGGGCGGATTTCGTCGCGGTGGGCGTCCACGCCCGCTGGCCAACCAAGCAGTGGCCCCCCGAACGGTTCGCGGCCGCCCTCGACGAGGCCTGGCGCGACCTCGGCGCCACCGCGGTCC
This sequence comes from uncultured Anaerolineales bacterium, assembly GCA_964397995.1. Classification (GTDB taxonomy): domain Bacteria; phylum Planctomycetota; class Phycisphaerae; order FEN-1346; family FEN-1346; genus CAYNLG01. The sequence goes on from CAYNLG010000038.1 coordinate 21,768, forward strand.
TAGTCGGAAGCGGGGACGCGGCCGAGGTGGCGGCGGCGGTGAAGGCGGCGGCGCGGCGGGCGCCCCTTGACCTGACCGGGCAAACCGGGGTAAAAGAACTCGTCGCCATCCTGGCCGAGGCCCGGGCCATGCTTACGAACGACTCCGGGCCGATGCACATCGCCGCCGCCGTCGGCACGCCTGTCGTGGCCGTCTTCGGACCGACCGACCCGCGGCTGACGGGCCCGTATGGTGCGGCGCACCAGGTGGTGGGCGGGCGGGCCGCCTGCAGCCCGTGCCACCGGCGGCAGTGCGTGCTCGGCGGGTCCGAAGCGATCCGCTGCATGAAGAACATCGGCGCCGCCGAGGTGGCCGAGAGGGTGGCCGCCCTCTGGCACCAGGCCTGAGCGGCGCGGGCGGCCCCCGGGGGAGAGACGGTGCCCATCAAGGCGGCCTGGGGTAAAGCGCGGGCCTGGTTCGTCCATCTGCTGCACCTGAACGACTCGCCCCATGCGATCGCGCTGGGGGCGGCCCTCGGTGTGCTGCTCTCGTTCACGCCGACCGTCGGCCTCCAGATGCTGCTGATCTTTTTCATCGCGTCGCTGCTGAGAGCCAACACCGCGGCCGCCGTCCCCATGGCCTGGGTGACGAACCCCGCGACCATGGTGCCCATCTACTCGCTGAACTACCTGGTGGGTTCGTGGATCGCCGGGGCCAGTGGGCCGTCGCCCGAGCGGTTCGAGGCCGCCGTCCATGCCCTCGTCAGCCGCGACGTCGGCTGGTGGCCGCTGGTTCGCGGCCTCTGGGACCTGGCGCTGGAGGTGGCCGTCCCCCTCTGGGTCGGCGGCCTGCTGTTGGGCATCATTGCGGCGGCCATAACGTACGTCGTCTTCTACCGGGCCGTGGTGGTGTGCCGGCGCCTGATCCGGCGCGAGGCGCGCCAGAAGCGGGAGGCCGGCCAAGAGCGGGAACCGGTGGGGACGGCCGTCAGCGAGGCGGCCGGAAAGCGAGACGGATGAGCGAACATTTCGTCATCATCGGCAACGGAGCGGCCGGGTTCCGCGCCGCCAAGGGCCTCCGCCAGGCCGACCCCGCCCTCCAGATCAGCGTCTTCTCCGAAGAGGCGTATCCCTTCTACCTGAGGCGGCAGCTCGGCCTGTTCTTCGCGGGCGACGCCTCCATCGGGGAGCTCCTTTTCCAGAGCCGCAACGCCTACCGCCGCGAACGCATCGACCTGTTCCTCCAGACCCGCGTCGACCGCATCGACCCCGACGCCCACGAAGTCGCGTTCCTCTCCGGGGAACGGATCCGGTACGACCGGCTCCTGGTCGCGACGGGAACCGACGCCGCCGCAACCAACCTGCCCGGGGCGACGCTCGCCGGGGCGCTCCGCCTGGACACGCTGGGCCGGGCGCTGGACGCGCGGCCGGTGCTCAGGGGTGTGCGGCGGGCGGTGCTGCTGGACGAAGGTGTCGTGGCACTCGTTCTGGCCGAGGCCCTGGCCGGGCGCGACATCGAGGTCACCCAACTCATCGCCGGCGACCGCTATTGGCCCGACGAGCTGGACCGCGAGACGTCCCAGCTCGTCGAACAGATGCTCGAGAGCCACGGGGTGCAGCTGCGCCGGCACACCGGGGCGCGATCGATCGTCGGGGCCGCCGGTCGCGTTATCGGCGTCGAGACCGCCGATGGCGACGTCGTGGCCGCCGAACTGGCCGCCTTTGGCTCCGACCGCCGGCCGGCCCTGGAAGCGGCGCTGGGGGCGGGCCTGGAGATCGGCACGGGCCTCCGCGTTGACGGCCGCTTCCGCACCAACCGACCCGACGTCTTTGCCGCCGGCGACGTGGCCGAACCGGTCGGCGGCCCCGGCGGCGGCACGTTCTGCTGGCAGCGGGCCTGGCTCCAGGGCGATGGCGCCGCCGCCGGCATGCTCGACCGCGACCCCCAGCCCGGCACGGACGTCCTCCGCGTCCGGACCACCGTCTTCGGGTACGACCTGGCGGTGCTCGGGGCGGGCGCGCGGCACGCGACGGGAGACGTGGTGAGCACCGAACGGCGGACCAGCGAGGGCGCCTTCCAGCGGCTCCTCTTCGAGCAGCGCCGCCTGAGCGGCGCCGTCGTCTTCGGCACGGGGCGTGGCGTTCACGAACTGGCCCAACTCGTCGCCGACGGCGCCTCGCGCGAGGCCGCCGAGGCGGTCCTCGGCGAACCCGCCGCCGACGCCGCCGGCGGCATCCCCCACCCGCTCGCCCGGCACTGCCCGATCTGCGCGGCCGAACTGGTCGTTCACGCGGGGACCCAATCCGGGACGGTCCTGCGGTGCCACGCCTGTGGCACGGACCTCGTCATCCGCTGGGACGGCACCCACGGACGCCTTGACGTTCTGGACGCCTGAGGCCGGGGGCCGGCTCATGATCCGACCGACGGGCGACCCGCACTACCCGCCCCGGGAACCGCACCTGATTCTGGCATCGGCTTCGCCCCGTCGGCGCGATCTCCTCCGCCAGGCCGGGTACCGGTTCATCGTGCGCGCGGCGGACCTGGACGAGGAGCGGGCCGTTCCCCGGGCGCCCACGCCGGAGGCGTACGTCGAGTCGCTGGCGTACCTGAAGGCCCGGGCGGCCATTGACAAACACGGCCTGGAAGCGGGTCTCGTGCTGGCAGCCGACACGGCGGTCGAGTTGGGCGGCGACCTCATCGGCAAGCCGGCCGACGCGGACGACGCGCGGCGCATCCTGGCCCGGCTGGCGGGGAGCCGCCACCGGGTGCTGACCGGCCTTGTCTTGGTGGATGTGGCAACCGGGGTGCGGCGGGTGGCGCACGCGTCCACGGGCATTCGGATGCGGCCGATGGCACCGGCCGAGATCGACGCCTACGTCGCCGGCGGCGAGGCCCTCGGCAAGGCCGGCGCCTACGCCATCCAGGAGACCGGCGACCGCTACATCGAGGCCGTCGAGGGCAGCTTCACGAACGTCGTCGGGCTGCCCATGGAACTGCTGGAACGCTTGCTGAAGGCGGCAGGACATGACCCGAAGACGTTCCGCGACCTGCCGTAGGGCGGCCGTGCTGGTCCTGCTGGCGACGGCCCTCGCGGCCGGGTGCGGCGAGGCCGAGATGCCGCACAACGGCGCCCCGGCGCCGGTCGACCCGCGCGAGGCGGCAGCGCCCGAGCCGCAGTCCCTGCCGACGGCGACGATCCTCGTGGGCTCGCGGCCCCTTGTGGTGGAGGTGGCCGACGAGGAGGCCGAACGGCAGCTGGGGATGATGGGCCGCCGCTCCCTCGGCGAAGACGAGGCGATGCTCTTCGTCTTCCCCCAGGAGGCCCCGCTCTCGTTCTGGATGAAGCACTGCTATGTGGACCTCGACCTCGGGTACATCCGGGCCGATGGCACGCTGGCGGAGGTCCACCGGATGCGGGCACACGACAAGCGGCCGGTCCGGAGCCGCGCGCCCGTCAAGTACGCCTTGGAGGTGCCGGCGGGGTGGTTCGGGCGGCACGGGTACGGGCCGGGCACGACCGTGACGATTCCGCCGTCGGTGGCGGCGAACTAGTCCTTGCGGGCATCCGAGCCCCGCCCTACAATGCCGCTGCACGTTTCCCTTCGCGTATCGACCGATCAGGGAGGAGTGGGGGATGGCCGAGAACGAGCCGAAGCGGGAGCCCCTGGGGCCCGGCATGCTCATTCTGCTGGGCGTCGGCCTGCTGGCCATCGGCGCCTGGTGTGGGTACGACGTCTTCACCATGACCGAGGAGAAGGCCGGCGACACCGCCTACTTGGTCTTCAACTATGGCGGCCTGATCGGGGGGCCGATCGGGGCGGTCATCGTTTTCGTGCTGGCGGCGGTCCGGTCGAAGAAGGCCTCGGGCAAGTAGATACCGCCGCGATCCCTGCGGCGATGGTGCCGACGTCGGCGCGGGAATGCGTTTGACCAATCGCGACTTCCGTATGATAATGGTGGGGTGACCGGCACACAGCGCCGGTCCTCAGGGGGCGAGCCGGCGGCCGGTGCGGCCCGTAGCCGCGCCGGCGTCGGGGGCGCGCGCAATCATGGCTGACGGACAACCCGGGTACCTGCTGGTCGCATGCCCCGAGTGTCACGCGGGGTACAAGATTCGGCGCGACCGCGCGGCTCGGCCGCTGACGTGCCGCTCGTGCGGCCACTCCTGGACGCCGACCGTGCGCCCGGCCGACCCCCCCCCGGAGCCAACCCCCGAGGCGGTCGTCGCGGCCGAGCCGGACAGCGAGGCCGAGGCCCCGACCAAGCCCGCCGAACCCACGCCTGCCGCCGAAGACCCCATCCTCGGCACCGAGCTCGGCAACTTCCGCATCCAGTCCCGCATCGGCAGCGGCGGGTTCGGCGTCGTCTACCGCGCTTTCGACACGAACCTCGAACGGTCCGTCGCCCTGAAGATGCTGCCCGGCAACCTCGCCGAGGAAAGCCCCAAGCTGGTCCAGCGCTTCCTTCGCGAGGCCCGCTCGGCCGCCAAGCTCCAGCACCCCAACATCGTCACCATCCACCAGATCGTCCCCTATAAATCGACCTTCTACATCGTGATGGAGTTGGTCGACGGCGGGGCGCTCCACGAGTTCCTGGCCGTCCAGCGCCGGTTCAAGGCGACCGAGGCGACCCGCATCATTCGCGCGGCCGCCGAGGGTCTCGCCCACGCGCACCGGCGCGGCGTCATCCACCGGGACATCAAGCCCGGGAACATCATGATGACGAACGACGGCCAGGTGAAGGTCAGCGACTTCGGCCTGGCGCGCGACCTGCTCCAGGGGCGCGACATCGTTGGGCCCGGCCACAGCCTCGGTACCCCGCGCTACATGGCCCCGGAGCAGTGCCTCGGCGAGGAGCCCACCGCCGCCAGCGACCTCTACTCCCTCGCCTCCACCTTCTTCGTCCTCCTGACGGGCCGGCCCGCGTTCGACGCGCCGAGCGACCGGCAGTTGATGAAGCAGCAGGTCAGGACAGCCGTGCCCGACCCCCGCCAGTTCGTGCCCGATCTGCCCGTGGCCGTCTACCGCTTCTTCCAGAAGGCCATGGCCAAGCAGCCCGAGGACCGGTACGTCACGGCCGAGAAGTTCATCGACGCGCTGGACCGGCTCGACTTCTCGGGGACGGCGGACTCGGCGGTGCCCACGCCGGCGACGCTGAGCGCCCAGCTCGGCCCGATTGCCGTCGAGGACCGCGGGTCGCACCTCTCCAATGCCCTCGGCCGCGCGGTGCGGCGGGGCCAGCGGGTGCGGACCCCCACGCCGCTCCAGAACGCGGTGGCGGGCGAGCCGATCCGGACGCCGACTACCAACGATGCCGGTCCGGCCCTCAGCGGCTGGAAGCTGTGGGTCCTGATCGGCGTCGGGCTGGCGATCGTCGTGGGCGGGGCTATCGCGGCGGCCATCATGCTGGCCCCCGGCGGCCCCATCAAGCCGCCCCCGGAAGAGCCCGGCGAGCCGACCCGGCCCGAAGGGACCGGGACGCCCCCCGTCGAGCCCGGCGACACCCCGGGGCCGGCTGAAGGACCCGAGGAGACGGAGCCGGAGACGCCCCCCGAGGCGCCCGAGGAAGGCGCCGTTGCCGTCGGCCCGGACACCCCCGCCGAGGCCCCCGCGGAGGCGCCTGACGAGGCGGACGAGCCCGAGGACGTCGCCCCGCGCAGCCCCGAGGAGAACGCGCAGCTCCAACTTGAGGACGCCATCCGATTCGAGAAGAGGAAGAACGCCTGGATGCCCGACATTATGCGTGCGTACCAGGCGGTCATCGAGATCTACCCGAAGACGAAGGCAGCCGAGGAGGCCCGAAAGGCCCTGGAGCGGCTCGAGAAGGGTGATCGCCTGCCGATCGAGGAGTAGGCGGGGCGCCGGGGTCGGCACGCCCGGCACGGGGGAACGGACCAAGAGCGCCGAACACGTCCCGGAGTTTCCGCTCCGAGCTTCTTTTCAGGCGCACTCGCTACAGTTCGCTGCCGCCCGTGTAGTGCCGGGGAACGCGCTTTGAGAGGCCCGTCAGAATCTCATAGGGGATCGTCCCGGCCAGGTCCGCGAGCCCGGCCGCGCTCAGCGGGCTCACGACGTCGGCTTCGATCAACCGCACCGGGGTCCCCGCCTCGGCCTCCGGCACGTCCGTGACGTCGGCCATCGTGGCGTCCATGCAGACCCGCCCGACGACGGGGCACAGCCGGCCCTCGATGCGGACGCGGGCCTTGCCCGAGAGCGCCCGCGGGTAACCGTCGCCGTAGCCGACGGGCAGGACGGCGACGCGGCTCGCGCGCGGCGCGGTCCAGGTGTGCCCGTAGCTGACGCCGCCGCCCGCCGGTACCCGCTTCGTTCGCGCGATCTCGGTCCGCAGGCTGAGGACGGGCTTCAGCGTCGGGCACGCGATGGCGGCCGGAATCGACGGCGCGATGCCGTAGAGCGCCAGGCCCGCCCGAACCATGTCGAAGCGGCCTTCGGGCTGGAGGACCGCGGCGGCCGAGTTGGCCGCGTGCGCCAGGCGCGGCGCCAGGCCCGCCGCCCGCACGGCGTCCATCGCTCGCCGGAACCGGGCGAGTTGGGACGCCAAGCTCGGATGGTCAGGCTGCTCGGCGCAGGCGAAGTGCGTGTACACGCCCTCGACGTCCACACGCGCAAGGCCCGTCAGCTGCGACGCGAATGCCCCGGCTTCCTCGTCCGGCACGCCCAGCCGATGCATCCCCGTGTCGATCTTGAGGTGGGCCGTCGCGCGGCGTCCCGCGCGGGCCGCGGCGGCATCCAGCGCACGGGCGGCCTCCGGTGAGTCGACCATGGCCGCCAGGTCGTGGGCGACGGCCGCCTCGGCGTCCCCCGGGAAGAGGGTGCCGAGGATAAGGATCGGGCAGCGGACGCCGGCCTGGCGGAGCGCGACGCCTTCGCTGGCGAGAATAACGCCCAGCGACGCGATCCCCGCCCGCTCCAGCGCCCGCGCGACCGGCACCGCCCCGTGGCCGTAGGCGTCGGCCTTGACGACGCCGAGGACGCGCGTGTCGGGCCCGACCGTCGCGCGGACGGCGGCCAGATTGTGGACGAGCGCCTCGAGGTCCACGTCGGCGACGGTCGGTCGGCTCATGCCGGCTCCCCAGGGGTCGGGTGCGTTGTATCGCGCCCGCGCGTTCCGGGCAAGGCCGCCGCCCGGCGCTGCGCGTCAGTCGGCCTCCTCGACCGGCGCCCGGCGAAGGAGGTCTCGGAGTTCCGTGAGGCCGAGGACGTGGGCCGCGCCCGCGAACACGCCCGCCCCGACCGCCACCCCCGCGATGAGCCGGGCCAGCGAAGCGGCCGCCCCTTCCAGCCCGAACCCCGGCACGGCCACGTGCATGGCCGCCCAAGCGGCGCCGGCCATCAGGGCCGTGGCCATGAGGGTGCGGCCGGCGCTCGACGCGATGGCCCGCCATTCGAGGTGGCGGCACCGACGGTTCAGGATCGCCACCAGCAGCACCGTCTGGACCATGGCGCTGGTGGCCGTGGCGATGGCCAGCCCGCCCTCGGCCAGCACCCAGATCAGCGACAGGTTCAGGGCCGCGTTGAGCGCCGCCGCCACCACCGCCACCCGGAGCGGCGTGCGTGTGTCCTCCAACGCGTAGAACGTCCGGAGCAGGATGTGCTGGGCCGAGTAGGCCCAGATGCCCACCGCATAGAGCTGGGCCACGCGGACACAGCGCGGCAAGGCCTCCGGGTCGGCCGCGAAGCTGCCGTGGTTAAGCCAGAGCGCCAACAGCGGCCGCGCCACCAGGATCAGCCCGACCCCCGCCGGCACACCGATGAACATCGTCAGCCGCAGCGCATGCGAAGCCGTCCGCCCGAGCCCGTCCATGTCCTTGCGGACGGCGTGGCGGCTGAGGACCGGGAAGACGACCGTCGCCAGGGCCACCGCGAAGACCCCGAGCGGGAAGTTGTAGAGCCGCTGGCCGTAGTACAGCACGGACGCCGCCCCCACCTGCATCGGATACGCGATCGACCGCCCCGCCACCGTAAACCGTTCCAGGCCCACCTCGTACGGGCTGAAGAGGTTCGCGATGGTCGAGTCGAAGAAGACGTTGAGCTGGACCACGCCGAGGGCGATGACCATCGGCCCCATGAGGCGCAGCACGCGCGTGAGCCCGGGGTGCGCCAGGTCCCACGCCGGCCGCAGTTCCAGGCCGGTCGCCTTCAGAGCCGGCAGCTGGATGGCCACCTGCGCCAGGCCCGCCAGCATGATGGCGACCGCGATGACGTAGACTTGGCGGAACGGGTCGTCCTCCATGGCGAGACCCGCGCCGACGGCGGCCGCGATGATGAAGAGGTTCAGGAGGATGGGCGCGAGCGCGGGCGCGACGAAGTGCCGGCGGCAGTTCAGCGCCGCCTGAAGCAACGCCACCACGCAGATCGTCACCGCGAACGGCAGCAGTACGGCCGCCAACCCGAAAAAGAGGTGCCACTTGGCCGCCCCCTCGGTAAGATGGCGGCCGAGCAGCAGAAGGCCTTCGGCGACCAGCACGAGCGCCCCGAGCCCCGCAACCAGCAACACGACCATGAGGCTCATGAAACGGGACGCGGCGCGGCGCTGGCCGGCCTCGAGGTAGTCGGTGAAGACCGGGATGAAGGCGGCACTGAGGGCGCCCTCGCCGAAAAGGCGCCGGAAGAGGTTCGGCGTCAGGAACGCCCAGGCGTAGGCGTCCATGACGACCGTTTGCGTCGCGCCGAGGACGTGAGCGAGCGCCGCGTCGCGCACCAGCCCCGCCACCCGCGAGACCAGGGTCAGGCCGCTGACGACCCGGAGATGTCTGAGGAACGATGCCACCGGACGGCGGGCTCCTTCGGCCGGCCCGGGCCCGCGGCGGGCCGGGCGGTCGGGACGGGGCGGCCGGGCAGCGCCCGCCGCACCCTAGCCGCTCGCCGGCCCCGTGTCAACGTGTGCGCAACGCCATGCCACCAACCGCCCGCGATCCCTGGCCCATACTCGTCACCGGCGCCGCCGGCCTCCTCGGTCGCGCGCTCGGCCCCGCCCTGGCCCGAAGAGCCCCGCGGCCCGAGGCCCTGGCCCTCACGGACGTCGACACGCTGGACGTGACGGATCCGGCGACCGTGCGCGAGGCGCTCGCCGGGACGGGGGCGCGGACGCTGGTCAACTTGGCCGCCTGGACGGATGTCGACGGCGCCGAGGCGAACGAGGCCGACGCGATGCGTCTGAACGCCGAAGCCCCCGGCGACCTCGCGGCCGCCTGCGCCGCGGCGGGCACCCGCATCATCTACCTGAGCACGGATTTCGTCTTCGACGGGACCAAGCCGGGCCTCTACACCGAAGCCGACCCGCCCACCCCGCTCGGCGCCTACGGCCGCAGCAAAGCCGAGGGCGAGGCCCGCGTCCGCGGCGCCGCCCCGGAGGACCACCTGATCGTCCGGGCGGCATGGCTCTACGGCGTGGGCGGGCCGAACTTCGTCGACGCGGTCCTCGCGCGAGCCCGCGCGGGCGAGCCCCTCCGGGTCGTCACCGACCAGGTCGGCTGCCCCACCTGGAGCCGCGACCTGGCCCGGGCCCTGGTGGCGCTCATCGAATGCGGGGCCACGGGCATCGTCCACGCCTGCGGGCGGGGCGAGGCGTCCCGGTGGGACGAGGCGGTGGCCGCCCTCCGGGCCGCCGGCATCGACCGGCCCGTCGAGCGCGTCACGACGGCCGACCTGCCGCGCGGCGGCGCCCCGCGGCCGCGCCGGGCCGTCCTCGCCACCGACCGGCTCGCCGAGCTCGTGGGCCAGCCCTTGCCGCCGTGGGACGAGAGCCTCCGGGCGTACGTGCACGAGGCGAGCCCGGTGGCGGATGCGACGCCGGACACGAGGTCGCCATGACCCCCGCCGAGGCAACGCGCGGACCGGCCGGAGCGACAGAGGTCGCCTGGCCGGCCGACCTGCCGGGCGTCTTCCGGCGGCTCGCCCGGCAGCCCGGGTGCGTGTGGCTCGATAGCGCAGGCGGCCCGCGGCACCTGGCGCGGTGGAGCGTCCTGACGGCCGCGCCCGACGAGGTGCTCGCGCATCCGCAGCCGCCGCCGAACGACGCCTGTCCCGACCCGTTCGATGGCCTTCGCGCGGCGTTGGGCGACATGGCGGCCGCGACGGCCGACCTGCCCTTCGGCCCGGGCCTCTACGGATACCTGGCCTACGACCTGGGCCTCTGGGTCGAGCCGACGGCGCGCCTCTCGCCCGTCGCGGACACCGACCTGCCCGAACTCTGGATGGGCCGCTACGGCTGCGTGCTCGTGTTGGACCACCACGCGCGGCACGCACACCTGGTGGGCGAGCCGGGGCCGTCGCGGGAGGCGCTGGCCGACGCTCTGGCCGACCCGCTCCCGGCGCCCCCCGAGACGCCACCGGCGGCCCGGGCCGCGCCGACGGAGAACCTGACCCAAGCGGCCTTTCGCGACGCCGTCGCCCGGGCCCGGGAGCACATCGCCGCCGGCGACATCTTCCAGGTCAACCTCAGCCGCCGCCTCTCGGTCCCCGCGCCGGCCGACCCCGCGGAGACGTATCTGCGGCTGCGGCAGGCGAACGCGGCGCCCTATGCCGCCTACGTGGGCCTCGGCCCGGGGCAAACGATCCTTTCGAGCAGCCCGGAACTCTTCCTCGAACTCGCGGGCGGGCGGGCCGTGACGCGGCCCATCAAAGGCACGCGCCCGCGCCGGCCGGACAACGCCGCCTTCAACCGGCGCATGCGCGCGGGCCTCCTCGCCTCGCCCAAGGACCGCGCCGAACTCGTCATGATCGTCGACCTGGAGCGGAACGACCTCGGCCGCGTCGCCCGCTACGGCACCGTCCGCGTGGCCGAGCCGCGCGCCGTCGAGGCCTACGCGGCCGTCCACCACACCGTGGCGACGGTCGAGGCCGACCTCGCCGCCGGACGCGACGCCGTCGATCTGCTGCGGGCGACGTTCCCCGGAGGATCGATCACGGGCGCCCCCAAGGTCCGGGCGATGCAGATCATCGCGGACCTGGAGCCGACGCGGCGGAGCGTGTACACCGGGGCGATCGGCCACCTCGGCCCGCCCCGGCCCGGCGAGCCAGCCGGCCGGTGCCGCCTCAACATCGCCATCCGGACGCTCCTCGTGGGCGGCGGGCGGCTGCATCTGCAGGTCGGGGGGGGCATCGTCGCCGACTCCGACCCGCAGGCGGAGTTCGACGAGACGTGCGACAAGGCCCGGGCGATGCTTGCCGCCCTCGGCCTGCCTGGCGAAGGGGCACCCCATGGCTGAACAGGAACTCGTGTACGTCGCCGGAGAGTTCGTGCCGCGCGCCGACGCCCGCGTCAGCGCCCTCGACGCCGGGCTGCTCCTCGGCGCGGGCCTCTTTGAGACGCTCCGAACCTACGGCGGCACGCCGTTCCGACTCGGGCGACACCTCGCGCGGCTGCGCGAGAGCGGCAAGGCGTACCGGATCGCCCCGGCCGAGACGGACGCCGACCTGACCGAGGCCGTGGACCGGCTTGTCCGGGCGAACGTGCCGGAGGACGCCCGTGTCCGCATCACCGCGACGCGCGGACCGCTCGCGGACGTCCTGGAAGACGACGAGGCGCCAGCGGCCACCGTGGTCATCACGGCCGGCCCGATGACGCCCTACCCCGAGGCGCTCTACACCGGCGGCGCGACCGCCGTGGTCAGCGACATCCGCATCAACGAGACCGACCCCGCGAGCCTCCACAAGACGACCGCCTACGCGACCAACCTGATGGCCTTGCGGGAGGCCCACCGGGGCCGGGCCATCGAGGCCCTGCGGTTCAACACGAAGAACCACCTCGCGGAAGGGGCGATCTCGAACGTCTTCCTCGTGACCGAAAGCCGCCTGCGGACCCCGCCGGTCGAGGAGGGGCTGCTGGCCGGCGTCACGCGCGAGGCGGTGCTGGCGCTGGCGGCCGAAACGGGCGTCGAGGCCGTCCAGGAGCCGCTCACCGTCCACGACCTGCTGGGCGCCGACGAGGTCTTCCTCACCAATTCGGTGATGGAACTGCTCCCGGTGGTGCGGGTGGAGGCCCGGACCGTCGGAACGGGCGAGCCCGGGCCGGTCTACCGGGCGTTGCACGCGGCCTACCGGGAACGGGTGCGGGAGGAAACGGGCACGGCCTGAGCGCTAGCGCGACCGTTTCTTCCGGCTCTTGCGTTTGCGCTTGGAGCGGGCGCGTTTCTTCTTCTGGCGGCCGAAGAGGTCGACCTTGGCCATCTGCTCGGCGACGGCCTGGCGGCTGGCCCCGCCGCCGAAGAGGCCCGCCCCCTGCATCTGGCGAACCATCTCGCGGACCTGGCCGAAGCTCTTGACGAGACCCGCGACGTCGGCCGGGTCCATGCCGCACCCCCGGGCGATACGCCGGCGGCGGGAGGCGTCGATCAGGTCGGGCTTCGTCCGTTCCTGGGGCGTCATCGAGTTGATGATCGCCTCCGTCTGGTCGAGCTCGGAGTCGTCGACCGGCAGGTCCTTCATGGCCGAGCCCATGCCGGGGATCATGCCGAGGATGTCCTTCAGCGGCCCCATCTTCCGCATCTGGCGGATTTGCGTCAGGAAGTCGTCGAAGCCGAACTCGGCCTTGCGGAGCTTCTCCTGCAGCTTCTCGGCCTCTTCGGCATCGACGCTCGCC
>CAYNLG010000039.1:0-28029 GCA_964397995.1 uncultured Anaerolineales bacterium
CGTGGGGAAGGCTCTTCGGAGAGTCGGGGGGAGTCGGGTGCGAGCGGTTCACCCCCACGTGCGTGGGGAAGGCCGATGACGACGACCACACGATTGAACGAGAGGCGGTTCACCCCCACGTGCGTGGGGAAGGCCGCGCGTGCATCCCACGCTGCCTGCGCACTCCCGGTTCACCCCCACGTGCGTGGGGAAGGCACCAAGTCACAGTACCGGACCACCGCCGGGAACGCAACCCCTTGGGACGTAGGCCGTTGTTAGGCGGATTGCCATCCCCCAGTCATTCACTTGCCAAAGACCGGCCCGTCAGCGGCGGCCCTTGGGCGGGCGTCGGACCAGGCTCACGCCCTCGACATCCACCAGGGCCCGCGACGGCGCGCCGCACGCCCGCCACGAGAACCCCTGCGGCGTGCGGCTGGTCCAGAGTTGGGTGACGGACCCTTTACCCCTCTTTGCCGCCGCCTTCTCCCACAGCTCGTCCCGGACCCTCGCGCTCGGGTTCCCAATAAAGACCCCCGTCTTGGGTTCGATCAGCCAGCGTGATAATTCGCCCCGTAAGCTCGTCGGGGTCTTCTCCAAGATCATCACGAGCATCGAGCACCTCCGCGACGTCGGGCAGCACGCGGTCCATGAGCCGGGCCTCGTAGAAGGCGTCGCGACAGGCGAGACGGGTCCGGCGTTCGATCTCGCCCGGTCCCTCGGCCGCCGCCGCGAACGCGATGGGAATCGTCAGGTCGGTCTTGTAGAGGTCGGCGATGTCGTAGACGAAGCTCAGCATGCGGCCGGTGTGGATGAAACCGATGGCCGGGGAGTAGCCGGCCGAGACGATGGCGGCGTGGCAGAGGCCGTAGAGGCAGGCGTTGGCGGAGCTGAGGGCGCGGTTGACGGGATCGGCCCAGTCCCACTGGCCCTGCTTGTAGCTGCGGCCTTCCCACGGGACGCCCGTGGCCTCGGACACCGCGCGGTAGGTCTTGCGGACACGAGCCCCCTCCATGCCGCGCAGCTGCTCGATGGTGACGTTCGGGTCGAGGTCCTCGGGGAACCGTTTCTGGTACATGCGACAGACCACGGCAAGGCGGGTCTCGGGGTCGGTGTAGAGGGCGGCCTGGCGGAGGAGGCGGCGGGCGTGGTGCGTGCCGCCGGTGGAGTGGGCGTAGGTGCGGACGCCCTGTTCGCCGGTCCAGCAGACGAGGCAGTTGTTCTCGGCCATTGCCTTCATGGCCGCGTGGGTGACGTTGGTGCCGGGCCCGAGCATGACGAGTCCGAGCTGGGCGATGGGGACGGGGACGCGGCCCCCCGGGGTGAGGAAGGTCAGGGAGGCGCCGTCCTGTTCGAGGCGGCCGTGTTCGAGGTAGAGGTGGCTCCAGCGGTCGGCGAACTTCGGCAGGACGTGGAGGTCTTTCATGGCTCAGACCCGTGCGACGGAAAGCAGGCCGAAGCCGAAGGCCTTGGCGGGGCCGATGCCGGCCGCGACGGCGCGGGTGAAGCGGTCGGGGTCGGTGACCTCCAGGAGGCCGTCGTAGCGGACGGAATAGAGCCGCTGCCACCGCCCGCCCCGTCCCTGCTTGCTGAAGTAGACGTAGCCCGGCACCATCTGGGCCAGGTCCGCCTGTCGCGCACCGGCCTTGGTCAGGCGCCGGCCCAGCCATGCCGCCAAGTCCTGGTGAGGAACGGGGACACGTTTGCCAAGCCATTCGGGCCCGAGGGGCTCCCCGTCGGGCCCGGCAGACTTCTCGGTCACCCGTCGGACGGGATTGGCCTGAAGGCGGAAGCGAAGCGCCTCGCCCTTGCCGAAGTTGGCCTCCGTCTCGCGCACCTGGGGGGGCGCGTCAAGCAGGAAGTCGGCGTTGTGGAACGCGTAGTCCCAGTCCGGCCGCGCGGCCGACTGCACAAGGATGACAGGTCTGCCTTCGGCCCGCGGGTCCACGCGGAAGAGAAAGCCGGTGCCGCGCGAGCGGGGGGTGTGTACGTGCCCGACCGCGAACTGCGCCGGGTCGTAAGGCTTGAGGAAGTTGGTATCCCGGTTGCGCCGCTTGTCTGACGGGAACGCCATGCAGAGCCGCTGATGGACCCGGTAGCGATTCCGAATCCAGGCGCGGCCCGGCCTCGGTCGGTCGGGGTCCTCGCCCACGTTGATCATCAGGCACGAAAGGAACATGGCTACTCCACTTCCTCGGGCAGGTGGCGCTGGAGGTGTCGCCTACGCGTCTCCTGGGACCGGAACCGGATGATCTCGGCGCGTTTTCGGCGAATCGCCTCCCGCCAGGTCGGGTCCTCCGGATCGATCCGGTCGAGGCCCATACCCAACCCATACTCGATCATGGTGACCGCATCGTGGCAGAGGCGGCAGAGGGAACGCAGGTCGTTCTGCGCCTCCCCGCCTCCGGCACGGCGGTACGTGACGTGCTGGACGGTGGGGGCGTCTGTCTTACAGAAGACGCACAGATGGCGGTCACCGTCGAGGCGGCGCTGACGTCGTGCCCTGTACTCTGTGTTCGAGTAGTCGGCATGAGCCCGAGCGGGGCGCGGAGTCGTGTCTTGAGTCGGTTCGCCAAGGGGCACATCGTCGCGCATTCGGAGCACCCGCCGAAGGACGAGGCGCGGGCGATGGACGGGCGGCGCGAAGGACACGGGCCGGTCGTCCCAAGTCTCGGCCTCCGGTGGGGCCTCGGGCTCATCGGCCGTTGGTCGCCACTCAATGAGGGCCGCCAGTCCCTCCTGGACCTCCGGACGTTCGGTCTCGGCGCCCAAACGCGGCCGCCACGGCACGGACCGGAGGGCCGCCTCCAGGTCGCCGAACGTGCCCCGGTCCTCCTCGTCGCGCCCCGTGACGAGGGGCGCCGCGGGGGGGCAGCTCTTGCGTCCGAGAAAGACGGGCCACGCCGGCGCCTTGAGGGCCTCGTACGCCTCCTCAGTGAGGGCCGGGTTGCCCTGGAGGGCCACGAGAAAGGCGGCATCCGAAAGATAGTAACGCCGCGTGATGAGGGTTCCGGGCGCGCCCTCCTTAAGCTTGCCCTCGGCGGTGATCAGACCGATGCCGGCGCCGACGGTGTGATAGTCGGCCCAGAGGGTCCCCGGCCGGTCCACCCGCACGCCCATCGCGAGCCCGTCCAACTCCTTGAGACGGGCCGCCGCGTCGGCCCGGTTGACGCCCAGGGCGGCGCAGACCATTCCCAGGACGCCGGACTTGGTGGGGGCCTCGGCCGTGCGGCGGATGACGAACTTCGAGTTTGCCCCCCAGGCTTGCAAGGGGCCCTCCAGGCGAAGAAAGAGGGTGTTTCCCGGCGCGGTCATCCCTCGGCCTCCCGGCGGCCCGCGTCGCGAACACTGGCCCAGTCGAAGCCGACGGCCTCGAGGACCGCCTCGACGAGGCCGTCCTCGCCCTCCAGGGCCGCGAAGCACCGGTCCGTCAGCGGCTCGGGCGTTCGCTTCTTCCCGTCGGCCTCCCGCGTCCAGCCGCGGAGCGGGAACCGCCACGGCTGGGGGGTGTACCAGAGGAGCGCCGAATCGACGCCGTTGGCCTTGCGGAGGCTGAACGCATAGTCCCCGAGTTGGGCGATGCTGCGTCCGACAAGGCTGACCTCGTCGGCGGCGTCGTCCGGCGGCGCCCCGAGGCGGCGAGCGGGCTCGGCGAAGGCGTTGGCGTAACTCATGGGCGTCTTCGCCTTCTTGACCTCCACGAGGACGCCGTCGGGTCCGTTGTGCGCGGCGAAACTGTGCTGTTTGCCCGATGGGGTCGTGGTGGCGGCCGCGACCAGGAAATGGCCGACCGTCGCCGCGGCCAATCGCCGGGCCTCATCCTCGGCCGCGTCGTCGGCCTTGCCCGGCGTCAGGTTCGCGACGAGCTGGTCCCAGTCGAGGCAGAAGTACTTGTAGAAACAGGCCGAGGCGAACTGGGCCTCGTCCACGTGGCCGGCCCCCGTGCCCCTGGCGAGATCGTCAACCGCCGTGAAGTAGTCGACCTCGTTCAGGACTTCGTGGGTGCTGAGGGCATGGGCCGCCGAAAGGGCCGCTTCGATCCGAAGGTTGAGCTTGGCGAACAGCCCTTCCCTGTCAAGCTCCATCATCCGCCCACAGAGGGCCATGTCCGGGACGCAGGCGGCGTGCCCGAGGATCTCCGCCAAGCCCTTGGCGACGTGCTCCTGCTCCTTCTTGGAATCCCCGGACCTACGATGGATGACGTCGGCCATCTCGTCGATGGCGGACTGGGGGAGGAAGAGCAGGATGTTGGTATTGTCGCGCTCCTCGGCCTGCTTCTTGTCCACCCGCTTGACGCCGCCTTTCTCGAAGGCGCGGGCGACGAACTCGACCAGTTCGCTGGGGGGCGCGCCCTCCCCGTGGACGCGCTCGGCCAGGATCGTGATGAGGCGCCGCGTCCGAACCCCTCCGTCCTTCTCCAGAGCCGCGGCGAAGGCGGGGCTCCGGCGGATGCTGCGCTTGAGGCACTGGCTGGAGAGGCGGGCCCGCATCACGCCCCCGAAGACGCAGGTCTTCGGGGCGCCGAGGTCGTCGCGGTTCAGGTTCGCCGGACTGTGGTTCTGGATCATGTGGATCTCAATCAGCATCGTCGTCTCCTTTGCCCGCTTGGGGGCTGAAGTACTGGTCGGCCCACGCGCTGCGGATGTCCTCCGGCCCCTCGTTCGCCCGGTCCCAGAGGCGGAGGTCCTCAAGGAGTCGGGCCCAGTCGATGCCGCGTTCACGCCCCTGGCCCACCGCCTTGCGCGCCACGCCCAGGGCCCACGCCAGATGCGGCTCAAGCCGCGCAAGGGGCGCAAGGAGCAGCGCGTCCATGCGGCGGCGGAACCGATCGCGGTCCTCCTCCTTCCCCGGCTCGGCCCGTCCAAGGACCCGGGGGAGCGACGCCCTCGAGTCCCGCACATGAGGAAGCGGGGACGCGCCGTAGAGCTTGGCCACGAGCCAGGCGCTCCGCCGTTCCGGGGCGCGCGGGCTCCTCTGCCGCAGGGGCCACCAGAGGCCCGTGAAGAGGTCGAAGCCCTGAAGGGAGTCATCGAGCGGACTTCCCGCGAGCTGGCGCAGGCGGGCCCGCTCCCCCGGCTTGAGGGCTTCCAAACGCGCGATGAACTCCTCGGTCAGGGTCAAGAGAGGGCCCGTTCCTGGGTCGGTTCGAAGGTCTTATCCAGAGCGTGCGCCAGGAGCCGCCGGGCGGAAGCCCGCTGGCTGACACGCGCCACCACGGGACCCCGCGCGACAAGACGGCAGACCTTGTCGGCCTGGCTCGCCAGGGTGTTGCGCACCGCCTCTTGCCATCGGGCCGGCGCATTCGGGTCGGCGCAAGTCAGGTCCGACACGAACTGCACGAAGGCCCTTCGGAGGTCCTCCTCAAGATCCACAGCCGCGCATGCCCAAGCGGCGCCGATCTCCGGACGCTCCTTGGCTTCGGACCGAACCGCGGCCCGGAGCAGACTGAACGGGTTCACGGCCGCCAGCCGCTCGAGGCCAGCGAGGGCCTTGGCCAAGGGCGTCCTGTCCGATGCCCCGGCCGGAAGAGGGAAGGTCAGCGACGCCCCGTCCTTGTATAGGGCGACGCGCCCCTTGTCGACAGTCGGACCGAAGAAACCCACGGTGATCCTGGTCCTGTCTGCGCTCTTCGCTACGGCCGCCCGAAGGTGGTTCCATTGGGCCGGCCTTCCTGCGTCCTCTCCGGACCCCAGCGCCTCAAGCACGGCGCGGTACCCGTCCCGCCAGAACCTGGCATGCCACTCCAGGGAGTCCTCGGGCTTCGGGAACTTCAGCGGGCCCGCCTCTGAACCGCGGCTGCCGGCCAAAAGATGGGGGTCCCTAGGCCACCGCTTCTCCTTCTCAAACGGCTGCCGCCAACCGGGCAGGAATGCGGTCTTTGCGACCAACCGCGCCTTCGCCCCGCAGTAGAGGCATGGCCGCTCAGAACCCTTCGGACGTTCCAGCCAGACCCGCCGCGGCCGCCAGGTGAGGGCCGCCAGCGCCCCCAACGACTCTCTTAAGGGTTCCTTCTCGTCCAGCCAGCCAGGTCGGTCGCCCTCAGACGACGGCAGGGGCCAGTTCAGCAGAAGCGTCTCGGCAAGCCGTTGACCAAGCGGGACGGCGTACGTGGGCGTGACACCGTTGATCCCCGCAGGCTTACCGGCCTTGAACCGGGTCTCGGTCTTGGCCACCGGATGCGTGCCGGAGGGGGCGAACGCCGACAGGCGCACCAGGCCCACGGCACAGCACGCCGGACAAAGCCCGGCACCGGCGTCCCGAGTGTGGCGAAAATGGGCCACGCTGGAACCGCTGGGGAGTTCAGGGAGAAGGTCAGTCGCCGGACGGGAGGCGTACTCGCGATAGTCGCTGCTCTGGTAGAAGCCGTGGTCTGGTGCCAGGAGGTCAAACGCGTCCCTGTGTGCGTCGAGCTTCGCGAACCACTCGGGCGGGAACCGGCCTGACCGCCAGACCTCCGCGAGCTCCTCCGGCGAGGGGTCCGGTTTGCACCACTGAAGGACCGCTAGGAGGAAGCGGTATACGGCCACCGTGTCGAGGGGCGAGGGTCCGCGGACCTCCCGCACCCGCCCCGCCTTCAGAACAACCTCCTTGAGCCCGACGCGGGCCGCGGCGCCGCCATTCCACACCACAGGCAGCCACGGCTCGTCCAGCAGGTTGTAGGACACCGAAGCCCCCTTCCGGTAGCACCACGCTTCCTGTGGCCTGCTACCACGTAAGTGCCAACCATGCAAGAGAATTGCCCACGTGGTCTGACGCTATGACGACGAGATTGACGCAGTTGCCACCTCGGCGGTGTGCATGCGCACGCCCGGGCAATCCCCACCAAAGCAGCGTCTTGCGGCACCGTGAACCCTCTGGCCCCCACTCTCCGGCGTGGGGATGGCCCACGCTATTGTTGCAGCCAGCGCCCTGCGATCGACCGGCATCCATGTCGGCCGACACTGGGCCACTCTCGGGGTCGTCAGTGGGCCTGCGGTGCCTTCCGGGCGGCGCGGATGAACGCGACGTCTACTGGCATGCTGAGGCCGGCTTCTGGTGCGGCTTCGAGGCGGGCGCGATGGAGAATCGGCACCCTTCACGTTCGGGCTGCAGGACCCGACGGACACGGGCACGCTTGACACCACGGTGCAGGTCAGCTTTCCCCGCGAGGGCCGGAACTGGCGGGTCGCGGGCACGTTCGCCCAGGATCGGGAGCATCACCTCTGCATCTGCCATTGCGGAGGAATCGGCGGTGGCCAGCATGGGGTTGGCCGGGGGACCCTCTGGCGGGAGTAAGGGAGTACCTCTTCGAGGTGAAGACGGATACGTCAACGTCAAGCCTCTACGGGCATCGGCCAGTTGATGTTCCACGGCGCCCGGGCGCAGGACAACCCGAGGCGCATACTTGTGCTGCCTGACAGGCCGGACGCAGAGGCGAGCGAGGTATTGGGGATTCTCGGCATCGCCGTCGTGACATACGCCTGGGAAGGGGAGGCCGTGACCTTCCCCGGGCAGGACGAGGTCCTGAACGGCCCCTGAACCGCCAGCCGGGGGCCTAGCGCGTGTTCGGGGGCATGAGCGCCTTTGCGGGTATGAGCGCCTTTGCGTGCATGAGCCCCTCTGCGGGCATGAGCGCCTTTGAGAACATGAGCGCCTTTGGCAGGACGGCGTTCCCCAAGGCGGTGTGCGGGTAGCACGGCGTATTCATGGTGGCGGCGGGGCGCTTCGGCTTGGGGGGGGTAGGGCCCGTCCCGGCGGTCGGTCTCTTGGGAGGTCGCGCGCAACCGGGCCGGACCGGACCGGATTCCCGCGACGGGGGTACCCCTCACCGGGGCCATTGGCATGGCGGCGCGGGCGTTTCGGCTTGGGGGGGGTAGGTGGCCACCCCCAGGGCCTGTCTTGGCGCGCCCCCCCTCGGGTTCGCCGACGCGGGACACCGGCCGGCGGGAGTGCGGCCTGCGGGCCATCGAGCACAGGGGGGTGGCGGCGGGAGACGTGGTGCACGGGCCTCCCGTCGCGCGCTGTCAGGGCATGCGGGCCTGGGGGTCGCCTCTGCCGGCGTCGCGGGGTGACGTGGCTTCCAGAGGCGCGGGCGGGGGCAGGCGGTGCCCGGGGCACCTCAGGCGGAAGGTCTCTCGCCGTTCGTCCTCCAGCCACTGCGGAACCGGCCCCGGTATCTGGAGAGGGAGGAGAATGCCGTCGGCCGGGCGCAGGTCGCGGTAACCGATTGGGCTGCCCCGGTGCCAGATGGGGATGCGGAGGCGCGACGCCCGCTTCCGGACGGCGTTGGCCGAGGGGAACCAGCCGGCCGCGGGGTCGGCGAGGCGTTCGGCAATCTCGCGGGCCATGTAGTTGGCCTTCGCGAGGTTCTGCATGCGGCGGTCGCGCTCCGGCGTCCAGACGAGAGGACGTCCCATCTCAGGCCTCCTTGTCGCGCTTGATGGTCTCGGGGTTGGCGGCCCGCACCATCGCGACGATGCCCGCCTTCACCGCCGAGGGAAGGCCGGCCCACGAGGCCACGACGGCCTCCAGATCGGGGGCCTGCTCAAGAAAACGCGACAAGTTTCGCGACAAGACGGCCGAATCGGCGGTCCCGGCCGGGCCGCCATTCTGCCGGATCTTGGCGGAGAGGGGGGGATTCGAACCCCCGGTACCCCGAAGGGCACGCCGGTTTTCAAGACCGGTGCCTTCAACCGCTCGGCCACCTCTCCGTCCGGCAGATGCCCCATTCTAGCGGGCCGTGGGCCGAGCCGTCCACACCGTTCGCCTGGGGCCGGCTGCGCGCGACGGCCCCATACCCGTTTGCCCCAGGCCTGAACGTGGGGTATAGTCCACCGTTCGGGCAGCGTCGAGGCAACCCGGGGCCAGGGCCCTTTCCGTTGCCGCCGGCGTCTGGGTCCGGGCCCTGAGGGGACATTCCCGATGCGATTCGTCTCTCTTTGCGCCGCGGCAGCCGTCTTGCTGGCGGCCGGTACGGCCTCGGCCCAGTATGTCGAGCGCTGGGACAGCACCCACCGCGAGGAACACAACTGGGTCTGGGATTCGGCGTCCCTGGGCGTCTGGCAACCGATGGCCTGGGCGCCGACCGGCGGCCCGGACAACAGCGGCCACGTGGCCACCGATATCGGCGACCTCGCGGGCGATTTCTTCATTCCGGGCGACTCGTTCCCCGCGTGGATCATGGCCGACGCCGGTGGCGGCCAGGAAATCGACCTCGCCGGGCAATCCGTGCGGATCGACCTCAAGCTCGACGCCGGGAGTACGTTGGGCGGCGGCACCATCCACTTCTACGTCCAGAAGGCCGGCACGTACTACTACCACCTGACGCCGCTGGCGCCGGGCGCGGAGACGTGGACCACCGCCTCCCTGGCCGTGGGCGGGGACACCGACTGGGCCGACCTCTTCGTTCCCGACCCGAGCGTCCTGCCCAGCGACCTCTTTGACGACCCCGACGAGTACGGCTTCATCCTCCTCCGGGACGGCGACGAGCCCGCCGGGAGGCTGCGTTTCGACAACTTCGCCGTGCCGGAACCGGTGACGCTGGCGCTGCTGGCTTTGGGCGCGGCGGGCCTTCTCGGCCGCCGCCTTCGGTAGATCCCTCGGCGATACGGACATCCGGAGCGCCTGCGGTGCGTTCGTGTCCGCGGTCCCGCGCGCATTCTGTTGGCCGCCCTGCCCGCCCCGAGTATGGTGGAGTTCGTCCGCGTCAACGTGCGCCCATGGCACCCGATCGGGGGCGTCACGGACGACACGGTGATGTGCGACCTCCTGCTCGACGCCATCCTCGAGACCTGGGGCGACCTCACGGCCTACGGCTGGGTCAGGGCCTGGGAACGGTTCGACCAACCCGACACCCGCGCGAGCGGCGAGACGATCACCCGCCTCGACCATGTCCACTGGATCGAGCGGTACTACGACGAGATTCTGGGCCATCTGCTGCCCTACCGGGACGCCCGGCACGAGGAGCGCACCTCGTGCGTGAGCTGGAACTCGATCGAGGTCCTGGGGCCGGCCCTTGCGACGCTGCTGATTACGGGCGAGGACCCGGAAGCGATGATGCTCGCCTGTGCCCGTTTCGGCCGCGACGCCGACACCGTGTGCCGCGTGGCGGGCGGCCTGGCGGGGGTTCTGGGCGGGGCCGAGGCCATATCGGCCGAGTGGCGCGAGACCGTGCTCACGCGGAACACGTGGCTGGACCTGGGGCCCAAGGCCGCGCGCCTGGCGGCCATCACGCGCCGGCGCCTGGAGCGCAAAGCGGCTGCGGCCAAAGCGGTTCTAGAGGGGGCCTGGGACCCCGAACGTGGCCACCGCGGCCTTCCTGACGGATTTCCGTATTGACACGGCCCCCGCAGGCCCGATAATCACCATCGCCATGACGACGCGTGACGCTAATCCGACCCCGGCGTAAACGGCCGGGGCCCAGTGCGCGTCGAAGCAGCTCGAGCCGGCCCCGGGCGAATGCCCCGGCGGCCGGTTTTTTCGTGGCCGAGAGACGCCCCCACGCCCCACCGGGACGGGCCCGGACGGGCGGGGGGGGCCAGGGAGGTGCACCATGGAGACCGCGTATCGCACGCACACCTGCGGGCAGCTTCGGGCCGAGGACGTCGGCACGACCGTTCGCCTCGCCGGCTGGGTCGATTCCAGCCGCGACCATGGCGGGGTCATCTTCATCGACCTCCGCGACCGCTACGGCACCACCCAGTGCGTCTTCAACCCGGAGCACAGCCCCAAGGCCCATGCGGCCGCCGAAGGCCTCCGGAGCCAGCACGTCGTGGCCGTCACGGGCGAGGTCCAGGCCCGGCCCGAGGACATGGTGAATCCGAAACTGGCCACCGGGGCGGTCGAAATCATGGTCCGGGAGGCCGAACCGCTGGCCGCCAGCGAGACCCCGCCCATCGAGGTCTCCGACCAGTGCGAGGCCGGCGAGGACCTGCTCCTGAGGTACCGGTACCTGGACCTGCGTCGGCCCCACATGCAGCGTAACCTGGCGGCGCGACACACGATCGTGCGTACGATGCGGCGGACGCTGGAGGACGAGGGCTTCATCGAGGTCGAGACGCCGCTCCTGACGAAATCGACCCCGGAGGGGGCCCGCGACTTCCTCGTCCCGAGCCGCGTCAACGCGGGCCGGTTCTACGCCCTGCCCCAGTCGCCCCAGCTCTTCAAGCAGATCCTCATGATCGCCGGCTACGACCGGTACTACCAGATCGCCAAGTGCTTGCGGGACGAGGACTTACGGGCCGACCGGCAGCCGGAGTTCACCCAGCTCGACGTCGAGATGGCCTTCGTCACCGAGGCCGACGTCATGGCCGTCACGGAGCGGGTCATCACGGCGGTCATCACGGCGGTGCTCGACGTCGAGGTCGAAACCCCGTTCCCGCGGCTGACGTTCGCGGAGGCGATGCGGGACTACGGCAGCGACGCCCCGGACCGGCGGTTCGGGATGCATCTGACGGACGTGGCGGACCTGGCGAAGGCGAGCGAGTTCCGCGTCTTCCGCGAGGCCGCCGAGAAGGGCGGCCACGTGCGGGGCCTCAAGGTGCCAGGCGGTAAAGCCTTCTCCCGCAAGGACATAGACGGTCTGACCCAGTTCGTCGCCGACTTCGGCGCCAAGGGCCTCGCTTGGATGCGCTGCGAGGCCGACGGCCTGGCCGGGCCCATCGCGAAGTTCTTCACGGCCGACCAGCTCCGCGAGATGAAGGGGGCGTTCGACGCCGCCGAAGGCGATCTGCTGCTCTTCATCGCCGACGAGCCACCGACCGTGGCGGCCAGCCTGGGGGCCCTGCGCGTCCATCTGGGCCGCAAACTGGGTCTTGCGAAGGACGGCATCCTCAACCTCTGCTGGGTTACCGAGTTCCCCCTGCTGGAGTACGACGTCGAGGCCAAGCGGTACGTGGCCATGCATCACCCCTTCACGAGCCCGATGCCGGAGGACCTGGAGGCGCTCGAAAGCGACCCGGCGGCCGTCCGGGCCCGGGCCTACGACGTGGTCCTGAACGGGGTGGAGCTGGGCGGCGGAAGCGTCCGTATCCACCGTCCGGACGTCCAGGAACGCGTTTTCCGGCTTCTGGGCATCGACGAGGAGGAGGCCCGGGTCAAGTTCGGGTTCCTCCTGGAGGCCCTCCAGTACGGGGCGCCGCCGCACGGCGGCATCGCCCTGGGGCTGGACCGGTTCGTGCGGCTGCTGCTGGGCGAACCGAGCATCCGGCACGTCATCGCGTTCCCGAAGACGCAGCGGGCCCAGTGCATGATGACGGGCGCCCCGGGGCCGGTGGACGAGCGTCAGCTCCGCGAGCTGCACGTCCGGCTGCGGCCGGAAGCCACGCAGGCCGATGCGTCGAATGAAGCGTAGTCAGGCCCGCACGGGCTGCTGGAAGGCCGAACTCCGACGGCGGGGGTTGGCGGGGCGTCACGCGTCCGCGGGCGCCTCCGGCCGGTCCTCGCCTTCGGCATAGACCTCCGGGGGGATCGTGAAACCGAGGCTCGCGCAGCGGTCCAGGAAGGCCGGGCGCCGGCCGCTCGCCACCCAGACGCCCTGTTCGCGGCCGGCGTCGTCAGCCCCGCGGCGCTCGTAGCGGAAGAGGTCCGCCAAGGCCACGCGGCCCTCCTCGACGCCCGCGCACTCGGTGATGCGGGTGATGCGGCGTGTGCCGTCGGCCAGGAACCGGTGCTGGACGAAAACGTCGATAGCGGCCGCAATCTGGCGGTGTATGGCCCAAAGCGGCAACATCAGCCCCCGCTCCAGAACCATCATTTCGAGCCGCGCGACGGCGTCTTCCGGACTGGCGGCATGGAGCACCGCGAGGCACCCCTGGTGGCCGCTGGTGATGGCCTGTAGCATATCCAGGGCCTCGGGGCCGCGGACTTCGCCGACGATGATCCGCGTCGGCCGCATCCGCAGGCTGTTGCGGAAGAGGTGCGCCATCGAGACGGCCCCCTTGCCTTCGATGTTGGCCTGGCGGCATTCGAGGCGGACGACGTGGTCTTGGGCGAGCTGAAGTTCGGCCGTGTCCTCGATGGTGATGATACGCTCTCCCTCGGGGACGTAGCGGCTGAGTATACCAAGTGTTGTGGTTTTGCCGGTGCCGGTCGCCCCGGCGAAGACGATGTTCGCGCGACCTTTGACGGCCGCCGCCAGGAGGTGGGCCATCCGCCGCGAGAGCGTGCCGCGCGCGAGCAGGTCCGCCACGGATTTCAGCGCGCGGGTGAAGCGGCGGATGGTCACGGCGGGCCCGTCGACGGCCAGCGGGGGGATCACCACGTTGCCGCGCGACCCGTCCGGCAGGCGGAAATCCGCCGCCGGCTGCGAGGCCGAAACCATGCGTCCGCCGGGCTGAAGGAGGGCCTGGACAAGGCTATAGAGCTTATCCGAACTCTCGAACCGAATCGGCTGGCGCTCCATGCGGCCGGTCCGCTCGACGTAGACGCGCTCCGGGCCGTTGATCATGATTTCGGTCACGGCGGGGTCCGCCAGCAGGTGCCGGATGGGCCGCAGGCCGGGGTGGTCGAGCCAGTCCATGGGAGATCTCCATACGAGGGGCGCCGAGGGGGTGTCGGGGGGGCCGAAAGCTCCCCGTTTCTAGCCTTTTTTGCCCCCTTTTTGGCTTTTTTTTGCCTTCACTTTCCTTTTTGTGCCCCCACAATTGCCTTCTTTTGTCATTTTTTGTGCTCCTTCTGACTTTTTTTGCCTTTTTTTGTCTTTTTTTGTTCCGGGCGGTCGGGGCGCCGCCCGGCGGCGCGAAATCGCCGCGCCCCCCCGTTGCCGCGCCGGGTTCAAGGCGTATCATAGGGGAGACCGGGGCCCAATGGAAGGAATCGGACGATGGCCGACTTTCCGCGGACGCAGATCGAGAACCTGTCGGTGTCGCGGCTGGTGATGGGCACCAACTGGTGGCTGGGGTATTCGCATACGAGCAAGGCAAAAGATACGTTCATCCAGGAGCGGATGACGTCGGAGCGGATCGCGGATATCATCGAGGTGTTCCTGCGCGAAGGCATCGACACCCTGGTGGGCCCGCGGCCCCTGCCCCACCTGGTGCGGGCCATCCGGACGGCCGAGGACCGGGTCGGCGTCGGCACGGTCCAGATCGGCACGCCGCACCTGGACCTCGCGGGGACGCCGGAGGCCCGCGACGCCAACTGCCGCACCCTGGACGAGTTCGCCGAGATCGGCATCGACGTCTGCATGCCGCACCAGTGCTCGACGGACGCGATGACGGACCGTATCTCGCGGACCATCCGCGGGATGGACGAGGTCTGCGCGCTGATCCGCGAGCGCGGGATGGTGCCGGGCCTCTCGACGCACATGCCGGAGGTGCCGGTCTACGCGGACGAGACGAACCTGGACGTCGCGACGTACATCCAGATCTACAACGCCGTCGGGTTCCTGATGCCGATCGAGGTCGACTGGGTGCACCGGATGATCTGGCGGGCGAAGAAGCCGGTGCTGACGATCAAGCCGATGGCGGCGGGGCGGCTGTTGCCGCTGCCGGGGCTGGCGTTCGCGTGGTCGACGATCCGCGACCGCGACATGGTGGCCATCGGGACGCACACGCCGGACGAGGCCCGCGAGGACATCGAACTCAGCCGCGCCCTCCTGGAGCACCGGGCGGCGGACTTCGATCTGCAGCGGACGCGGAGCAAGGCGTCGGTCGAGAGCCGGGCGTGAGGGTCCGGGGAGGCGCGCCGTGAAGCTCGACCTGCACGTCCACAGCGCGGAGCGGTCGGCGTGCGGCCGCGCGCCCGAGGAGGACATGATCCGGGCGGCGCGCCGGTTCGGCCTGGACGGCCTCGGCTTCACGGACCACGAGAAGCTGGTGCCCGAGGAGCGGCTCGAGGACCTCAACCGCCGCCACGCCCCGTTCAAGGTCTTCGGCGGCATCGAGATTCACGTCGTCGAGGGCGAGGACATCCTCGTCTACGGCGTCCGCGACCCCGACCTGGAGTCGCCGGACTGGGCGTGGCCGGACCTCAGGCGCCTGGTCCGCCAGTACGACGGGTTCGCGGTGCTGGCCCACCCGTTCCGGTTCCGGGGCCACATCGCCATCGACGTGGACGCCCACCCCCCCGACGCCATCGAGATGCACTCGGTCCACATCCCGCGCAGCGACGAGCGGCGGATCAAGAGCGTGGCCCAGCGGGTGGGGGCGCGGCTGGTGGTGAACTCCGACGCGCATATCAAGAAAGCCGTGGGCATCTATTACAATTATCTGACCGGCGAGCCGCAGGACGAACGCGAGCTGGTGGCCGAACTCCGGGCCGGGGCGTACACCTGCCAGGGGATGGCCGGGCGGCTGGACCGGCTGAACCGGTCGGTCGCGAAGCGCGAGGAGGAGGTGCGGAAGTACCTGGCGAAGGGGTACGACGCGCGGCGGTACGCGGCCAAGACGGGGGGAAGCATGACGCATTTCGAGGTGGTGCGGGCGGGGAAGTCGTATCGGATTTGACGCGCGGCACGGACGTGGCGCCGCCGCGGTAGCCGTGACGGGCCGGCCACGGCCGGCCCGGCGCCGCGGCTTCGGTTTGCCCCGCCGGCAAATCCAAGGTATACTCTTAGCAAGACCCTATCCGAAGGGGGGAGGCCATGGCCGCCCAGCCGTCCGACCGCCGTCCGTGTTTCGAGCCGCTCGAGCCGCGCCTCTTGCTGGATGCCGCGCCGGGGGCCATCGAGGTCTTTCGCACGGCGCCGGCGCTTTTCGCCGAGAACCAGGGCCAGTGGGCCGACGAGGCCGTCCGGTTCGTCCACGACGGCGCCGGGTGCGACGTCGCGATGACCGACGCCGGGCCCGTCTTCCGCCTCGTCCGCGAGGTGCCGGGCACCGGCGCCGGCGAAGGGGGCGCGGCCGACCCGCTGCCGCCGGACCCGTCGGGCACCGAGCCGGCGGCGCTGGAGGCGCTCCAGTTCTCGGCCTCGTTCGTCGGGGCCAACGCCGTGACGCCCGTCGGCCGGGACCCGGCCGAGACGCGGTTCCACTACTTTGTCGGCGACGAGGCCGCCTGGCGCAGCGACGTGGCGAGTTACGAGACGGTCGCGTGGGAGGGCCTCTACGACGGCATCGACCTCTTCACCTGGGGGCAGCGGGACAGTCTGAAGTACGAGTTCCACGTCGCGCCGGGGGCGGACTGGGCGGCCATCGCGGTCACGTATGAGGGCATCGAGGGCCTGTCGATCGACGACGCGGGGGCCCTGCACGTGGCCCTGGGCGACGCCTGGGGCGAGGTGGTGGACGACGTCCCGTATATCTACCAGCTCATCGACGGCGAGGAGGTCGAGGTCGCGGGCGCGTTCGCCCTGATCGACGCGACCACGTACGCCTTCGAGGTCACGGGCGCCTACGACCCGTCGCGCGAGCTGGTCATCGACCCGGACTTACTCTGGAGCACGTACCTGGGTGGCAGCGATAGCGACCGGGGCAATGGCATCGCCGTGGACGCCGCCGGCAACGCTTTGGTCACGGGCGAGACAGAGTCGTCCGGCTGGGTCTCGGGTGGCTGGGACACGAGCCTTGGCGGCAGCTATGACGGATTCGTCGTCAAACTCAGCCCCTCAGGCGGCCACCTCTGGAGCACGTACCTGGGCGGCAGCGAAGACGACCTAAGCCGTGGCATCGCCGTGGACATGTCCGGGAACGCCCTGGTCACGGGCGAGACAGAGTCGTCCGGCTGGGTCTCGGGCGGCTGGGACACGAGCCACGGCGGCGGCTCAGACGCGTTCGTCGTCAAACTCAGCCCGTCGGGCGACCACCTCTGGAGCACGTACCTGGGCGGCAGCGAAGACGACCGCGGCTATGGCATCGCCGTGGACGCCGCCGGGAACGCCCTGGTCACGGGCCGAACGTATTCGTCCGGCTGGGTCTCGGGCGGCTGGGACACGAGCCACGGCGGCGGCTGGGACGCGTTTGTCGTCAGACTCAGCCCCTCGGGCGACCATCTCTGGAGCACATACTTGGGCGGGGGCGAATGGGACTTCGGCTTTGGCATCGCCGTGGACATGTCCGGGAACGCCCTGGTCACGGGCTACACATTTTCGTCCGGCTGGGTCTCGGGTGGCTGGGACACGAGCCACGGCGGCAGCTATGACGGATTCGTCGTCAAACTCAGCCCGTCGGGCGACCACCTCTGGAGCAGCTACCTGGGCGGCAGCGGAACGGACTACGGCTATGGCATCGCCGTGGACGCCGCCGGTAACGCTTTGGTCACGGGCCGAACGGATTCGGCCGGCTGGGTCTCGGGTGGCTGGGACACGAGCCTTGGCGGCAACTATGACGGATTCGTCGTCAAACTCAGCCCGTCGGGCGACCACCTCTGGAGCACGTACCTGGGTGGCAGCGAACACGACTACGGCAAGGGCATCGCCGTGGACGCCTCCGGCAACGCTTTGGTCACGGGCGAAACGGGTTCGTCCGGCTGGGTCTCGGGCGGCTGGGACACGAGCTATGGCGGCGACATGGACGCGTTCGTCGTCAGACTCAGCCCCTCGGGCGACCATCTCTGGAGCACCTACCTGGGCGGCAGCAACGGTGACTACGGCTATGGCATCGCCGTGGACGCCGCCGGCAACGCCCTGGTCACGGGCCGGACGAATTCGTCCGGTTGGGTCTCGGGCGGCTGGGACACGAGCTACAACGGCGGCGGCTATGACGGATTCGTGGCGAAGCTGGAACCAGGAGCGCCGCTTGAGGTTGCCGGGCACGCCGTTTGCGACGGGGACGCGCAGCGGACGATAGTAAGGTCGGTGGCCCTCAGCTTCTCGGACGACGTCTCGGCGAGTCTGGACGCGGCCGACCTCGTCCTCGTCAACACGTCCACGGGCCAAACGGTCAACCCCGTTTACATGGCCATCTTTTGGGAGCCGGCCACGAACACGGCCACCTGGTTGTTCCCGGGACTCGGTGGCTCGCTCACCGACGGCCTTTACACGGCCACGTTGCCGGCGGGCAGTGTGCAAAGCGCCGCCAGCTTGCTGAGCGAGGACTACGTCTTCACCTTGCACCGTCTGGCCGGCGACGCCGATGGCGACGGCACGGTCACGACGGCGGACTACTTCACGATGGCGGCCCACTGGTACGACCCCGCGACGCCGGGCGAAGGCGACTTCGACGGCAGCGGCTTCGTCACGACGGGCGACTACTTCCTCCTGGCCGGGAACTGGTACGTCTCGGTCTGGGACCTCGGGGGCGGGGGCGGCGGCGTCGAGACGACGGCGCCGGCGGGCCTCGTGGACGAGGGCGCGGCGACGGGGACGGCGGCCCCGGCGGCGCGGCGGGCCGCGCTTGCCGTCAGCGGCGCCCGGGCGCTCCCGCGCGGCGTGCGGGTGGAGCTGGCGGCCCGGGCGGCCCGGGCGGCGGTGCGCGCGCGGCGGGCGGCGCGGTCCGACGACGGCGCGGAGGACGACCCGTCGGTGCTTGCGGCACTCGAGCCGCTCGCGATGGCGTAGAAGCGGGTGAAGGCGGAATACAGGCAAAAACGGCAAGACGGGAAAACGACAAAACGGATAGCGGCAAGAAGGAAAACATCAGACCACAGCCATAGCGGTGCCACAAAGCCGCCGCCGTCCATAGAAAACGGCAACAGCAACGAAACGAAACTCACGGGCAGGATGCCCGTGCTACGAACGGCAAACGACAAGCGCGGCGGCGAGCGCCGCGGCGAAAAGGCAACACTCACGGGCAGGATGCCCCGTGCTGCGCTGAAGCCTCCGGCCGCCTACGGCCTCTTCGGCAGGGCCAGGAGCAGGATGTGGGCGTCGTAGGGCCCCTGTTTCTCTTTCTGGATCGCGCGGACGGTGGGGGTCTGGGTGATGCCGTCCGTGTGGCCGTCGTCGCCGGAGGAGCGGCTGACGGCGGCCAGGCCGCCCCGGGTGCGGCCGATGCGGACGTTCTCGCAGCCGGGCAGGTGGCTGGAGAACAGGAGCACCGTCATGTCCGGGTTGAACGCGGCCACGTAGGGGCCGCCGTACTTGCGGCCGGTGCCGGGATGGGTGTAGAAGGCGTTCGGGGTCTGGATGAGGCCGGTGGCGGTGGCGCCGCAGAAGGCGATGGAGGTGTCGTCGAGGAACTCGATGTGCTGGATGTTGGCGAAGTTGGGGGCGCCTCGGTCGCGGGCGGAGGCGAAGGTGTCGGGGACGTAGGCGAGCCAGAGGTTCCAGGCGGTGACCTCGTGGGATTTCGGGTCGATGCGCATGAGGTAGGCCAGGGAGTTGGCGTTCTTCATGCCCCAGCTGCTCATGCCGAAGGCGGTCTTGCCGGTGGGGCGGTGGACGTCGGTCGGCTGGCGGGTGAAGATCGAGTTGCCGCCGTCCGACCAGCCGCCCACGAGCAGGTCGCCGCCCGGGGCGATGGCGGCGGCGCGTGCGGCGGAGTCGGAGACGAGGCCGTCGTCGTTGCCCTGGCCGTCGCGGAGGTTGCGGGAGGGCCATTCCCAGAGGGTGACGAGCTTGCGGCCATCGGGGCTGTACTTGTAGAGGAAGGGCTGGCGCCAGGGCTCGCGGCCGGTGCTGGTGTTGCGGTCGCCGCCATACCAGAAGCAGCCGGTGTCGGGCTCGACGGCGCGGAGGCCCACCTTGCCGCCCGAGCCCGTCTCGGTGAGTTTCTGAAGGGTGCGTCCGTCGCGGCTGATCTTGGTGACGCCGTGGACCTGGAGGTAGACGTTGCCCTGGCGGTCGGTCCAGAGCTGGTCGGCGGGGGTGCGGTGCCCTTCGAGGATCCAGACCCACTCGACGCGGTTGGCGACGGGGTCGAGGCGCATGACGTAGACGTCGCCGGAGCGCTGGACGCCGCCGTACTCGTAGGGGCCGTACTCCGGGCCGCGCCGGCGGCGGCGCCGGTTGCCGGTGGGGGGCTCGGGCACCTCGGGAACCGGGATCGACTTGGCGACGCCGGCCTCGCGGGCGAGGCCCCGGAAGGCGTCGGTGCAGCGGCCGGCCAGGAGGAGGGCCTTGCCGTCGCCGGAGAGGCAGCCGGTGGAGATGGTGGCGACGCCCCAGTCGAAGCGGATGACCTTGAGGACGCGCGTCAGGCCGGGGGCGTAGAAGACCAGCATGCCGGCGGCGTCGGGGTCGCGGTCGGAGAGGACCTTGCGGCCCTTGTGGGTGTCGCCGAAGGGGTCGAGACCCTGGTGGCGGCCCTTGCCGAGGAGGACGGGGCGCGGGGTGGCGGGGAACTGGGGGCCCCATGCGTTGCCGAACGCCACCACGCCGCCTCCCGGCATCCCGGCCACCGCGACGAACTCCTCGAGGCCGGGGCCGCCGAAGTAGGTGGCGGCAACGACGCTCATCTTGGGGCCTTGGGCGGCCTTTTCGGTAAACTGTTCATAGCGGCCGGCGCGGGCGGGCGTCGCGGTGAAGGCGAGCGCGAGCAGGACCGCGAGCGCGGCCAAGGTCGGTCGGATACGCATCAGGGCACCTCTCCTTGCGTGTGCGGGCACGTCGGTTCGTCGGATGGCGTTTCTGAGGGCGGCCGGGACGGGCGGTCCGCGGCCGCCGCTCGGTCTCTTATACGCACGGACCCGGCCGGCGCCGACGCGGGCGGCCCCGGTTGCGGGGAACCTGGCGCCTGGCGAGCGCCCCGGCGGGGGACGCTTGCCCCCCTGTCCCGGGCGCGGTACCGTGCGGGCACGCCGCCCTGTTGAACCGGCGGGCGCGGCCGAGGCGTCGGA
Source organism: uncultured Anaerolineales bacterium (assembly GCA_964397995.1). GTDB lineage: Bacteria > Planctomycetota > Phycisphaerae > FEN-1346 > FEN-1346 > CAYNLG01. The sequence continues at coordinate 20,611 of CAYNLG010000039.1, forward strand.
CGGTTTCGGCGCGTGGGCCGGCGCCGCCGACAAAGGAACGCTGATGCCGCGCGAGACCGACGACCGCCCGAACATCCTGCTCCTCATGACCGACCAGCAGCGGGGCGACTGCCTCGGCCTGGACGGGCACCCGGTGCTCCAGACGCCGAACCTGGACCACCTCGGGGCGACCGGGTTCCACTTCCGGCGGGCATACACGGCATGCCCGGTGTGCATTCCCGCGCGGCGAACGCTGATGACGGGGCAGACGCCGGCCCATCACGGCGTGCTGATGAACTATCACACGTGGCTGGACGGGCCGACGCTGCCGGGGGAGCTCGCCAAGGCCGGCTACCAGACGCACCTGGTGGGCAAGCTCCATCTGTGGCCGCACCGGAAGCGGTACGGTTTCGAGAGCGAGCAGTGGTCGGACACCCCGCGGCCGGACCGGGACGACGATTACCAGCGGTTCCTCAGGCGGCACGGGGCCGACGGGCCGCGCCTGAGCGCCGCCCACGGGATGAACTCGAACGGGTGGAACGTGCGGCCGTGGCACCTGGACGAGCGGTACCATTTTACGAATTGGTGCGCGTCGATGGCCATCGACTTTCTGGAGCGGCGGGACCCGACGCGGCCGTTCTTCCTGAAGGTCAGCTTCATCCACCCGCACCAGCCCTGCACCCCGCCGCGCGACCTCTACGACCGGTACCTCGGCATGGACCTGCCGGAGCCGTACGTGGGCGACTGGGCCCGCGTGTACGACGCGCCGCGGCGGGGCCTGCCGGTGGCGGCGTGGCGGGTGTGCCTGGAGCGGGCGCTGATGCGTCAGTACCGGGCGGCGTACTGGGCGTCGATTACGCATATTGACAGCCAGATCGGCCGTCTCGTGGAGTGCCTGCCGCGGAACACGGTGGTCCTGTTCCTCTCGGACCACGGCGAGATGCTGGGCGACCACCAGTGGATCCGGAAGCGGTCGGCCTACGAGCCGTCGGCCCGGGTGCCCTTCCTGGTAAACCTGCCCGGGCGCGTCGGCATCGCGGGCGGCCGCGCCATCGACGCGCCGGTCGAGCTGATGGACGTGATGCCGACGCTGCTGGACCTGGCGGGGTGCGACGTGCCGGAGACGTGCGACGGGCGGAGCCTGGTGCCGCTGATGCGCGGCGACGCGGGGGATTGGCGGGCGTTCGTGCATGGCGAGTGCGCCGAGATGCCCACCGCCGGGACCGGCCAGCAGTACCTGACCGACGGGCACCGCAAGTACATCTGGTTGCCCGGCCAGGGGCAGGAGCAGTACTTCGACCTGGACGCCGACCCGCGGGAGATGCACGACCTGGCGGCCGACCCGGACCGGGCGGACGAGGTGGCGGCGTGGCGGGAGCGGCTGGTGGAGATGCTTGCCGGGCGGCCGGAGGGGTTCACCGAGGGCGGGCGGCTGCGGAAACTCGACGGGCCGACGGCGTTCTGCCTGCCGGGGTTCGAGCGTCCGGCGGGGATGGAGGGGCGGGTGTAGGCGGCCGCGTCAGGCCTTCCGGCCGCAGCACCGCTTGTACTTTCGCCCGGAGCCGCACGGGCACGGGTCGTTGCGGCCGACCTTGCCGGGCATCGGGCCGGGCGCGACGCGGATGGCCGCCTCGTCCAGTTCCGGCGCGTCCCCCCGCGGCGGGAGTTTGCCGGCCCGCAGGTACTCGGCGATGCGCCGGAGTTCCGGCAGCGCCTCGCGGTAGAACAGCTTGTACCCCTCGCAGAAGTGGTTCCACCGGGCCGGGTCGGTGCCGATCGGCCGGTGATGCTTCGGGCACCCGCCGTGGCAGAGCGGCAGGAACTCGCAGTCGCGGCAGGCCCCCGGCAGGTCGGTCTTCAGGGCGGCGAACGCGGCCAGCCGGTCGCTCCGGACGAGGTCTTCGAGCGGCGTCTCGGTGATGTTCCCGAGCTTCCACTCCGCGTAGACGAAATGGTCGCAGGCGTAGAGGTCGCCGTTCCATTCCAGGACGTGGGCGGCGGCGCACCGCTCGCTCTGGCAGCAGGTGGAGGCGCGGCCGAAGAGGATCTGGTGGATGCAGGTGTCGATGAAGCGGACGCTGACCTTGCCGACGTCGCGGGCGGCCCACTGCTCGAAGACATCGAGCATGAAGCGGCCGTAGGCCTGGCCGCCGCACGAGAACGCGGTCGGCTCGTCCGAGCCCGGGAGACGTTCGAGGATGGGGATGAACTGGACGTACTGGACGCCGCGGTTGACGAGGAACCGGTAGATGTTGGCCCCGTGGGCAACGGTCGCGCGGTTGAGGGTCGCCAGGACGTTGTACTCGACGCCGGCGGCCTGGAGGCGCTCCAGGCCGGCCCAGGCGCGGTCGAAGCTGCCCTGCCCCGCGCGGTCGAGGCGGAAGGCGTCGTGGACCTGCTTCGGGCCGTCGATGGAGATGCCGACCAGGAACCCTTCGTCCTTCAGCAAGGCGCACCACTCGTCGGTGATGAGCGTCCCGTTGGTCTGGAACGCGTTCGTGACGGTCTGGTCCTCGCGGGCATACTGCTTCTGGAGGTCGACCGCGCGGCGATAGAAGTCGAGTCCGGCGAGCATCGGTTCGCCGCCCTGCCAGCCGAACTCGACGCGCTCGCCCTGGCAGGCGAGGTTCTGGCGGACGTAGCTTTCGAGGACCTCGTCGGTCATCCGGAACCCGGCCCGGTCCACGCCGGGGTACAGGGCGTCCGGCTTCATCGTGTAGTAGCAGTAGCGGCAATCGAGGTTGCAGACCCCGCACACCGGCTTGGCCATGATGTGAAAGGGTTGGAGGATGCGGCTCACGTCGGGGGACTCCGGGGTCCACGGGGGCCGGGGCGTCGTGTCGCGGGGTATGGTACGGGCGCGGGGGCAGCGCGGCAAGGGCGGACCGGCGGAGACGGAACCGTTGCGGCGCGGCTCTTCTACAACGATTACGAGATGGACGCTCTCGGCCCGAAAGCGGACGCCTGCCACGCCCTGGTGAAGCGGCTGCTCGGGCGCGGCGTGCCGGTGCATGGCGGTGGTCACGTGGGGCTTCACGGACCGGCACTCGTGGGTGCCGACTTTCACCGAGGGCGCGTACGACGACGCCCTGCCCCTGGACCGGGACGACCGGCCGAAGCCGGCGTACGAGGCGATGGCGGCGGCGCTGGCCGAAGCGGGCCGCTGAGCGAGGCCGCCGTTTTCCGTAGCACGGGCAGCCTGCCTGTGGGTTTTGCCTTGCCGTTTTCACACGCCGTGAAAACAACGAAGAAAACTCATGGCCTGGAAGGCCATGCTACGTCGGCCGGCCGCCGTTTTCCGTAGCACGGGCATCCTGGGGCGCCGCCGACGTCACGTGCCGTGCAGTTTCAGCGCGACGCGGGCGACGTTGCGGCCGAGGTTCTGGGCCGTGTCGATGCCGAGTTCGTCGCCGACGATACCGGCCTTGGCGCCGCTGACGAGGGCCCCGCCGAAGTGGGCCGTCGGCCGCCCGTCGCTCACGATGATCATGTCCTGGCAGCCCATGGCGGCATGGACGGCCTGGAGCGTGAGTTCCTGGCCGCCGTTGCGGACGCCGCCCACCGCCAGCACGCCGCCCACCTTCCCGCTCCAGCGCCAGCCGTTGCGGCGCATCATGACGCAGCGGTCCAGGAGCGCTTTGCACTGGCTGGTCATGGTGCCGAAGTAGACGGGGGTGCCGATGACGATGCCGCCCACGGCCTCGTCGGCCAGTGTCGGGATGAGGGCCGGGAAGTCGTCGGCGATCGAGCACGTCAGGCCCTCGCCACATCGGCCGCACGCCGTGCACCCGCGCATGTCGCGGCCGGCGAGCTCGATGCACTCGGTCTCGACGGCGGGGTCGACCTCGGCGGCGGCGGCCAGGCAGGCCTTCATGGCAGCCAGGGTCGTCTTGCCTTTGCGGGGACTGCAACAGATGCCCAGGATCTTCACGGGGTCTCTCCCTTCTCGGGGCCGGCGGGCGGGGGGTCGCCCGCGGCGGCGTAGTAGACGCGGTCCTCGACGGGCCGGGCCGAGACGAGCCCCACCTCGACGAGGTGCCCGACGTGCTTCGTGACTTCGGTCGGGTGCAGGCCCAGACCGTCGGCGACGTCCCGGATCGTGCACGGCCGCCGCTTCAAGGTCTCCAGAACGGCCTCGCGGGCGTCGGCAAAGGCGCGGTCCTCGTGCGTGCCGCGAAAGTCGGCGACGACCTCGGCGGGCGGGTCGAACCGCGCCGCCAGCGCCTCCAGGTGCGCCTTCGCCACCGGCCGCGCGTCCGGCTCCGCCGGCGGCCGCGTCACCGTGTTGAGCTGGACCCGGTCGGGGCCGAGGCGCCGGGCGAGGGCCGCAATGCGGTCGGCGGAGGCCTCGTCGTCGTTGACGCCCGCGACGAAGACGACCTCCAGCCAGACCTGGCCCGCGAAGTCGCGGACGAACCGCTCCAGGCCCGCGACCATCTCCTCGAAGGTGAGTCCGGCCGCGGGGCGGTTGATCCGCTGCCACGTCGCGGCGTCGCCGGCATCGAGCGAGGGCACCACGAGGTCGGCCCGCATGAGGGCCGCGCGGACCTCGGGCCGGCCCAGGAGCGCCCCGTTGGTAAGCACCGCGACCGGCACGTCCGTCATCGCCTTGATGCCGGCGATGAGCGGGCCGAGGTCGGCGTACAGGGTCGGCTCGCCGGAGCCGGAGAGCGTCACGTAGTCGGGCTCGGCGGCGAGGGCCTCGCGGAGCTCGGCCAGGACCGTCTCGACGGGGACCCAGGCGGCCCGGGCGGTCGTCTTGTCCGTGGTCGCGCAGAGCTGGCAGTAGATGCAGTCGTACGGGCAGGTCTTCATCGGCACCAGGTCGACCCCGAGCGACCGGCCGAGCCGGCGCGACGGCACCGGGCCGAAGACGTGTTTCGTCGGGCTCATGGCAATCCCTCCGGTCGGTGCAGGCGGCACACCAGGTCGCCGCATGCGCAGCCGAGGTGGCGGGCGATGACCGGGCACTTGGCCATCAGGATGAACGCGCAGGGGCGCGGGGCGTCGCTCAGGGTCTCGAAGTTGCCCTGGCCCTTGGCGATGACGAGGTCGGCGGCGTCGAAGCGGGCGCGGAACGTCTCCGAGCACTCCGCCAGGACCGTGCCCGGGGCGTCGCTGCCGTTGTCGATGACCTCGACGAGGTCCGCCAGGCCCGCGGCCTCGGCGTCGGCCCGGGTGGCGTCGTTCAGGATAGGCCGCCCCCGGACGGCCACCGTCACACGCTCGGTCGGCAACCGCTCGATCAGCAGCCGGTCGAAGACGATCTCGCCGGCGTTGTCGGTGAGGTAGAGGATGCGGCCGGCGGCGCGGGCGGCGTCGCGGAGGGCGGCGGGGGTGCCGACGACGGGGGCCTCCAGGCAGCGGCCAAGGGCGGCGCGGATGTCGTCTTCGGTCAGGCCGGACTTCGCGCCGAGGTCGATGACGTTGCCCGCGATGGCCGCCCGCACGGCCGCCCCGAACGGGTCGGCCGCCGCCGCCACGCGGGCCTCCATGTCCGGCAGCAGCTCGGCCGCCAGGGCGTTGAACCGTCGCTTGGCGCCGCGGTACGGGTCGCCGTCGCCGACCGTCTCGCGCACCAGGCGGTGGATGCCGAGGCTCATGACGGGCGGCGGGGCGGTCAGGTCGAGGTCGGCGGCGAGGCGGAGGACGCGGCGGAGGAGGTCGACGTGGACGGCCTCGTCGTCGGTGGCAAGGCGGGCCGCCTCCAGGGCCTGCCTCAGGAAACACGGGATGCACTCGGCGTAGGTCCGCACGACGGGTCCTCCGGGCCGCCTGGGGCGGCAAATCCCCGGAGTATACCGCGCGGGGCGCGGATGAAAAGGGCGAACCCGAGGGAACGGACGCGCGCCGTGGGCGGCCCTACGGCCGCGCCACCTCCTCCGACGCGTCCAGCACCCGCCGCACCTTCACCGCCAGGTCCAACACGCTGAAGGGCTTCTGGACGAAGTGCAGCCCCGCGTCCAGGACGCCCCGGTGCGCGATCGCGTTGGCCGTGTACCCCGACATGAAGAGGCACTTGAGGTCGGACCGCTCGGCGCGGAGGCGGTCCCAGAGGTCGCGGCCGCTCAGTTGGGGCATCACGACGTCCGTCAGGAGCAGGTGGAGCGGCCCGTCGTGAGCCGCGGCTGCCGCCAGGGCGTCTTCCGGCAGGCGCTCGGCCAGCACCGCGTACCCGAGCCTGCGGAGGACCTGCTCGCAGAGGCCCAGCAGGGACGCTTCGTCCTCGACCACGAGAACCGTCTCGGTGCCCCTGGGCAGTTCGCTGATCTCCGGGGTGGCCGGCGCGGCCTCGGCCCGGCGGTCGCAGCGGGGCAGGTAGATGCGGAAGGTGGTGCCCTGGCCCGGCTCGGAGTAGACGTGGACGAAGCCCCGGTTCTGCTTGGCGATGCCGTAGACGGTCGCGAGGCCCAGGCCGGTGCCCTCGGTCGCGGACTTCGTCGTGAAGAACGGTTCGAAGATGTTATCGAGCGTCTCGGCGTCCATGCCGGACCCGTCGTCGCTGACGGCCAGCATCACGTAACGTCCGGGGTCAACCTCGGCGTGACGGTCGGCATAGTGCGCGTCGATCTCAACATTGTGGGTCTCGATGGTCAGCGTCCCGACGCCGCCGATGGCGTCGCGGGCGTTGACGGCCAAGTTCGCGAGGACTTGGTCCACCTGGGCGGGGTCCATCTCGACGCTCCCCAAGTCGGCGTCGGGATGCCAGCGGAGGTCGATGTCCTCGCCGATGAGGCGCTGGAGCATCTTGAGCATGCACCCGATCGTGTCGTTCAGGTCAAGGACCTTCGGGGCGATGGTCTGCTTGCGGGCGAAGGCGAGGAGCTGGCGCGTGAGGGCGGCGGAGCGGCGGCCCGCGCCGCGGATCTCCAGGAGCTGCTCGTGGACGTGGCCGGAGGCGTCGGTTTCGGCCAGGAGGAGTTCGGTGTAGCCGAGGATGGTCTGGAGCATGTTGTTGAAGTCGTGGGCGACGCCGCCGGCGAGGCGGCCGACGGCCTCCAGCTTCTGCGCCTGGCGGAGCTGGTCCTGGAGGACCTTCTGCTCGGTCACGTCGACGCCGTAGATGTTGGCGTACCCCTCGTCGGCGACGGGCATCCAGCGGAAGTCGAAGACGGCGCCCGCGTGGCGGACCTCGCGACGGACGACCATGCCGGTCTCGAAGGCCTCGACCACGCACTGGCGCCATGCCTCGGGGGCCGGGGCCCCGACTTGGCAGCCCTGTGCCTCCAGGATGCGCGTCGCGGCAGCGTTGGCGTGGAGGACCGGCCCGTCGCGGGCGACGCGAAGGACCGGGTACGGGTTCTCGTCGGGGAAACGGGCGAGGCTCCCCGCGCGGGCCTCGCTCTGGGCAAGTTGCTGGTTCGTGGCCCGGAGTTGCTGGTTGACGGCCTGGAGTTGCTGCTCGGAAGAACGGAGTTGCTGATTCGCGGCCGCAAGCTG
>CAYNLG010000039.1:28129-33715 GCA_964397995.1 uncultured Anaerolineales bacterium
CCGCAAGCTGTTGATTGGCGGCCTGGAGTTGCTGCTCGGAAGAACGGAGTTGCTGATTCGCGGCCTCCAGCTGCTGGTTGGCGGCCTGGAGTTGCTGCTCGGAAGAACGGAGTTGCTGATTCGCGGCCGCAAGCTGTTGATTGGCGGCCTGGAGTTGCTGCTCGGAAGAACGGAGTTGCTGGTTGTTGGCCTCCAGCTGCTGGTTGGCGGCACGCAGGTGCTGCTCGGTCGCGCAGAGCTGCCGGTTCGCGGCAACGAGCCGTTCGTTCGCCTCGCGCGCAGCCCGGACGGCCCGGCGACGGGCGATAGCCGCCCCCAGGCGTCGGGCAATGCCGTCGATCAGGGCCCGCTCTTCCACGAGGAACGGCCCCGCGTCGAGGTCCGGCTTCTCTTCCAGAAGGGCGACCTCGACAGCGCCGACCTCCTCGCCGTCGACCCGGATGGCGGCTTGCTGCATCCACGGGGTGTCGCGGAAGCCCTCGGTCGCGTACGTTTCTCCGTCGAGGCGGATGCGGGCGGCCGTGACGGCCGGGTACTGCCAGCCGGGAGGCAAGCACTCGGCGACGCCCTGGAGGATTTCCTCGAGGGGAAGGTCGGGGTCGGCCGTCAGGCGGGAGACGCCGTGGAGGCACGTCAGTTCCTTGACGCGTTCGCCCAGGTCGTGGCCGGTCTGGCGGAGCTTGCGGTTGACCTCCTTCAGGCGGACCTCGGCCTCCACCCGGTCGGTGATATCCAGGGCGTAGCCGACGGTGCCCTCGGGCTCGCCGTCGGCGTCCCGCAGGAGCGAGACCGAAAGGTGGGCGTGGAAGACCTCGCCGGACCGCCGCCGCATCGGAATCTCGAGATCGGTCTCGTCGGCGCCGCGGAGGCGCGCCTGGACGACGTCATGGAACGTCGTCCGGTGCTCGTCGGGGAAGAGCATCCCGACCGGCTGGAGGAGAACCTCCTCTTCGGCGTAGCCATGGGTCCGCTCGGCACCGCGGTTCCAACTGGTGATGCGGCCCTCAAGGTCGGTGGTCACGACGGCGTCGTGGACCTGGTCCAGGACGCGGGCCTGCCGCACGAGCTTGCGATGGGACTCCTTGAGGTCGGTGATGTCCTGGGCGACTTCGATGGCACCGACGACCTTGCCGGTGGCATCGCGAACGGGGGCCGCGCGCGACAGCCAGCAGCCCTGCCTCTCGGGCCAGTGGTCCTGATTCCAGGGAGTCAGTTCGCTCTCGGCGGGCTCGCCCGTCTCGATGGCGGTGATGACGGGGCAGCCGCGGCACGGGTTCGACAGACCCCAGGCCTCGTAGCAAGGCTTGTCGCGGATAGCCTCGGGCGACAGGCCCGTGGCCTCCAGATAGGCCCGGTTGGCCCAGGCGATGCGGTTCTGCCGGTCGTGAAAGGCGATGATCAGCGGCGCCTGGTCCAGCAGGTCGGCCTTGGTCCAGCGTGGCGACACCACTCTCCCTCCCCACGGTTCGGTCACGTCGTCAGACCACGCCGGCGGGGGTGCGTTCGCCGGGCCGCGCGGCCTCCCACAGCGTCTTCAGGGGTCCGTCTCCGAGGGTATAGGCAACGCGGCCGACGGCCACGTCCAGTTGGCAACTGCGGCGCTCGGTGCCCCCCGTGTCGCGCGCGACGACGGTGAGGCCCGCGCGCTGCAGCAAGGCGTCGAGCGACGCGACGATCTCCGGCCCCGGGCTCGCGTGCTCCGGCCCGAGGACGTTGGCCCCGCCGACCAGGCAGACCGCCCACCCGTCCCGCTGGCCGGCCCCGAGGTCGGCCAAGGACTCGAGAAGCCTCTCGAGGGCGTCGGCGGCGTACCGGGTGCGCGGCCGGTCGGGGGTGTCGGGCCCGGCGGCGGCACCGGGCAACATGACGTGGGCCATGCCGCCGGCGCCTTCGGCCACGTCACAGGCCGCGACGACCACGCACGAGCCGATGGCACTCGCGCGGAGCAGGCACGCCCCGCGGCAGGCGCGGACCTCGCCGGACGCGACACTCAACTCGACGGACATGGGCGTTCCCCATCACCCGAGACACGTTCATCTGCTGCTCGCGCCCGCGACGCTCCCCATTGTATCCCATCGACCGAGAGCTTGTCACCCCCTAGTTGCCGCGCGGGCCAACCTTGCGTCGCCGCCGGCCCGTGCCCTATAATGCCGCCCACGAGCCGTCGGAGCCCCCGGAGCCGCCATGCCCCTGATCCGCGTCCTGCCCGAGACGCTCGTCAACCAGATTGCCGCCGGCGAGGTCATCGAGCGGCCGGCGAGCGTCGTCAAGGAGCTGCTGGAGAACGCGCTGGACGCGGGGGCGGGGCGTGTGACGGTCGAGCTGGAGAAGGCCGGCAAGGCCCTCATCCGCGTCAGCGACGACGGCCAGGGCATGGCCCCGGAGGACGTGCCGCTCGCCCTGGCGAGCCACGCCACCAGCAAGGTGACCGCCGCCGAGGACCTGGAGGCGATTACGACGCTGGGGTTCCGGGGCGAGGCCCTGGCGTCGATCGCGTCCGTCGCGGACGTCCGCCTCGTGAGCCGCCCGACCGACGCCCTGGAGGCCACCGAGGTGGAGGCGGGCGGCGGGCGCGTCGGCGAGCCGCGCCCCGCGGCCGGGCCGGTCGGCACCACCGTCGAGGTCCGGAACCTCTTCCGCTACATCCCCGCGCGGCGAAAGTTCCTGAAGACCGACGCCACCGAGATGGGCCACTGCACCGAGCAGGTGACGCGGGCGGCCCTGGCGTACCCGGCGGTGCACCTGGCGGTCGCGCACAACGGGCGAACCGTGTACGAGTTGCCGCCCGCCGAGACCGTGCGGGAGCGGGTGACGGCGTTCTTCGGGGCGGAGCTCGGCGAGGCGCTGGTGACGGTCGAGGCCGAGGGCCCGGCCGGGCGGATTACGGGCCTGGTGGCCCCGCCCCCCGTCGGCCGCGCCACCGGCCGGCACCAGTACCTCTTCGTCAACGGGCGATACGTCTGGGACCGCAGTCTGCTGCACGCCCTGCGCGAGGCGTACCGGGGTCTGCTGGAGGGGCGGCAACAGCCGGTGGCGTTCCTCTTTCTGACGGTGCCGCCGGAGCGCGTGGACGTCAACGTGCACCCGACGAAGACGGAGGTGCGGCTGCGGGACGGGCATCTGCTGTACGGGGAGGTGCTGGCGGCCATCCGGGAGAAGCTGCTGGGGCCGGGCCTCGCGCCGCACGTGCGGATGCCCGGCGCGGACGGCGACGAGGCGGCCGAGGGCGAGGACGCGCGGTCGCGGCGGGTGCGCGAGGCCCTGGCGGACTTCCTGCGGGCGCCGCCGCAGCAACACCACATGGACTTCCATAGGCGGCGCGCGGCCGGCTGCGGCAGCACGGCCTCGTCGCGGGTCACCCCGCCGCCCCACGCGACGGGGCACGCGGCCGAGGCGGACTCGGGCGGCACGGCGACGGGCGCGCGACCGCGCGCGGCCGCGGAGGCCGAGGGCGCCGGCGAGGGCCCCGCCCTGCCCCACGCCATCCAGATTCACAACACGTACCTGGTGGCCGAGACGGCCGACGGCATCGTCATCGTCGATCAGCACGCCCTGCACGAGCGGGTCCTCTTTGAGGATCTGATGGCGCGGCTGGAGGCGGGGCCGCTCCAGGGCCAGCGGCTGCTGGTGCCCGTGACGGTCGACGCGACGGACCGGGAGATGGCGGCCGCCGAGGAGCACACCGAGGCGCTCGCGCGGCTGGGGATGGACGTGGCGGCCTTGGGGCCGCGCACGCTGGGCGTCCGTTCGGTTCCGACACTGCTCGCGAAGGCCGACCCGGAGGCGACGCTACGCGACTTCCTGGCGTGGGTGCTGGAGTGCGACGACCCGCCGACGGCGCGCCAGGTGCTGGAGCAGCTGGCCCACGTGGCCGCGTGCCGCGCGGCCGTCAAGGCGGGCGACCCGCTCCAGCCGGAGGAGGTGCGGGCGCTGCTGGCGCACCGGGAGGCGGCGCGGCTGGCGTCGACGTGCCCGCACGGGCGGCCGACGGCCCTGGTCCTGAGCAAGTCGGACCTGGAGAAGCAGTTCGGGCGGGACTACGCGGCGGGGGGCGCGGTGACAGACGAGGGGTTGCCGTTCTAGCGGGGGGCGCGACGCAACGCCCGGAACAGACTTTTCCCGGCCCCTTGCGGTACGCCCCGACCCGGCCGCCTTCCGATTCCGATTGGCCCGCGCGGCCTCCGGCGGTATGCTCCCCCCTTTGCGGGGCCTGAAGCGGGGGCGGAGGCGGCATGGGGCGCGAGCGGGAGTACTGGCGGTTCTATTGGCCGCTCGCCCTGACAGGCCTGCTGGGCCTCGTCGGCCGCCAGGTCCAGAACGGCGTCCTCGCCCGGTACCCCGATGCCGCCCGCGAGATCGCGCTCTTCGCCTACGCCTCCAGCCTCTTCTTCTTCCTGGTCAGCACCGTCGTCTTCGTGCCGCAGATGGTCAACGCCTTGGCGCGAACGCGGCAGTCGGCCCGGGGGTGCTTCCGGTTCATCGCGGTCCTGGCGGCGGGGCTGGTGGCGGTGATGCTGGCGGTCGCCGTTACGCCACCCGGGCGGGCCTTCGTCGCGGCCGCTGACGTACCGCGAGGTGGCGGCCTATTACTGGCCCGTGGCGGCCACGAGCACCATGTTCTCGGTGACGCGGCCGATCCTGTACGCGTTCCTGGGGCGGGGGGCGGACGGCGAGGTGGCGGTGGCGGCGTTCCGCGTCGCGAGCGACTTCGCCATGATCTTCCACAACCCGATCAACCAGCTCCGGCACATCTTCGTCACGTTCGGCGGGCGTGACCGGCGCGGCGTCCGCCGCTTCATGGTCCACGCGATGCTCCTCCTGACGGGGTTGATGGCCGCCGTGGTGTTCTCGCCGCTCGGGACGCTCGTGCTCGCCGACGGGCTGGGCGTCGAGGACGACGTGCTGGGGCTGGCGCGGCAGGCGCTGGTGGTGTTCTGCCTGACGCCGATGGTGGTGACCGCCCGGAACTACGCCCACAGCCTGCTGCTCCTCTACCGGCAGACCCGCGGCATGGCCGCCGGCGCGGTGCTCCGCGTCACGATGACCGCCCTCGGGGCGTGGGCGGCGTGGGAACTGGGCGTCCTGCGAATTGAGGTGGCGGCCGCGATTCTCGTCCTGGGCTTCGCGATGGAGGGGGTGGCGTCGCTTCCGGCGGCGCGGGCGGCGCGGCAGGAGACGGACGCGGCAGCGTGAGGGCGAGGCGTAGAGCGTCCGGATGGGGTCGAGCGACTGGGGCTCGTGGTGCCGTTCGCCGGTGGCGGCGTCGGCGCACGAGAGGCGGCCCCGGTTGCCCTGGGCGTAGTAGAGCTTGCCGCCGCAGAGCACCGGCGACGGGACGTACGGCGTGTCGCTGTCCCTGGTCCAAGCGATGGCGTCGAGGCCTGCAATCGCGCCGGAACTGGAGCGGGCGATGGGATTCGAACCCACGACGTTCAGCTTGGGAAGCAGCCTTGCTATGCGCTTAGCCTTTGCCCTCACAAGCACTTACGGCCTGATGATACACTCGGAGACCAACTTGGTGCAAACCGGTTATCACGTCGGCCACATGAACCATCGGCGGGAGCCTTCAGTCGGTCTCCTCGGTCT
>CAYNLG010000040.1:0-33444 GCA_964397995.1 uncultured Anaerolineales bacterium
GCGGTGCCCCCGATGCACGCACGTTCGTCTTCATGGTCTGCCCTTTCCTGTCTGGGTGGTTAAGAGTCGAACACCATTCGACCGGTGAGCCCGATGCTAAACCTTGCGGCTGCAAGTGTCAATTGGTTTTCTCGGGCCGCAAGAAGCGCTGGGCGACCAGCACGTCCCGCGCCCGGGCGGCCACGTCGGGCGGGAACTGGTCCAGGTGGTCGAGCTCGCGCTCCCAGACGACCGACCCGTCCGCCAGGCGCAGGCAGACGAGGCTCGGCGCGACGCGCTCGTCGTTCCACCAGTCCAGTTCGCGCAGCAGGTAGACGCGCTCGCCGATGATGATCGCCTCGGAGTTCCCCCACGTGGGTAGCGCGATCTTCCACGCAATGCCTTCGCCCGCTTCCTCGTTCCAGGCGACCGGCGGCGAGGCGTCCCTGTAGTACCCGGCGCCGTCATGGCGGAACCCGGCCACCTGGGTCTGGGCACCGGCGGCGGCACCCAAGGTGAGCAGGGCTGCCGCCACGGCCACGGCATGGATGACGTGCTTCATGCGTCCCTTTCCTGCGCCTGCCCCCCTGCCCTGGTTTGAACGCGCGTGCGGCCCTCGGGTCGCGGTCATCGTGTCGTATCCGCTGGCGGCCCGAACCGCACCCAGGGTTCGGCCGATGCGGTCCGCGAGGTCAGGCCGGCCGGCGTCGCGGGCCTTCGCGAGCGCGCGCTCCATCCGGGCGGTCCCCTCCCGCGCGCGGCAACTGCTCCGGGAAACCGACCAGCCCGTGGCCCAAGTGGCGGCCCACTGCGGTTTCCGGTACACGCATCACTTCTGCCGCGTCCTCCGTAGCGATGCCGACTGCACGCCGACGGCCTACCGCGCCCGCTACCGGATTGGAAGCCAGTCCCTCGGGGCGGCTACTCGACGCTCAAGCGCTTGCCGTCGAACCGGACCAGGACCTCGCCGATGTTGGCCCGGAGTTCGTCGCGCTCGACGTCGGTCTCAACGTGCGGCGCGTCGTTCTGCTGGAGCGTCATCACGACCAGGAATCGGTCGCGGCCGGCAACGCGGATCACCTTGCGTTTGAAGTCCGCCCGCCGGTGGCCGCCGTGGTAGTTGATCTCGTGCCGGTGGCTGCGCTCGACGGCCTCGATCGTCGGCGACTCGGGCGCCACCACCGTCGCCCGGAGCGTCGCGCCGTTGCTGGCCCGGATGGTGAAGGTCGCCTCGCCGATCGTGACCTCGTGACCGGCTTCCGTGACCAGTTGCCAGACGCATTCCCCCTGGCTGCCCGCGATGGTGTCGGCGACGGCAAAGAGGCCCGGTGCCCCGCACGCGCCGGAGTAGTCGGCTCCGAACCAGCGGGAGCCCGTCAGGCCTAGGTCGTACCCGACGGGGGCGCCCGGGCGGACGGGCGCGGCCCGGGCCGCGTCCCCGGCCGGGGCCTTGGCGGCGGTGTAGACGTTGTCCATGTTGAGCCGCAGGATGCCGCCGCCGTCGGGCCGCGTCTTGAACCGTGTCGCGACCGCTTCCCATGGCCCGTCGCCGACCTTCTCGGGTGGCAGAAGAACGTTCTGTCCATCCCGCCGGTTGGGCACGTGCCGGTAGGAACTGCCGTTGCCGAACCCCATGCCGCGCACCGCCCAGCCGGCCCCGAGACCGAGAAGGCGGAACTCGCCGGTCTCGCACGAATTCCACCCGCCGCCGCGGAAGTGGCTGTTCAGGTAGACCGTGGCCGCGATGTCATCGTCGTCCCGCCAGCGGTTCCGGAATACGTAGCCGCCACGCTCCGCGTCGACGCAGACCGCGTCGCGGACCGCTCCGGGATCGGCCGCCTTTACATCGAGCGGGTAGGAGACAAAGCGGAACGCCGCCGACATCGGGTCCAGGTGCGCCACCGGCTGCTCCGGCAGCGTCAGTTTGCCGGCGTCGGCGAGGGCTTGGGTCCGGTTCCACGTCCACAGGGCGTACCGGCGGTACTTGGCATCGAGCAGCCCGAAACCGCGGGCCCAGTTATCCACGCCCAGCGGCCCGCCTCCCGGACCGAAGGCCTGCATCCGGGCCTGCTTGGTTCCGAGCACCGTACGGCCGACGTAGTTCAGCAGGCAGGTGTTGAGTTTGCCCGAGGCGGCCAGTTCGTGGCCCGTGACGTTCCGGTAGGCATGGGCGAACGGGAGGACGAGCCGGTACGAGTGCTGGGCGTAGGCCTCCCCTTCGTGGTTCCAGCCGATCTCGCCGAGGGCCCGGTCGGCGTAGTTCTCGATCCGCTGCCGCGCCACCCCCAGCCATCGCTCGACCACCGGGTCCGCCGGTTCGCCCGCCTCGTGGCGGCGCGTCGCATCCTGCCAGAGCGCATGCTGTACGCTGTACGCCTGGCGGCGGTCCGTGAGCCAGGCTTCGGCCTCCGCGTCAGTCGCCTCGTGGAGCTTCAGGTAGAACTCCACGTTGGTAAACCCCCCCTCCTTCGAGGCGACCGGTAGCCGCACAAGCACCGGCACGCGGCCCTTGCCGAGGCGAACGAAGTCGCCGTGGCGTGAGACCGCGCCCCCGATGGCCGCAACCGGGTCGATCAGCTTCGTCGTCAGCATGTCGACGCGGTAGAGGCCGGGCCGGTCGTTCTCGACGACGACGTAGAGGTAGCAGGTGCCGGGACCCTGGGCGTCGCCCATGGCGGCGGTGACGTCGACGCCCCCGGCCCACTCCGGCTTGCGGATCGCCTCGGCCCTCTCGGCGGAGATGAGGCCCGACGCGGGGAGCGGCGCGAACGTGATCTCCTTCGCCGCGCCCGCCGGCGCCCACGCCCCGTCGGGCATCGGTACGCGCGTCCCGACCTCGGGCCGCGCGCCGGCCAGCCCGCCCAGCGGCTCCAGCGCCGGGGTGTACAGCACGTCCTTCAGCGGGCCGGCGAAGAGCCAGTCCTGCCACGTCCTGCCGCTTTCGAGGCGCACAACCGGCACGCCCCTGCCCGGGTCGGCATCGGTGAGCACCGCGGCCGTCGGCACGGCGGGCGCCGGCGGCTCAGGACCGGGCTCGCGCTCGCCATCGACGAGGCTGACAGCGCAGAGGCCCAAGCCGCTGCGGTACATCGCGCTCCAGTTGCTCCCGTCGTTCGGGTTGAACAGGGGATGGTCGGCGCCGCCGTAGAAGTACCCGAGGCGGCCCGCCATGAGCCGCCGCATGCGATCTCGGAAGGCTCTGTCGCACGCATCGCGTACCAAGTCGTAGGCGATGGCGCCCTCGACGGCCCTGACGGCCGGGTCGTGGTAGGTGCGTGTCGTCCAGTTCCAGAGGCCGTCGAGGATATCGGCCTCGATCAGACCGCGGGCCGCGTCGGCGTGCCGGGCCTCGCCCGTCAGCACGTAGAGCAGACCCAGCCCGACGGCGCGGCTGGAGCGCGACGCGTCCGCGCCCTCGAGGCGCTTCATGGCGTCGCGTCCCCAGTCGGTGGCGGCCTTCGTGCGGAGCGCGGGGATGTCGCGCTTCCGAACGAGTAGCCGCGGCGTCTCTCCGGGCGTCGGGGGCCGCCCCCCCGCCGCGTGCTTCGTCACCGTGGCGACGGCGGCGGCCCGGACCTCCTGGCCGCGGAAGGTGCCCGTCCAGGTGCCCTCCAGAGCGGGCCCCTTCGCGGCGGGTGCGAGCTCGATGACGCAGGTGGCAAGGCCGCTCGTTTCGGACCACGGGTCGGCCTCGATCCGCATGCGCACCGCGAGGCGGAGCGCCTCGCCCTGGCCGGTCGCGTCGGTCAGGACGCCGTAATGGTCGCCCCAGTTGTAGCGCCGGGCGTGGCCCATGACGAGCGCGTGCCAAGCCTCTCCGTCGCGGCGAAGGCGGAGGGTCAACGGCCGCCGCTCGTCGGGCGTCCCCTCTCGCCACAAGGCATCTTCGAGAACCACGGTGACGTCGTCGGCGGCCGCGGAGCCGGTCGCCAGGGTCACGGCGGCCCACACAGCCACGTGGGTGAGACGTCTCACGGCCGCTCTCCTTTCCCGCTGCACGCTGACGTGTCAGAACCGCCCAGAACGTGGCGGTCCCCACGTTTGTAATGGTCACGGCGACCCATGGGACCGCGGGAAATGCGGTGCCCGCTCGAGGGCCCGCCATTTGACTTGCACGCGTTTTCGGTCATAGTATCAGCGCGAGGGGAATAGACGGGGGATGGGTGCTTCCGCCGCACGCCGGGCCGCGCCGGTGCCAACCGCTTTCTCTTCCTCAACGGACAACGCAAGCTGCGCGGTATGCCATGGGCACAAGCGGCGGCGGTCGCGGCGGTCCTGTGTATATTCACAGTGCAAGGCGATCTGAAACAGAAAGGGTGCATGCGATGCCGACGTCCGCACTTTGCGTGGGTGCCGCGTTCATTGTGATGGGCGTCTTGAGCGCGCGGGCGGCCGCGTCGCCGGCCCCCTATTTCACCGTCGGCGGAGCCCAGGTGGAGGTCTACGGATGGACGGTCACGGAGTATGAGTGGCACGGCTACCCGGACCTCGATGTCGGCCCGTGGCCTGAATTGGGTTCCTACAAGTCGAAGGACTACATTGGTGGCACAGCCACAACATGATGAGCGGCGGAGGGGCGATCGGCATGAGTTTCCTCTGGGTCGATGCCGACAATCTCGGAGCTGTTCAGTCTCCGGTAGTGGACATCGAGCAAGGGTTCAGCAATGGCATGTTTCGCGAGGATGGGTTCGACGGCTGGCAGGACCTGAGTTTCTTGTGGCAGGTGGTACACAACCAGGACCCGGCGGCCAACTTCTGGTCTCTTGCGCTGCAGGCATCGCTAAGCACCCGCATCTACTTGCTCACCGGTGACGACCCGATGCCCATGCGTTTCAGCCTGTTCGGAGGCGAGTTCCAGAAAGGCCACCCGCAAGCCTGCATCAGCGGCTCCGTCGTGTTGGAGGACGAGAGCATCGGCCATGCCACCAGCGGCACCAAACTGTTCGAACGCCAATGCACGGGCGGCGAGATGATGCCCGACGTCTTCGAAATGACCCTGCTTCCAGACGGGGTTTACAGGCTCTCCGTGGACACCACGACGACCAGCCCCTTCCAGTGGAACAAGGCGAGCGGCATGCTGACACCCCTGGACCCCGGCCCGGGCGAGAGCTTCGGTCGGCTCGCCTACGACGTGACCTTCACGCCGGAGCCGGCGACCCTGGGCCTTTTGGCGGGCGGCGGCGTGGCCATGCTGTGGCGCCGGCGCCGCGCCGCGGACTGAGGGCCCCGCACCGCAGCAAGAGGATCACGGAACTCGGCGAGGCCGGGCACCGACTAAGGGGGAAACGCCGGCCGCGCGCCGGCCGGCCACACACCTCGGATACGGGTGTCGCCGGTTGCCGGGGCGTGGCCAGCCCGGAGGTGCCATGCGTGTCTCGTTCGTTCTGCCCGCCCTGAAGGAAGCCCAAGGCAGATTCTGGCAATCGATCAAGTATTCCCTTTTCCCGCCGCTGGGTCTGGCGACGCTGGCGGGGTACCTCGACGCGGCCGACGAGGTCGCCCTCTATGACGACCACGTCCAGGCCTTGCCGCCGGACGATGCGCCGGACCTGGTGGCCATCGAGGTGTACGTGACGTCGGCGCGGCGGGCGTATGCCCTGGCGGACGCGTACCGGGCGCGGGGGAGCTACGTGGTCATGGGCGGGCTGCACGTCACGGCCCGGCCGCGCGAGGCCTCTTGGCACGCCGACACGATCGTCCTCGGCCCGGCCGAGGAGGCGTGGCCGCGCTTCCTGGCCGACTTCCGAGCGGGGCGGGCTCGGCGGGTGTACCGCTCCGCGTCGCGCGACCTGACGCGTCTTCCGCCCATCCGGCGGGACCTGATCGACCGGCGGCGGTACCTGGTGCCGAACTCGCTCGTGGTGTCGCGGGGTTGCCCGCACGCGTGCGACTTCTGCTACGCGGACGGGTTCTTCCGGGGCGGCTCGCATTTCTACACCTACGGCCTCGACCAGGCGCTCGCGGAGATCGACGGGTTGCCCGGGCGGCACCTCTTCTTCCTGGACGACAACCTGTTCGGCGACCGGCGCTTCGCGGCCGCCCTGTTCGACGGGATGCGCGGCATGGGCCGTGTCTGGCAGGGGGCGGCCACAGTCAAGGCGGTCCAAGACACGGACCTGCTGGAGCGGGCGGTCGAGGCAGGCCTCCGGAGCCTGTTCGTCGGCTTCGAGTCGCTCAGCCAGGAGGCCATGCGCCGCCACGGCAAGCACCACAATCGCGTGGCGGCCTACGCCGACGCGGTGCGCGCGCTGCACGACCGGGGCGTGATGGTGAACGCGAGCTTCGTCTTCGGGCTGGACGGCGACGACGCGAGCGTCTTCGATGCGACCGTCGACTGGGCCGTCGCCCAGGGCATCGAGACGGCCACGTTCCACCTCCTGACGCCCTACCCCGGGACGCGCCTCTTTGACCGGTACGAGCGTGAGGGGCGCATCCTGCACCACGACTGGGACCGGTACGACACGCGGCACGCGGTGATGCGGCATCCGTCGCTCGCGTCCGCCGACCTGGAGGCCGGCTACCGGCGGGCGTATCGGCGCTTCTACCGGTGGGCCAGCATCCTGAAGGGGGCGTCGGCGAAGGGGGGCTTGGCGGCGGGCGCGCGGCACCTGGCGTACGCCGGGGCGTGGAAGAAGCTGCGGCCGGCCTGGAACGTGCTGATCCAGGCGCGGCGGCTCGACCTGGCGGTGCCGGTGCTGGAGCGGGTGCTCGAGGGCGACCTGGCGGGCGGGCTCCGCCGCCGCGACCGCGTGGCCGCCCTCGCGCTGCGCTATTGGTGAGCCTTGGAAAGCCGCATCGGCGCGTCCGGGTCGCCGATGCAATAGACGTCGGTGTAGCTCCGGAAGAAGATGCGGTTGCCGCTGAAGAAGGCCTGCGCGCCTTCGCAGAAGAAGTCGTACTTCTTGTACACGCGCGTGCCGAGCTGGTTGATACCGAGCACCTTCAGCTCGTCGTTGACCTCCGCCACCAGGCAGCGTCCGTCGTCGTCGACGGCGAACAGGTGGTGGCCGGCCAGCACCGAGAGGTGGTGCGGCACGAAACGGCCGGGCAGGCCGGCGCTGGCGAGCACCTCGCCGGTGACGATATCGCGGGCCTGGATCTGCCTGCGGTCCCGGAAGCCGTAGAGAACGCCGTCGCGGGCGACCAGGCGGACGAGGTCGTCATCGTCGCCCACCCAGAGGTCCTCGCAGACGACGCGATCCTCGCTCTCGGCCTTGAGGCGGAAGGCGGCCGTGACACGGTCCCACCGCTGGGCCTTGCTGCCGCCCCCGTCGCTGCTCCCGTTATTGATGACCAGGACGTCGCCGTCGACGGCCCAGGGCCGCGAGTTGCCGTGGCTACCGATCTCCGTCAGGAGCACCTTGCCGTCGCGGACGCGGAGGACCTGGCCCGTGGGGCACCAGAGGACGTCCAACGTCTTGGACGCGTCCCCCCCGATGGCCAGTCGGTGGTGCGTGGGCGAGGCGCAGGTGTAGCTGCCGCCGCCCTGGCGCGGCGTGCGCCATACGACCTTGCCGGTGGCCTTGTCAACGGCCATCCAGCACGGTGCGCCCGCGTTGCCACCCTCGTCGACTTCGCGGCCGGCCATGATCATCAGGTCGCCGACCAGGGTGGGCGAGGTGATGCCCCCCAGGCGGTCCAGGTGGTACCCGTACCACTGCTTCCACACGAGCGTGCCGTCGAGCTCGTAGCAGAAAGCGTCGCCGTGGTACGTGGTGACGTAGAGGCGCCGGCCGTCGGAGACGGGGGTGGCCATGGCCTGCTCGATGAACGAGGCTTGGCCGAAGAAGTCGTTGTACTCGTAGCCGTAGTCTCGGAGGAACTTCTCGCGTTCTCGGGCTTCCTTGAGGTACTTCTTCTTGATGTCCCAGAACATGCACTGGACGTAGCCGCTGGCCTTCCACTCCTTGCTCGCGCGCTGCTCCTTCAGCGTGGCGGGAACGGGGACGTACTGGCGGTACTCCTCGGCGGCCTTGCGGTACAGCTCGGCGTGCTCCTCGGGGGGGGGCGGCGCCTCCTTGGTGCGCTGCCAGCAGGCCTTGTACCAGCGCAGGTGGGCGCCAAGGACCTTGTAGTAGAACGCGCGTTCCTCGGCGAGGGCCTTCTCGACCTTGCCGCGGACCTCCTCGGGCAGGCAGTCGTTATGGTGCAGGTCGCGGGTCCAAAGGATTTGGCCGTCGGCGGGGTCCATGCACACGAGCTTGACGCCGAGGAAGTCGGGCTCGACCTTGCCGGCGAAGCCGATGCCGCCCGGGTCAACCAGCAGGAAGAGCTTGCCGCCGGCGACGACCATGCCGCCGTTACAGTACTGGGCAAGCGGGGTCTTCCAGACAAGGTTAACGGGATTGGCCTTCTCGGGGACGAGGTCCTTCTTGCGACCCTCGCCGACCTCCTTGAAATCCCACTCGTTCCAGGCGGTGACGGGCTCGCAGTCGTCCGGGAAGACGCCCGTGTTGTCGCCGCGGAACCCGATGAAGGGCGGCCCGCTCTCGGCGGCGCCGGCTGCGGCGGCCACGAGGACCGCCAGGGCCGCGAGCGCGGCCGGTCTCAGTCGCGTCCATTGCGTCATTGTCCGACTCCCATCCGCGGGCGCCCTAGCGGGCCGCCCCATGTTCCACCTGCGCCCCCAGGTTGTAGCACCGGAGGTGCGCCCCGGCATTCACGATCAGCCTGTCGCCGACGACGGCGGGCGAGGAGCACCCGGCCATGTCGACGGCCTTGGTCTGGCCGAGGGGCTCGCCCGTCTTCGCGTCGAGCATGACAAGGGACCGCTTGCCGCTGACGAGCAGCTTGCCGTCGGCCAGAACGGGCGAGCTGTGGGTGTCGGCCTTCGGCCCGGTCCAGACGACCTTGCCGGCGTCGGCGTCGAAGCAGAAGGTCTTCTCCTTGTCAACGACGTAGACGAAGCGGCCGTCGAAGCACGGGGTCATGGCCTGGTGGGCGCCGCCGGTCTGCGGCACGAAGGCATCGCAGGACGCCACTTTCTCGGCACCGGTCGGGCTCAGGCGGAAGACGACCACGCCAAGGCCTTCCCACGCGACGGCCATCCGGTCGCCGACGACGACGGGCGAGCCCGGGTCCTTCTCGAGGGACGTCCCGGCCGCGCGCCAGGCCTCCGTGCCGTCGCTCGCCCTGACGCAGACGATCTCCCGGTTGCCCGCGACCACGTACGGCGTGCCGTCGTGGACCCAGACGGCGGGCGAGTTGTTCCACGCCTTGACCGGGACCGACCAGCGGACGGTGCCCTTGGCGGCATCGACGCCGACGAGGTTGCGGTTGGTGACGACGGCGACCACGTCGCCGGCCAGTACGGGCGAGCTCTCGTTCACGCCGTCGCCGAGCGGGCAGCTCCAGAGCTCCTTCCCGCCGGCGGCGTCGAGGCAGTGCAGGGACGCCTTCCGCCCGGGCACGACGACGTACAGCTTGCCGCCGGCCACGCACGGGGTCTGGTGGCAGTCGCTCTCGAAGGTCTTCCGCCACAGTTCCTTGCCGTCGGCCAGCGAGGCGCACACCAGGGCGGCGTGAGTGACCTTCTTCGTCTTGCCACCCTCCTCCACGCGCTCCTCGGTCGCGGTCTTCAGGTACACGCGGCCGTCGGCGCAGGCGGGGCTGGCGTGCGTGTCCGGTTTGCCGGGGCCGGCGGGCAGATTCCAAACGAGGGTCGGCGCCTCGGGCAGCGTCGCCACCAGCGCCGGGCCGGCCGGGGCGACGCCGCTGCGGCCCGGGCCCCGCCACTGGGGCCAGTCGGCGGCCGCGGCGGTGCCCACCAGGACCAGACCGGCCAAGCCGGCCATGAAATACGCCCTTGTGGTCATCGCAGGTCTCCTTGCGTGGGGGCTGGCGCGCGGCCGCGCTCAGTCGAGTTCGTCCAGGGCCTCTTCGACGGCCCGGACGGTGGCGGCCACGTCGGCCTCCGTGTGGGCCATCGAGAAGAACATGCAGTGCCCGGGGTGCAGGTAGTGGCCGCGCCTGAGCGCCCCGATCAGCATCCGGATGACGCGCGGCTTCTGGGCCTCGGGGTCGATGACGGGCTGGGGCATGGGCGGGAGGCCGGTCAGGCGGTAGGGCATGCCGGCCCGCTGGCAGGCGGCGTTGACGCCGTCCATGAGCTGCCGCCCCAGCTGCCACTGGTGGGCGATGCCGCATGCGTCGCGCAGCCGCTGCGTCACCAGTTCCATGACCGCCAGCGAGAGCAACTCGCAATGGAACGTGGCGGCCAGCCAGCAGGCCTGGACGGCGGGGTGGTTCAGGACGTCGTGGCGGCCGACGACATAGCTGCCGGGGAGGCCGTTGCAGCAGGCCTTGCCGAAGGTGGCGAGGTCCGGCGCGAGGCCATAATGCTCGCTGGCCCCGCCGAAAGCCACGCGGAAGCCGGTCTTGACCTCGTCGAAGATGGCAAGCGCGCCGCGGGCGCGGGCGAGTTCCAAAACCGTCTCCAGGAACCCCTCGGGCGGGCCCGCCTCCTGGACCGTCTCGACGATGACGCCCGCGACCTTACCGTCGTGCTGCTTCAGCAGGTCATCGAGGCGGTTCAGGTCACCGTACGGGAAGGCGATGGCCAGTTCGCGTTCGCACCGGGGCACGCCTGCGGGGTCGTTGGCCGTCCACCCGTGCCAGCCGTGGTAGCCGCAGCGGAGGATAACCTCGCGTCCGGTGTAGGCCCGGGCGACGCGGACGGCGGCGGTGGTGGCGGCGCTGCCGCCCAGGACGAAGCCCACCATCTCGGCCCAGGGGTTCAGTTCCAGGACGAGTTCGGCGGCTCGCAACTCCGCCTCGTGGGCGGTGCTGAAGATGCAGCCGTCGGCCATGGTGCGACCGAGGACGTCGATCACCTCCGGGTCGCCGTGGCCGAGGACGATAGGGCCGAAGCCCATGAGGTAGTCGAGATAAACATTGCCATCGACGTCCCAGAAGCGGGCGCCCTTCGCCCGTTTCGTGAAGACCGGGTAGCCCCGCTCCAGCATCGTGTGGTTGCGTTTGTGGCCCTGGCAGCCGCGGATGAGCAGCTCGTCGGACCGGGCGAGCATGGTGCGCGACCCGTCGATGCACAGGGCGGCCGGCGGCGTGGTGCTCATGAGAGACTCCTTGCGCGAGGGGGGCCCTGCCAGGACCCAATCGTATAATACCGCCCGGCCCCGCCGGGTTTCTCCGCACTTCTGATACGATGTGTGGTACAATCCGCTCATGGGCGACGACCTGCGACAGCCCGACCCCGGCGCGGCGCGGCCCTTCGCCAGCGGCGAAGCCTTCGGCCCGTTCTCCCTCAGCGTCGAACGCCGCCGGGGCCGGCCCGTCGTCTCGTACCACTACCACGACCTGTACGAGTTGGTGCTGCTGCGCGGCGGCAGCGGCCACCGGATGGTCGGCGACAGTTTCCGCGACGTTCGGGGGCGCGACCTGATCCTCGTCGGGCCCGGGTTGCCGCACGGCTGGTCCGTCCTGCCGGGGGAGGCCCCGGACGAGGCGGGGGTGGGCTTCGTCGTGGTGCTGTTCACGCGCGAATCGCTGGGCCTCGAGGTCCTGGCGAAACCCGAGTTCGCCCCGGTGCGGGGGCTGCTGGAGCGGGCGGCCCGCGGGCTGGCCTGGGCGGACCGCGCGGCCGCGCAGGTGGAGCCGGCAGTCTTCGCCCTGCCCGACCAGCCGCCGGCCGCGCGGTTCCTGGCGTTCCTGGAGGTGCTGGGGCGGCTGGCGGCGCTGCCAGCCGACGAACTGGTCTCGTCCGGCTACGAGGCCCGCGACGTCGAACGCGAGCATGCCGCCCTGGCCCGGGTGCTGGAACTGGTGCAGCAACGCTATGCCGCGCCCATCGCCCTGGCGGAGGCGGCCCGGGCGGTGCACATGTCCGTGCCGACCTTCACGCGCTTTTTCCGGCGAATGACGGGGACGAGCTTCGTCCAGTACCTGAACCGGTGGCGGGTGCGGCGGGCGTGCATCCTGCTGCGCGAGACACAGCGGGCGGTGGCGGAGGTGGCGGCCGCGTGCGGGTTCGCCAACCTGTCGCACTTCAACCGACAGTTCCGCCGCCGCATCGGCACCACCCCGAGCGCGTACCGGCGCGACGGCGGGTGAGGGCGCGGCCGCTACCGCCGGCGCGACCGAAGGAGGCCCAGCCCCAGGAGCAGCAGCGCGGCCGTCGCGGGTTCCGGGACCCCGATCCGTTTCTTGTCGTAGTCCGGCCGCGTGAACCAGTCGTAGGACAGGCGGAAGTAGTCCGCGGTGCCGACGAAGCCGTCGCCGTCGGTGTCGCCTTCGGCGTGGGTGCAGCCGTGCTGGTACCAGTGGTCGGCAAGGATGAAGTAATCGGCCGAATCGTTGATGCCGTCGAGGTTGATGTCGCCCGGGTAGTACCGCTTCGGGTCGTCCGGCCCGCCGTGGTAGAGGGCCGCCCAGGGAGCCAGAGTGACGGCCGACCCGACGCCGCCGAAGACAAGCTCCTCGACGTAGACGGCGTCGTCGCCCTCGGCCTCGCGCGGCGCGATGGTCAGCACTTGGCCGGGCTCGACGGTCAGGCCGTGCCAGGCGAAGTTGTCCGCGTACCCGTCGGCCGGGTCTTCGGTGTGCGTGCCCAAGGCCGTCATCACGTGCACGGCGTCGTCGCCCTGGGCGAAGACGAGGTCGGCCGTGGCCGTGTCCCACGCGGTGGCGAGCTCGCTCGCGCAGAGCAGGTCGCCGCGCAGCCGAAGCGTGGCCGGCGTCGCCCCGTCGGCGGTGAGATCGAGCGCGGACGTGGCGTCGCCGTGAACGCTTGAGGCGTCAAGGGTCCAGCCGGTGGTGCGGACGGCCCCGTTATCGGTCAGGTGGATGGCACCCTCCACAACCACAGCGGCGGGAGCGGCGCCGCCCGCTTCGCCAACCTCCAGCGATCCGCCTTCGACTTCGAGGGTCCCGGCCCCGAGGACGTCCGTGAACAGAACGAGCGTGCCGGCCACAGCCACCGTCCCGGCGCAGGTGGACGTTCCCCCGAGTCCGTCGCCCACAAGGCGGAGCGCCCCGCCGGCGGCAACATGGAGCATGTCGCCCGCGTCAAGGGCAAGGGTGTTGATCTCGACCTCGCTCGCCAGGGTGACGGCCGACCCCCCCGCCCCGCCGTCGTCGATACAGACGTCGTAGGTCGTCCCGCCGTCGTTGTCCGGCCAGGCGGTGGTACTCCACGCGGCGGGGTCCTCCCACGCGCCCGAGCCGCCGTTCCAGACGGCCGTCTCCGTGGAAGCACCGGTCGCGCCGGACGCCACCAGAACCATTATCAATATCCATACAACGCGACCCGCCATGGGACACTCCTCAATCGCTCCGGGCCCGGGCGTCCGGGGCAGACCCCAATCGGCCTGAACGGACGCGCACCGCCACCGCACTCAGAGACAATTATGCGCAGGAATTGCGACCAGTCAAACCGGCTCGGGCCCGAGTCAGCCGCCGGCGGCTCGCCCGGGCCGCGGCGGCCCCCCTATTGGGTCCGCTCACGCCGCCGCCGGCCTGAGAGGACAAGGCCCGCGGCCAAGAGGGCGAGCGTCGCGGGCTCCGGCACGGGGTCCGGCCCCGTAACGGGTTCGGGCACCCGGTACCAGTCGGCCGCCAGGGCGAAGTAGTCGGCCGTGTCGACGGCGCCGTCCCCGTTGGTGTCTCCCTGGGCGTGGGTGCAATCAGCGCCGAACCAGTGGGCGGCCAGTGTGAAGTAGTCGGCGGAATCGACGAGGCCGTTCAGGTTCGTATCGGCCGGGAAGAACCGCTTCGTGTCCTCCGGCCCGCCGTGGTAGAGGACCGCCCCCTCGGCTGGCAGGACGGCCGCGCCGACGCCCTCCAGGACCAGCTCCTCGACGTAGAGGGCATTGCCGCCTTCGGCGTCGCGCGGCCCGAGGGCGAGCGCCTGGCCGGCCTCGACCGTGAGGCACCGCCAGGCAAAGTTCTCCGTCCACCCGTCGGCCGCGGCCCCCAGGTCCGTGCCGCACGCCGTCATCGCGTGGGCCCCGTCCTCGCCCTGAACGAAGGCCAGGCAGGCGGTGGCGGTGTCCCAGTCGGCCGCGGCCTCGCTCGCCGCGAGCAGGTCGCCGCTCAGACGGAGGACGGCCGGCGGGTTGACCCACAGCCCCTCCGCGGTCAGGGCAAGCCTTCCGTAGTCCGGCATGAGTTCGAGCACCGCGGAGGCGTCTCCGTGGATGTCCGTCGCGTCGAGGGTCCAGCCGTTCGTGCGGACCACGCCGCCGTCGGTCACATGGATGGCGTTCTCGACGGCGAGTGTTCCGGCCCCTCCCTCCGTCGAGCCGAACCGGACGGGACCGCCGTCGGCCTCAATGGTGCCGCCGCCGGTGACGTCCACCTCGACGGCCAGCGTCTTGCCATCGGTCGCGCAAAAGAGCCCTTCGTTGATCTTGGGGTGCGTGGTCAGGTACAGGCCGCTTGCCCCGTTGGCCAGCACGGTGCCGTAGTTCGTGAGAGGGGCCTCGATGCGCCCCGGGCCGTCGATGGTGTTGTCGATGTTGATGAGCCGGCCACCCCCGTCGGCCGCGACGACGCGGACAGGCGTGGTATAGGTGATCGGGCCACACGAGTACGACGCCAGGTGGACCGTCCCGCCGCCGGTCAGCGTCACGCCGCCGTCGAGCCGCAGGAGGGACTGGGCCAGGTAGGTTGTGGCGCCGACCTCGTGGGTGGCCCTGATGGTGACCTTGCCCGCATTGTGATAGAGGCCGCCGGATTCGAGAACGAGGGCCTCGCCGGCGCTGATCTCGACGTCGCCGTAGTTGATGAGCGTGCCGCCCAGCCAGAGCCGCCTCTCCAGCCCGGACGACGGCGTGCCCGTGGCGAACTCCAACGTGCCGCCGGGCCCGATGACCACATGCCCGTCGGTCATCCAGGCATCCATCCCCATGTTCCCGAGCGCGAGGCGGATGCGGCCCGTGCCGACCGTCTGGACCAGCCCGCCTTCGAGGCGTGCGTCGTGGAACCCGGTGACCTCGAAGGTCGCGCCGTCGTGGACCTCGATGACGCCGCCGGTGCCCCCACTGTGGTTCTGGAAGCCCCCCCCGCAGGTGTCGCCGCTGACGCTCAACGTGGCACCCGGGCAGGCGCGCAGCGTGCCCCCGTTGGCGCCCGCGAAGGAGAGCGTCCCCCCGGCCTCGGCCTCCACGAGGCTGAGGTTCGTGAAAAAGTTGATGGAGCCGGTCCCGCGGACCGTCACGCCGCGGCTGGTAATACCGACGAAGACTGGGGGCCAGCCGAAGAAGTCCCACGAGCCCCTGCCCTTGATGGCCCCGTTTTGGAGATGGATCGTGCCCACACCCGCGAGTTGGAGGTCAGTCACCGAGGCGAGCGTCCCGGCGACCTCGAGGGTCCCGGCGCAGTTGAGCATGCCCTCGGTGCCGTCGCCCGCCAGCCGCAACGCCGCGCCCGGTGCGATCTCGAGGGCGTCGCCGCTCCTGATCATCAGATCGCTGATCTCGACCTCGCTGGAGAGGGTGACGGACGAGGGCCCGCCGCCGGCGTCGATAACGGCGTAGTAGGTGGTCTCGCCGTCGTTGTCCGGCCAGGCGGTGGTACTCCACGCGGCGGGGTCCTCCCACGCGCCCGAGCCGCCGTTCCAGACGGCCGTCTCCGTGGAAGCACCGGTCGCGCCGGACGCCACCAGAACCATTATCAATATCCATACAACGCGACCCGCCATGGGACACTCCTCAATCGCTCCGGGCCCGGGCGTCCGGGGCAGACCCCAATCGGCCTGAACGGACGCGCACCGCCACCGCACTCAGAGACAATTATGCGCAGGAATTGCGACCAGTCAAACCGGCTCGGGCCCGAATTAGCCGCCGGCGGGGGCCGCCGGCCGCGCGGCCGCGTTGATCAGCGTCTGCCACGTGGGGAAGCGCTCGGCCTCCGAACCCGTCAGGTGCCGCACCACGCGGAACAGGTCCGGGTCGAAGACACTGGCCTCTTCCATCAGGCGGAGGGCGCTCTGGGGCTCGAAAAGGCGTCCCGGGCGGTACTTCTCGAGGCCCGCCTCCGCCCGCCGCCGGTCCAGGTCGACCGTCGAGCGGGTCCACTCGCGGCGGGTCTTCTCGCCGAGGGCGTAGGGCACGACGTAGTCGACGCTCTTCTTGAGCGACCCGCCGGCCGGCGACGTCCACGTGTAGAGGTCCGGCCCGGCGTCGCCCGCGAGCAGGGCGAGCTCGATCGGCGGTCGCAGCGCGCTCATGTGGTAGCTGAGCGTGTCGCGGCGCTCCAGGTCGTGGCTCGTGCCGTCGGGGCGGAGGCTCTCGCGGACGAAGCGGCGGACGCCCTCGTGGGCGGCATCGACCCAGTCCCGCCGGTCCAGGATCATCCCCGCCAGGGCGAGCAGCCGCACGTGCTTCGCGTACCGGTTCGTGAAGTGCGTCGAGGTGCGGACGGCCTTGGCGTGGAGCTGCCCGAGGCGCCGGACCCAGGCGTCGACACGGGCCCGCTCCGCGTCCCCGAACGTGCCGCGCAGCGCGTGATAGGCCACCAGCAGCGGGCAGAACTTGTTCTCGTTCACGTCGTTGCCCGTGAGGCGGTACGTGGCCGTCCAGGCGAAGATGAAGCGGCGGAGGGTGTCGGCGGCCCGCGTGTCGCCCGAGACCTGCCAGAAGCGGGCGAGGCGGGCGACGTCGCCCATCTCGCGGAGCTTCGCGACCGTCGCGATCCGCCGCGGGTCCGTGTTGACGAGGCCCTCGTAGCGGATGACCTCCAGGGGGTGCGGCTCGGCATCGAGGTGCGGCAGGGCCTGCCGCCCGGCTTCCTCGGCAAGGGCCATCGCCTCGGGGTCGGTCGCGACGAGCCCGCGCAGGCGCGCGAGCTGCTCGGGCGAGAGCGGGATCACGGCCGGGATGTGGAACTCGCCGACCTCGGCCCGGGCATTTGCCGCAAGGCCGAGGACCGCGATTGCCGCCGCTGCCCAGGAGACTGCCTGCATCGGCCTCACGCTCCCTTCGGCTGGTAGTCGGGGTTCGGCCGAGGCATCTGCGCGCCGACCGCGTCGCGCCAGGCGCGCAGCGGCCCCAGCAGGTCCTGCCCCACCTCCGGCCGCGCTGCCGCCAGGTCGGTCGTCTCGCCGACGTCTTCGGCCAGATCGTAGAGCTCGGTCCGTCCGTCCTCAAAGTACTTGATGAGCTTCCACCGGCCCAGGCGTACCGCGCCGGCCGGCGTGGTCTGGTGGTAGTGCGGGTAGTGCCAGAAGAGCGGCCGCTCCGGCAGCACCTCTTGGCCGCGCAGCAGCGGGGCGAAGCTCACGCCGTCGGCGGCCAGGGCCATGGCCGCGGCGCCCGCGGCCGACGCCTTCAGAAACGTCGGTCGCGAACGGGTGGTCATCCAGGCCTCCCTGGCGGGGCACGCGTCGTTCGGGTTCGTCCGGCACGGGCCGCGCGGCTGCGCCATGATAGCTTGCCTGTCGCGCGAACGCAAAGCGCGGCGCTCGACCAGGCCCCGAGGACGGAGGCCGAGCGCCCTAGCCTCCCGCGGCGTCACCTCCGGTCGTCAGGTACAGAACGATGTTCGACGCCACCGCCCGGGCCCACGGCGCCTCGTAGCCGTGGAGGTCGTGGGCCTCGTGCGGGGTCAGAGCAAACATCACGTCGAACGGGCTGTAGAGGCCCACGAGCGTTCCGGCGGCATCGTAGACGCCCATTATCTCGGCCCACGGCCGGGAGGCCCTCATGACCCGCAGGCTTTTCCGGAACGAGACGCCGCGGGTCAGGTCGAACCCCGTCGCCGACCCCATCCTGCCCGTCAGGACCGGGTCGTCTTTCGGCAGGAAACGCAGCGTGCATCCGAGGTCGTGCAGGGCGGCTTTGAGGGACGTGTGGAATGTCGGCGAACCGGTGACCGACTCGAACCACAGCCGCCCACCGCCCGCAACGTAGGCCTTGAGGGCCTGAGCCTCTTCGTCTGTGAGTTCGAACGGGCGGCTCCCCGCGAAATACGCCGCGTCGTATCCCGCAAGGTCCCCCGGGGCCACGCCGCCCTTTGTCAGGGGCGACTTGGCGGGCTCGGCGACCTCGAGGGCGACGTCGGCGCGCTCCTTCAGGAACGACGCAAGGAGGCGGAACGAGCGGTAGTTGGCCCCGACGGCCCAGTTTCCCCCATGCCGGACCCGTGCAACGCGGAGCGCCTTGGCGGCTCCGGCCCTGATCGGTGCCCGGAGGGCCTCAGGCATCCCGCCGTCGGTCTCGCCCTGCCCCGTCAACTTGGCCCGAAGGGGCGCGCCGTCGGTGGCGCACGTGTACAGGTTGATGCCGAACTGGAACGCGTACTCCTTCGTCGCCACCGCCTGGACGTGCCAGGCGCAGGAGATGTCGTCGCGGACGAAGAAGACGCTTGTTCGCACGCCGTCGTGGATGCCGTGGACGTCGGGCCGGACCTTCTCCAGGGGATACAGCGCGCGGAACGCCCCGTGTGTCGGCGGCAGGGGCTCGAGCGGCCACTCCGGCCATGTCTCCCTGGCGAACTCCTCGAACCAGGTCCGCACGGGCGGGTTGCCGCACGACGCCTCCACCAGGAGCGTCCCCCCCGCATCGGTGAAGGCGCGCAGTTTGCGGCGGACGGAGGTGTCCCACGAGGGCACGTCCTCGGTCGTGATGTAGAGGATGGGCGCCTCGTGCCATGTCGCGGCGGGCGCGTCAAGGCTCACGATCTGCCAGTGGAACATCTGTTCCTTGACGCGTTCGACGTAGGCGGTCAGGTGGGCGATGTCGCGGCGGTGAAGGTTCCATCGCCCGTCGAACTGGAGCTTATTGAAAAGGATCGGGGCACGCCCCTTGTAGAGGAAGAGCAGCGCGAAGCAGGTGTCCGGGATACTCCGCCAGCCCCCGTGGTCCTGCTGGGCCGCCAGGATCTCCTCGGCCCCGCGGCGGTACCAGTCGTACGTGCCGAAGTGCTTGTAGCCGGCGGCGATGCCGACGCGCTCCACCGAGTAGAGCGCATACATCCGCCACCCGAACATGCGGAAGCGGTCCCCCTTCGGCGCGTCTTCCTTCTGCTCGTAGTGCTGCACCATCCATTCGAGGGCGGCGTCGATCCGCCGATTGGTTTCGTCGATGGCGCGCCGGCTGCGGCCGGCGATGCACGGGCACCCCGCGATGGGCTCCAGGATGTCCGAGAGGATGTACATCGACGCCAGCCCCGCCGCCGTCATGGACAGGTAGGGCTTCGGCCGCAGCACGCTCGTGCGTCGTCCGGCGCGCTGGTAGAGGTGCGGCGGCTGATAGCCCCAGCCACCGTCCTTCTGCTGGCAGGCCAGGTAGAGGTCAAAGCACCGCCGGAGCGGTTTGGTGGGCGGCTCGATGCCGATGCGGCTGGCCTCGCGCAGGGCCAGCACCCCCCACTGGGTAATCGAGAAGTCGATGTCCCTGTCGCGCGACGGGTCGCAGTAGTAGCGCCACCCCCCCTCGGGCCGCTGGCCTCGCACCAGGCGGTCGATGTCGGACTGAATGAGGGCCCGGACCTCGCGCTGCCGCTCCCCCGCGAGCTTGTCGTGCACGTAGCACAGGCCCATGATGCGGATGGGGAGCGCATAGCCCAACGAGTGCCCGTACGCCTCGTCCGGGTCGAGACCCATAACATACTTCAGGGCCTTCTCCATCACCGGGCGGTTGGGGTGGTCACCCATATAGCCCAGCGTCATGAAGATGAGCGTCGAGTACGGTGCCCCGTTGCGGCTGGACACGCCGGCGCCCCGCGATTTCGTCTTGCCGGATGTCGTGAACGAGCCGTCCTTCGCCTGGAGGCCGATCAGGTACTCGTGGCCCCGCTCGATCGCGCGGCGGACGTGCTCGTCGGTCACGCCTGCCGGGCATTCGGTGCTCAACCCAAGCCATGGCATGACGGCCGCGGCCACGAAGACGGCGGAGCCAATCCATCCCGGCCACGAGCCCGCGCCTGTCTTCGCCCATCCGGTCATTGGCCGCTCTCCCCCACCCGCGCCGGCACACCTTCACTGTATGCGGTATACGAGGGCGGAAGAGCGACCGGCATCGCCAAATCCGCGGGTGCGGGCGATCTTGGCCCTGGGTGTCACCGGAGCCGCAGCGTGCCGTCCTCGATCGCAATCACGCGCTCGCCGATGCGGATGCCGGCGGCGTCGCCGTCCAGCTGGGTGGCCGGTACGACGGGGCCGGTCTGGAGGGTCACGACCTGCCAGGGGCGGTCGCCGACGCGGACGGTCTGTCGGACGACGCGCGGCCCCTCGCCGGCGTCGGCGTCCGCGGCCTTGCGGGACCGCGCCTTCGCCTCCTGGATGGCCTTCCGCAGGCCGGGCGGCAGGTTGGCTCTGGAGGCGTCCTGCGGCGGCTCCGCCAAGGCCACCTCCACGAGCAGGACCGGGGCGCCGCTCGTGCCGCTCATGTCGGCCACGAGGACCTTCTCCTTGCCCGTGATGATGCACGCCTGGCCGCCCTCCGCGTCCTCGACGGTGCCCTCGACGTAGGGCACGCCGGCCGACCCCTTGAGGCCCGGCCCGCGGACGTAGGCCGACCCGCGCTGCGACGCGACGACCCAGTCGCTCCCGTCCTCGGTCCAGCCGCTGCGGAAGAGCTGGGTGTGGGCCTTGTCATCGAGGAGGTACTTCGGCAGCACCGCCGCCGGGTTCACCGCCTCGGCATCGATGGGCCAGTTGAGGAGGGCCCAGACCGCCCGATCGGGGTGCGTCCGGGCATCGAACGTGTTCGCCTCGGGTTCGATGACGTGGCGGTAGAACCAGAGGACGGCCGGCTTGTGGGCCTCGGGCACGTTGCCGAAGCCGATGGAGAAGTCGCCGCTCGAGGACCAACTGCCGCGCAAGAAGCCGTGGCCGGCGTAGATGCCCTTGTGCACGTCGACGATCTTGTCGCCCCGGCGTGTCAGTTCGTACAGCCACTTCGTCGTCAGCCACGGGCCGCCGGGGAAGTTCGTCACCAGGTCCAGGCCGGCCGCCGTCCGGAGGCACTGGAGGTACTCCGCCAGGCCGGTGTTGTAGTTGAGGCGGCCGCCGTGATGGCCCTCGAAGAACCAGCCGGAGTCGCCGTAGCCGACCTCCAGGGCCCGCTCGGCGCGCTGCAGGAGCACGCGGTGGGCGCGACAGGTGACGGCGTCGTCGGTGCCCTCGTCGCCGAGGATCGCGAGGATGGCGACGCCGGCGCCGCCGTTCCAGGCGCCGTAGTGGTTCGAGTGGGGCGAGTGCTGGCCCCCGCCGGTGTTGAAGACGAGACCCGGCTCCGACGGCTCCTTCATGGCCTTGCGGAGGTCGGCGGCGCCGAGCCGCGCCTTGAAGACCTTGTCCTGGATGGCCTTGGCGACCGTCCGGCGGAAGGCCGGGTCCCAGGCGTCGTAGCAGAGGTCGTAGGCGCAGGCGATCTGGGCGTAGCTGGGCCCGGCGCGAAGCTTGCCGCCCGGCTGGTGCCAGCTGTAGCGGTTGTCGCGGTCGCGGACGCCCTCGAAGCTGAGTTCGACGGCGCGGCGGGCCAGGTCCGCGTACGCCTTGTCGCCCGTGAGCTGGTAGAGCATGCCGTAGCCGGTGCCGTGGCTGACGGTGTAGCCGCCGATCGCGACGCGGTTGGACTTGCCGTAGGCCTGGGTGGCGGTGCTGCGGTCCTCCGGGAACGCCTCGGCGCCGCCAAGGAGCATCTTGAGGCGTTCGACGATGCGTTTGCCGGTTTCGGTGGCGGCCCGCTCGCGGAGGCGCGGCAGGTCGGCCTTGCGGACCATCAGGCGCGGGTGCTCGCCGCGCGCGAGCGGCGTCCAGCCCTCGACCGGCGAGGGCCAGAGCGTCTCGGCGACGGTGCCCCCGGCCCTGCCGGCGACGGGCTTGCCGCGGAAGGTGCCCTCGTAGGTGCCGACCAACCGGTCGCCCTGGCGCTCCAGGGCCAGGCGGTAGGCCGCCTTGCCCCCGTCCACCCACGGGTCGGGATGGACGATGACGTCGAGGTCGAGGACCGTCGTGCCGCCCTCGGTGCGGGCGGAGGTGACGGTGCCCTCGTGGTCCATGGAGGAGAAGCGGCGGCCCTTCGGGTCCTCGGGGCCGTGGTCGCGGCGCTCGCCGGCCCAGGCCATGAAGTGCGGCTGCCACCGGCCGTCCCGGAGACCGAGGTACAGCACCAGGTCCTTGCGCTCGTCGGGCGGCGGGGGCGCGTCGCCGTGGAAGAGCGCCCCGGTGAGCTCGACGTCCACGTCGTAGTAGAGCGTGCGGTCGGTCGAGAAGACCGCCCCGCTGCCCGCGCCGGGGGCGGGCGCGGCCCAGACGGCACTCGTCACGGCCAGGATCGCGGCGGCGGTCATCGCATGGCGTGGCGTCATGGCATCCCTTCGGTTCAGTGCGGCGGCCGCGCGGGCCGGCCGCGGGCGCGGATCATTTCTTCTTCGGCGGCCAGTCGCCCGGCACGGGCGACTGCTTCGTCGGGTCCGGCAGCAGGAACTTGCCGGCGTGGTAGTCGTAGACGGCCCGGGCCATCTCCTCGTCGAAATGCCAGAAGACGTTGCCCTTATCCCCGGCATACCGGTCGAACGGGGCCGGGTCGTGCGTCGGATGGTCGAGGTCGGCATCGGTCAGCCAGCCGTCCTCGGCCTTGACGGAGACGCACCGGGCCGGCGTCGAGCCGTCGCGCGTCTCCTTGGGCAGCCGGTACGCGGCGGCCTTGCGGACGAACAGGGCCGCCAGGGCCGCATCCCAGTCGCCGTGGTCGCCGCCGGGCACGACCACGAGACTCACCAGGTGCTGATGGTCGCTCCGCCACCGGCGAAGCAGTTGCTCGCGGATCATGACCCACTGGGTCTGGCGGCCGTAGGCGGGGCGGATGCCGCCCTCGGGCCCGCACCACTCGAACTCACCGTTCATCGCGATGAACGGGACGCCGCTCAGCGTCCGCGTCGGGTCGACGATGTTGTGGTGCATGTTGCCGCCCGCGATGTGGACGATGCCGAAGACGCGGTCTGGAGCGGCGTAGCCGACGTTGCGGGCGGCCAGGACGCTGGCCGAGAGGCCGGCGGTCAGTACGGCGGCACCCTTGAGTTCGGGGTGACCGCTCTTGGCGGCCAGCTGGTCGAGGAGGCCGTCGAGGTGGCGCATCGTCTCGGCCCCGTCGAACGAGAAGGTGGGCATAACCATGGTCGCGAGGTCGGCGCGGGCAGCGGCCTCGCGGATGAGCGGGTGCGAGGCGAACTTGCCCACCTGCGGGTGCGCCACCACCACGCCGCGCACGTACGCGCAGCCCGGCGGAATCCATAGCGTCAGCCGCGCGGGCTTCTGCGGCTTGCCGCTGCGCGGCGGGCGTTCGACGGTCATGTGGGTCTCGCTGGCGCCGTCGAGCAGTTGCTTGCGGAGGGCGTCGATCCGGACGTCGAGTGCGTCGCGGCGCGCAACCAGCCGGGCCCGGCGCGCGAGGGCCTCTTCCGCCACCTCGCCCTTCAGGGGCAGCTTGGCCCGCACCTCGTCCAGCGCCCGCCGCGCCCGCTTGACGCGGGTCTGGGCCTCCTTGAAGGCCTCGTCCTTGCCCCGGGCGCTGCCGTAGGCCTTGTAGGCGTCGTCGGCCTTTCGGTAGAGCGGCAGGACCTCGGCCCGTTCCCAGAGGGCGCGGTGGATGCCGTAGAGGCGCCGGCCGAGCGCGCGCTCCTCGAGGGTCAGGCGGGCCAGTTCGCCCAGTTCGGCGGCGGTCAACGACGCGGCGCGGCCGGACAGAACCTCGATACGCTGCTGCATGGCCGCGAGGGCCTCGACGGCCCGGCGTCCTTCGGGCGAGGCCGTCAGCAGCTCCGTCGCGCGGGCGTCCCGAGCCGCCTGCGCGGTCCGCAGGCGGTCGCCGACCGATTGGAGCCCGGCGGCCGCATGGGCCGCCGCCTCGGCCTTCTCGGCCTCGGCCAGGGCCTGGCGGGCGGCGGCCAGGTCGGGGTCGGCGTCGGACGGGACGGCCTCGCGGAGGATCGCCAAGGCCGCCTCGGTCTGGCGGAGGTGCGCCTCGACGCCTTCCTTTTCCTGCCGCAGGGCGTCCAGGCGGTCCCAGGCATCGTCCTCCGCCGCCGCGGCCCAGGGCGCCGCCAGCGTCACGGTCACGAGTCCGAGGAGAAGGTGTCGCATCGCGCTCCTGCCTTTTCTGACAAGGTTCACTCGATGACGATCCGGCCGCCGGTGTAGCGAACGGTCCGGCCTCCGACGGTCACAACGGTATCGCGGCCCACGCCGGCGGAGGTCACGCTCGGCGGCCTGCCGCGCTGCACGGTGATGACGGCGAAGAAGACGGCGCTGGGGGCGTGGCTCTCGGCGGCGATGAAGTCGTACTCGCGGGTGATGAGCTGGCCCTTCTTGCTGCCGCCGCGGTAGATGAAGTGCATCTTG
Source organism: uncultured Anaerolineales bacterium (assembly GCA_964397995.1). GTDB lineage: Bacteria > Planctomycetota > Phycisphaerae > FEN-1346 > FEN-1346 > CAYNLG01. Next base: position 24,284 of record CAYNLG010000040.1, read on the forward strand.
CGGTCCCGGAGGAACCGGGCCTCGACGGGCGTCGGCGAAACCAGCGTGCCGCGCAGCGTCGCGTCCGGGTAGCGGATCGTGAAGGCGTTGCCGTCGGCCTCGGCGGTGACGTCGTCGCCGGGCGGCAGATGCCAGAGCCACTGCTTGAGCTTGCCGCCGCGCACCTCGTCGACGATGACCGCCAGGCAGGGCGCGCCGCAGGCGCCGCTGTAGTCGAAGGCGAAGGCGCGGCCGCCGTCGATGTGGGAGGCCCGGTCGACGTCGGTCCGGCGCTCGCCGTACGCGGTATACAGCTTGGGCAGCTTCCGCCTGAGGGCGCTGCGGTCCTTCTCGCGGAAGTAGTCGGTCACGTCCTTCGGGATGGGCATCTCCTTGATGGCCTTGCCGATGCCGAAGGCGTCCGGCGGGTCGGTCTCCTCGGAGACGAGGACGCGCTCGATGTCCTCGATGACCTGCTGCTCCTCGGACTTCGGCGGCGCCTCGCGAACGGCCAGGTAGACGTCGGCCATGTCGATCGCGAGCGCCCCCGAGCCGTCGGGCTCCGCCGCGTAGTGGACCACGCGGCCGCAGGCGCCCTCGTTGGTCACGTCGTCCGGCAGGAGGACGACGCACTCCTCGGGGCGGTAGCCGCTCCGCTCGATGGGGGCGAGCGTCCAGCGGTGGCCCAGCCCCCAGAGGCGGAACGCGCCGGCGTTCGGATGGTTCCAAGCCCGGATGGGGATGCTCTTGGCGAAGACTTGGACGATGAACTCGTCGCCGCCCTCCCAGCCGCTGCGGAAGGCGTAGTACCCGAGCGTCTCGGCCGCCCACGTCAACGGCATCCCCTCCGACGGGTGCACGGGCTGCGTGCCGACGGGGTAGTTGACGAACGTGGCCGCGAGGGTCCGCCCGCTGATCCCTTGGAGGAGGGTGTCGGCGGCGCGCCGGTCGAGCGGCGGCGCCTCATCCCGTTCAAGGCCAAGGACCCGGTTCCAGCCCCACAGGATCAACGGCTGCCACTTCGGCGGCACCAGGGGGAAGAGGCCCGCGCACCCGTCAGGCTCGAAGTGCCCCTTTACGTTCAGGTGCATGATCTCCGGCCGCGACCCCCGGAAACAGGCCTGCATCATGCGGCGGGGCAGGACGTGGGTGGCGTCCGGATGGGTCGAGACGTCGCGGCCCATGGCCTTGCGGTAGTACGCGGCATAGAGGAGCGGGTAGTGGGCGGCAATGTTGCCGTAGTGCGTGACCTCGGCCTGGAACCCGCCGTCGCCGATGCCGAACCGGAGGTGCTGGACCATCTGCTCGCGGCCCTTCTCGACCATCCGCAGGCATGCCAGGTCCTCGCCGCCGCGCGCTTTCCACTCGGCGACCGACGTCTTCCAGTATGCCAGGGCCTGGTCATAGCGGGCGCGGATCTCGGCGTTGATCTCCTCGACGGTCTGCTTCCGGGTGCGGCCGTCCCTCAGGTGATGGAAGCGGACGGCGAGCATCTCGCGGCCCCACGGCTCGGTCTGGCCGATACGGACCTTGACGAGAAGCGTGTAGAGGCCCTTCTCCAGGTGCACCACGTGCCCGTCTTCGGCGAGCAGGCCGTTCAGGTAGCTGGAGGACGCTTGGTGGTCGCTGCCGATGCGGAACTGGTACCAGCCCGGCTCCGCGTTGCGGAGCACCGTGTAGAAGACGCTCTCGCTGTGGTAGATGCGGCCGATGGCGTTGGAGACGTCCAGCACCTTGCGGTCCATCCAGACGTAGTAGCCCTGGTCGGTCTCGTGGGAGACGGGGCGGAACCGGACAGTCTTGGACCCGTCGGTGAGTTCGTCCGTCAGCGTCGGCCGCGCCGCCTCCGGCCCGCCCAGCGGGGCCAGCAGGTCAACGCCCTCGGCCGGCATCAGGCCCCCCGCACACATCCACTCCGCGGGCAGTTCGTCATCGACGAGGGGCACCACGGGGACGCCCTGAGGCGGCTGGTAGCCCTCGACCGGGGGCACGTGGCAGTCCGGCACGCGCACACAGAGCGGCTTGGGCGGCGCCTCGGGCGCCGGGCCCCTCCGCCCCGCGAGCAGCAGCGACGCGATGGCCGCCGACCCGAACCCGGGCCCGTAGTAGTTGCTGACCTGGTTGTAGTTCGCGTGGCCGATGATCAGGTCGTATTGCCGCTTCGGGAGGCGGGCCTTGATCTGCCCGAGCAGGGCCTCGCGGGTGGCCTCCGGCCAGGCCTCCCAGCAGAGGTCCAGCGTGAGGGCGACGCGGACGATCTGGTGCCCGATGTTGCCCGTGAGGCCCGCGTTGCCGTCGATGTCCGCGTAACCCTGGACGATCCGCAGGGCCTCCAGGGCGTGGCCCGTCTCGCCGGTCGCCTGGTAAAGCACGCCGCGCACCACGGGGTCCTGGCTCTCGGCGGCCCGGGCGAGGAACGCTTGGCCGAAGGGCGTCTTCAGCTTCGCGCGGAGGGCCGGGACGTCGCGCGGGCGGAGCAGCAGGCGGGGGTGCTCGCCGGGCGCGACAGGCCCGTGGCCCTCGAAGGTCTGGGGCGGGCTGAGGACGGCCGTCAGCGTGCCGGTGACGGTCGAGGCGCCCTGCGTCTCGGCGCAGGTGCCCTCGTAGGTGCCGTCGGGCCGGCGCGTGAAGTTCATCTCGTAGAAGACGTGGCCGGGCGAGCGGCTGCCGCCGTCCCGCCTGAGCTGCACGGCCACCGTGAACCTCTCGCCCGTGCCTTCGGACCGGGCGACGAAGCCGACGTCGACGTGCTTGAAGGAAGGTTTTGAGCGGCACACCGGCTGCCAGACGCCGTTCCAAGTAGCGAGGCGCATCGTCCAAGTGCCGCCGATGCGCACGCGGAGCTCGGCGCGGTCGAACGGCGCCGGGACGGATGCGGCCACGACACGGGGCCAAGCCGTCGCGGCGGCGGCCAGGAGACCCACGATGATGCCGAACCGTACCATCTTGCGTATCATGAACGGGATCCTTGCCGGTCCAACGTTAGGTCGATGCCCTGTTAACCGGATGCCCGGGGCCGATGTTCCGGTCATCCCCCGCGGAGTCGCCTGATCCATGCGCCCATCGCTCCCCCTGTGGCTTCTGGCCGCCGCCCTGGCCCTGGCAAGCCCGGCCCTCGCGGCCCCGCCGTCCCCGAACCTGGTCGAGGTCCAGACGGCCACCTTCCTTGGCGGGCCGGGAACCGAATGGTTCACCGCCGGGGCCTTTCCAGGCGACGACAGCATCCTCGTGGGCGGCATAACGCTGGACCCGGACCTGTCGCTGTGCGGCGTCAAGGCGGAGGTGCTGGGCACGGACGCCCCTGGCCTGCCCGCCCCCAAGGCCTTCGTGCGGCTCGGCATGAAGGACACCGGCAAGATTGCCGTGCCGGACATCCAGGAGCAGGACATCGGCCTCGGCGACAACGGCGGCGGCCTCGGGCTGACGCTGGAGGAAGGCCCGTCGGAGGACGAGCTGAAGCGGCGGGCGAAGGCCGAACAGGCCCGCCTGGCCAGCGTCCCGCGGCGGTTCCAGTTCTACCTGCCCGAGTCGGTGGAGGAGAAGGAGGCCTGGGCCCGCTTGGCCGGCACCGAGCCGTCGGCCACCGGCTTCCTCGCCCGCTTCGACGCGACGCTCCAGACCGTGCGGACCCTGGTCCGCCTGCCCCGCGGGGCCGGGACGATCAGCAGCATCGCCATCGGCTCCCGCGGCGAGGTCTACATCGCCGGCGCCGCAACGGAGCGCATCGACCACCTCTCGCCGAACCGGCGCAAGGAGGCCCTCCCCCAGATTCCCGCGCCCTCGGAGCGCGATTTCCCGTTCCGGCACGTGTACCTGGCGCGGCTGGCGCCGGACCTCTCGAAGGCGCTCTGGGTGCGCGACATCGAGGCCGCAAGCTACGCGCCGACGCTCCGGGCCCTCCAGGACGGCAACGTGGCCATGCTCGGACCGAGCTACTTCCTCTACAACCCGAACGGCGAGCTGGTCCAGGCGACCTTCGTCAAGAAACAGCGGGTCGCGAGCGGCTCGGCCGTCTGCCCCGTGACGGGCCGCTTCACGCGCGTGGGCGACTGGATGAGCCCGACCGGCCGCGAACCCTACCGGTGCCCGCGGCTGATCGTCTGCCGCCCCGACGGGTCGGTCTACAAGTACCTTCAGGGGTGGCGCGGGCCGTTCTTCTGCCCGAACCACTTCCACCTGGTCGCCGACTCCGCCGTCCGGCGCAGCGCCTACGACACCGAGGGCAACCTGTACTACTCGACGTGGAGCCACGGCGGCAACAACAGCATGGGCCGCCTGCCGTACGACCCGGAGCGCTTCGTCCCGAACGCGATGTTCACGGTCGGCAGCTCAACGTACTGCTTCATCGTCAAGCTCGGGCCGGAGCACAACGTCAAGACGGCCACGCTCTGGACCAGCGCGGGGTCGGTCCACACGCTGGCCGTCGCCTGCGACGGGTCGGTGGTCTGGGCCGGCCGGGGCAACGTGCGGCCGGACCTGCCGAACACGCTGGCGGCCGAGGACGGGACGCTGCTGGTGGTGACGGAGCCGAACCTGGGAAGCTACCGGTTTCTCTCGGCCATGCCGGCGGTGGGGACGCGCGTCGCCGTCGGGGGCTGCGACGACAAGATCAACGCGTGGGCCTTCGCAAGCGGCAGCTGCGCCGGCCGCCCCACCTTGCTCTGCCTCTCCGGCGCCATCGCCCGCGAGAAGACGCCCGAGGGGGAGGTGCGGCCGCCCCTCCGGGCGCCCGTCCAGGATACGTTCGCCGGCGGGCTGATGGACGGCTACGCCGTGCTCATGGACCTGACCGCGAAGCAGCCGCTCGCCTTCGACCCGCCCGTGCGTGAGAAAAAACCGCGCCCCGTCCGCCCCTACGAGGGACCGCGCCGCCTCTGGCCCACGGAGGGCCAGGTCTGGAAGATCGGCACCGAAAGCTGCACCACCGTGAAGGTCACCTTCCGGGACGAGCACGACGCGATGTGGCCAAGCTTCTTCATGGGGCGCGGCGTGGCGGGGGGGACGTTCACGTACGGCCTCGAGAGCGCGGCCGCCGACTTCACGCTCGACTGCCCGACCATTCTCCAGCAAGAGGGCCTGCAGCACCAGCGGGTCCTCGGCGAACTCGTCACGGCCGCGCAGGCCACGCCCGACCCGCGCGCGGCCATGCCGACGGTGAAGGTCCGCGTGACCCGCATGTCGCCGTGGGAGGAAACGGCCGAGGCGTACGGGCTCCGCAAGTTCCCGATCGCCACCTGCACCATCTCCGGCACGCTGGAGCTGAGCGGCCGGTCGGTGCCGTTCGCCGACGCGCCGTGTCGCGCGTCCTTCGCGTATCCCTACCGCAAGACCGAGCTCGTGTATCCCGCGCCCAACTATGCCCTGCCGTCGGCGACGTTCACGGTGCCGGGCGAGGCGCTCGGGCTGAAGCCGCCGCTCGCGGGGCAGCAGGTCCGCGTGCGCGTGTCGTGGGAGGCCGTCTCGGACGTGACGCCGACGAAGGCGGACGACGGCTTGCCGCCGCCGCCCGCGGAGCCCGGCATGGGCGAGCCGGCGGACCCGGAGATCGACCTGGCGGAGGAACTGGGCCTCTGAGCGGCCGCCGTGCCAGAGGACGGCGGACACGTCACGGGCGCGGGGGGCCACTCGGCGGCAGGCTGGAACACCCGAAGGAAGAGCGGCCTTGAGCAAGGGACTCTCGAGACGGGACATGCTCGCGGGTGTGGCCGGCGCGGGAGCGGCGGCCATGTTGGCGGGGTGCGCCCCGAACCGGCGTACGAGCCGCCAGAAGCTGCGCACCAAGACCGAGGCGAAGCAGCTGGCGATCGACAGCGTCCCTACGGCCGCGACCACGAGGCCCTTGCGGTGCCACCAGTCGGTGAAGTGGCGTTCCGTCTCGGCCCAGTTCCCTTTCCGCGTCAGCATGCCGGTGCCATCCTCCACGTCACCCGCCGCGCGCCTGCGGCCGCATCTTAGGGGCCGCGACACGGCCCGCAATCGCCGCGGGGCGAGCCGAGACGACCCGGAGGTGACCAAAGCCTCTTGGCACTCCGCGGACGCCGCGGTAAGCTCGTACCGGAGCAGCCGCGTGCGCCCGTAGCTCAACGGATAGAGTCGCGGACTTCGAATCCGAAGGTTGGAGGTTCGAATCCTCCCGGGCGCGCCAGGCCGCTTCTGGTCTGAACACGGACCGGCACGTTCCCGGGGGTCCCTCTCTTCAATGCGCCAGACTCGCGCCCCGCGGGGCGCGGCCGACGCCGCGGAGGCGGGACGGGTCCGGAACCGGCTGTACGGTTGGCTGAAGGCCCCCGGGGGTACCTGCGGATCGCCCCGACGGTCGCGTCAGTCGCGGTGGCGTACGACCTGTGCTACGATGCCTGGCCTCCGGAGGTCTGCGAGCGCATCGCGGCCGCCATTCAGAACCGCCTCTGTCCGAACTTGGTGCTCGAGTACGACCTGAGCGAATCCGACGGCCAACTCAACCCGCGGTCCAACCATTACCTGCTCTGGAACGGCGGCGCGGGCCTGGCCATCCTCGCCGTCAAGGGCGACCCCGGCACGGACGACGCCATCACCGCCCATGCCGACCGCATCTTCCGGCAGCGGCTGAAGCACGGTCTGGAGGTCGGCTTCGGCGACCACGGCTGGTTTTACGAGGGGACGTTCTGCGGCCGGTTCCCCACGCTCAAGGGCCTGCTGCCCTACCTTCAGGGGCTTCGCGTCGCCGAGGGCCTCGACTACGTGACGCCCTGCTCCGAGGCCCGGGTCGGCGCCGAGAGCGACGGGGCCGAGGTGGTGGTCGACCGGCGCACCGTCCGCTTCGACGGCAAGGCGCTCGTGCTCGGGACGGCCGACGCGGCCGCGCCGTAGGCCGCGCGGCTACTCCGAGAGGGCGATGGCGTCCACCGGGCAGGCCTCGGCGGCCTCGCGGGCCGCGTCTTCGGCTGCCGCCGGCACCGGGTCGGACCTGACCTGGGCAATCTCGGCGCCGTCCGGGAGTTCGAAGACCTCCGGGCACGTGTCCACGCACAGCCCGCACGCGATGCAACTGTCGTCAACGGTTGCCTTCATGGCATGGCTCTCCCGCACTGGGTCCCTGGGGCCGGGCGGTTGCCCGGCGGATGGTTGACCCGTCCACCCTACCCGTGCCGGTCCGCGCGGCTCAAGGTCGTGCGCACTTGGGAGTCTCCGGGACAGGCGGCGTGCCTCCGCGTAGCCCGTAGCCATCCTGGCCGCGTCAGTCGTTCATGAACAGGTAGTCGTCGCCCTTGGCGGCGGCGTGACAGGGGACGCATCCCTTCGTGCCGCCCTTGCCGACGAGGCCCGCGAGCTTCTTGCCATCGCCGCCCTCCATGACCTGGCCGTCCGGGCCGTACTTGACGTAGAACCAGTTGCCGGTCTCGGGGTCGTAACCGGCCCGCTTCTCCATCACGGTCAGGGACATCAGGGCTTCGTCGGTCTCCTCGGAGTAGTTGGCCTTGACGACCACGGCTCCGTCCCGCGTCGGGTCGGCCTGGGCGGCCTCGTTAACGTAGTATTTGAGCGTCGAGCCGTGCGGGCTCTGGCCGTCCTGCCAGCCCTCGAAACCCTCGGGCTGCGGCCACGTCTCGTAGGCCTTGATCTGCATCCACAGGTCACGGGCGTGTTGGACGTCCTCGCCGGACGCGCCGGGCCCGCCGTGCGCGTGGTCGCCTTCCGGCTCCGTGCCCCCCTGCTCGTCTCCCATCCCGTCACAGCCTGCCACCCCCAGCACCAGGGCCAAGGCCGGCAGCAGGACCGCACAGATCGGCTTACGCATCGGTCGGCTCCTTTCGGCTCGTCGCCGTCCAGGCGTCCGGCCCACGCGGCCGGTCGCGAGCGACGACGTGACGCGTTCCAGCCCTCCAGCATAGCCTTCCCGCCGACACGGCCGGGGAGCGAAAAGAGATTTCTGCGCACGGGGCTTTCCCGGCGCTGTTCACCCGGAACCGGCCGTTTCGGGCGGATTCGGCCTTGTCCAACGCCCCGATCGTCCGTAAACTACGGTGATGGAAATGACCGGCCCGTTGCCGCCTGAGCAGCGGGCGCCACGTGGGGGCGATCGGCTTCGACGGGGCCTTAGCGGGTCTGGAGTTGCGCGAAGAGGTCGTCGGCCACCTCTTAAAACCGCCGGCACACCCAAAAATGCCGACACTGGCATGAAGCTGGCTGCCTAAAACGGGCAGTCCGTCCGCCCGGGTTCGCCCGTGGACCCGGGGCCGGGCGTCACCTACACGGGCTGGTCGGCCAGTTCGCCGGGAGCGACGCCGACGAGACCCAGTCCCGGCTGGGCGGCCGCGTATCCTGTCGGTCGGAGACGCGGCGGCTGAGACCTGAATAGACCGACTACTCGCGTAGACGCTTCGGATCCCGGGCAACCGGACGTGGGTTCGATTCCCACCGCCTCCACCATTTTCTTGCCAGCGAACCCGTCTCCGGCGGATTTCGCCGCCGGAGCGGCGCGTTCCACGATTTGCCCGACTACGCCCTGTCTGCGGCCCGTGGCGGCGTGTTTGCCTTCCGGCCGGCCGAGGCGACATCAGGACTCAATCGCGCCCCGCGCGGCCTATCTGGCCCAAAACGTCTCTTCTTGCCCGCGGTATCTCTGCTGCGTCAGGACTTCGCCCCGGAAGTCCTGATGTCAGGAAGTCCTTGCCGGAGCGGCACTTACGCCGACGGCCCATCCGGACTTGAGGCGGTTTCGACCGTAACGGACGGAGTAGCGATTGCAGGCGGCAAACTCGGGCCAGCGGAAGCGGGGAGGGGTGTCCGGGGCGGCGGATGGAGGCGGCGCGAAGAGGTCGACGGTCTTGCGGTGGCCGACGATACCGACGCAGCGGACCTCGTAGCCGGCGGCCCACAAGCTCTTGCTCAGGGCCGTGCCTTCGCAGCCGCGCACCTGGTTGACGTGCGGGCCGCAATCCTGGCAGAACCAGCCGGGGCCGGTGGCCATCAGGGCCTCGGCCGAGAGGCGGCAGAAGCCTTCGCCGAGCCGTACCATGCGTGGCAGCGGGCGACCAATGAGAACACGAACGGGTTGCTGCGGCAGTTCTTCCCGAAAGGCGTGGACTTGGGACGGGTGACGCCCGCCGAGGTGCAGCGGGCGGAATCCCTGCTGAACCACCGCCCCCGGAAATGCCTGGGCTACCGAACGCCCCATGAGGTGCTGCGAGAGTGAATCTCAC
>CAYNLG010000041.1:0-33319 GCA_964397995.1 uncultured Anaerolineales bacterium
ACTGCCCAGCCTGCCCACCTTATCCATCCTGCCACCCTTGCAAATCTGCAGCGAATGGTTCGCCATGCGTCCGGCGCCGCCGGCCGCGCGGGGCGGGTCGGCGGCCGGAAGTCGCGTGCGGCCGCGCGCCGTGCCCCGGCCCGCCGGAAAAAGAAGACAAAAACCGGCAAAAAAAAGACAGAAGGGACCAAAAAGAGGACACAGAACGGCAAAACGGAGGGCAAAAAAAGGCCATCCGATGCCATAAAAGAGCCAAAAAGGGGCAAAAGAAGGCCAATTTCAGGGCGTTCGGGCGATACTATAGGATACAAACCGACACTCTAGTGTACACCGTCCGTGGCGCGTTCGGCCCGCGGCGGCGGCCCCCGGCGCCGGTCGCCGCGGCCGGCGCTCCGTGTGTCGCATGCAGAAGGTGCAGGGTTCATCGCTCTTGGGGATGTAGACCGGTACTTGATTCCCGCGGGAACCACGGCGCGCGGCGCGGGCGGTTCAGAGGGCGCGTGGCCTCGGCGTCGGAGGGATACGAGTGGCCGCGCGTAGGTATGGAGAGCACACATTTGACGTGTTGCCGCGGCAGTCCATGGCGGGCCGCGCGCGGCATGGGTCTTGCTTGGGCGGCCGCGGTGCGGTAGAAGGGCGTGGGACGTCCGCGGGGTGCGGGCGCGGCGGAGGCCGGATGCCCCCCGAGACCGAAACCTGGACCGTCGGCCGCCTCATCGAGTGGACGCGCGGCTTCTTCGAGGGTCGGGGCATCGACCAGCCGCGCCTCGAGGCCGAGATCCTCCTCGCGCACGTCCTCGGGTGCGAGCGAATCAGCCTTTACACGGGGTACACCGACGAGGTCGGCGAGGACGCGCGGGCGGCCTACCGGGAGTTGGTGCGCCGTCGCGCCGACCGCGAGCCGACGCGGTACCTGACCGGCCACACGGAGTTCATGTCGCTGGCGATGCGGGTGACGCCGGCCTGCCTGGTGCCGCGCCCGGAGACGGAACTCCTTGTCGAAACGGTACTTGCGCTGGCCGGGCGGGGCGAATCGGGGACGGCCGTCGCCGAGGGCGGGGCGTTCGAGATCATCGAGCTATGTACGGGCAGTGGGTGCGTGGCCGTCAGCCTGGCGGTCCATCTGCCGGCCGCGCGGATCACCGCGACGGACCTCTCGGCCGAGGCGCTCCAGGTCGCCCGCGCCAACGCCGAGGCCCACGGCGTGGCCGATCGGATCACGTTCCTCGAGGGCGATCTTTTCGAGCCGCTGGACGCGGCCGACGCGGCGCCGGCGGCCTTCCTGGTGGCCAACCCGCCGTACGTCGCGGAGCGGGCGTGGGCGGACCTGGCGCCGGAAATCCGCGACCACGAGCCGCGCGCGGCCCTCGTGGCGGGCCCCGAGGGAACGGAGGTTATCGAGCGGGTCGTCAGGGGGGCGGCGGCGTACCTCGCGCCGCCGGCGGGGGGGCTCGTGGTGGAGATCGGCGCGGACCAGGGCCCGGCCGCGCGGACGCTTGCCGAGGCCGCGCCGCGGCTCGGCGACGTGGAGATTCGCAAGGACTACGCCGGGCTGGACCGGCTGCTGGTGGCCCGCCGGGCCGGCGCCCGCGACACGGAGGCATGACGCATGGAGGCGATGCTGGTGACGGGCGGGGCGCGGCTCGCGGGGCGGGTTCGGGCTTCCGGGGCGAAGAACGCGGCCCTGCCGCTGATGGCGGCGTCGATCCTCGCCGACGGGCCGGTGCGCCTGACGAACGTGCCGGACCTCCAGGACATCCGGACGATGGTGCGGCTGCTGGAGGCGCTGGGCGTGGAGGTGACCTGGGAGGCCGAGGACACGCTGTGCCTGGAGGTGGTCGACCCGACGCCCGTCGAGGCCCCGTACGACATCATGCGGACGATGCGGGCGGGCATCTGCGTGCTCGGGCCGCTGGCGGCGCGGCGGCGGCGGTTCCGCGTCAGCCTGCCCGGCGGGTGCATCATCGGCGAGCGGCCGGTCGGCATCCACCAAGTGGGTTTGGAGGCCCTGGGGGCGCAACTCCGCGTCGAGCACGGTTATATTGTTGGCACCGCCGAGACGCTTCGCGGTGCGGAGATGTACTTGGGCGGCCCCTTCGGCTCGACCGTCACCGGCACCGAGAACATTCTCATGGCGGCCGTCCTCGCCCCCGGCACGACGGTCATCGACTGTGCCGCCTGCGAGCCCGAGGTCCAGGACCTGGCCCGCGGGCTGGTGAAGATGGGCGCCCGCATCGACGGCATCGGGTCGCCGCGCCTCACCATCGAGGGCGTCGAGCGTCTGGGCGGCATGGACCACGCCGTCATCCCGGACCGGATCGAGGCCGGGACGTACCTGGTGGCGGGCCTGGCGACGGGCGGTGACGTGACGGTCGAGGGGGCCCGGTGGAGCGACCTCTTCGCCCTGATCAACCTGCTCCAGCGGATGGGCGCCGAGGTTGAGCACACCGACGACGCGGTCCGCGTGCGGGCTGACGGGACGCTGAAGAGCGTCGATGTGTCGACGCTCCCGTTCCCCGGTTTCCCGACGGACCTGCAGGCCCAGATGATGGCGCTCTTGGCGACGGTGCCCGGCCACAGCGTGATCATCGAGAAGGTCTTCCCGGACCGGTTCATGCACGTGGCCGAGTTGAACCGGATGGGGGCCCGCATCCGCAAGGAAGGCAACGTGGCCCTGGTGGCGGGGGTGGAGCGGCTGAGCGGGGCGCCCGTGATGGCGAGCGACCTGCGGGCGTCGGCGGCGCTGGTGCTGGCCGGGCTCATGGCCGAGGGCGAGACCCGCGTCCGCCGCATCTACCACCTCGACCGCGGCTACGAGCGGCTGGAGGCGAAGCTGGCGCAGCTCGGGGCCGAGGTCACGCGCGTCGAAGAGGGATGAGGCGCGGCCCGGACCGGCCGGTCAGGCGCCCGGTTCGCCGATCAGACTGCCGAAGGTGGGCGTCGCCTCGACGCCCAGCAGGCGCCAGTCCTCGCCGTCGAACTCGTACACGACGGTTACCTTGAGGGCGCGTGTCGCGTACTTGACGCGAATCTCGGCCGGGGCCACCACCGTCCCGCGCTCCGTCGGCACCGGCCGCAGCGCCAGCAGCGCCCGCTCTTCCAGCTCGCCGCCGCCCTCGAACATCGGCGCCATGACGCGCCGGAAGTCCTCTTGTGAGACGCCGGGCTGGGCCCGGAAGTCGTCCGGCAGGCGGGCGAAAACCGCGTCGTAGCGGCCGGCGATGAGGTCGTCGGTCAGGGCCAGCGCCCGCTCGCGGAGCCGGTCGAGCACCCGCATCTCGCTCCATGCCTGGTAGCCGTGCCAGCCGCCGGCGCCGAGCACCAGGCCGCCTCCCAGGACGATGCCGGCGAGGGCCAAGCGCCGGCCGGTGACGGCGCCTTCGCTCCGGACGACGCGCCCGTAGCCGAGCAGGCTGAGGACGAAGCCGGCCGCCGGGAGCACCAGCAGCGGCTCGGCCACGAACGCCGCCACGCCGAGGACCGAGAAGATGAGGCCGAGGACGGCCGAGGAACTGATGGCGGCGTACTCGGGGTCGAGCGGAAGGTCCAGCGGTTCGGCGGCGGGGGGCTCGGTCATGGCGCGCCGCCCCCGGCCGCGCGCTTGGCGGCTACCGCCGTCCGGTCGTCGCGGAAGCGCCCATCGGGGCTGACCGACTCGGTCAGGTCGGCGATGGCCTGGAGCAGGTCGGCGGTCGAGCCGCTGAGGTGGCGGCGGGCGACGTCGAGGACGGCCTCCATGCCGAGCTCGTCGCCGTCGGCGGTGTCGCACTCGAAGATGCCGTCCGAGACGACCAGCAGCAGATCGCCCGGCCCGAGCGGTACGGTCTCGCCGCGCTCCACCGCCATCTCCGGCAGGATGCCCAGCGGCAGGCCGGTGCTCGGCAGCTCGCGGCAGGTGCCGTCGGCGGCCATGACGACGACCGGCCCGTGGCCGGCCGACGCGTACGTGAAGGTGCCGGCCGCGGCGTCGACGACGGCCAGGGCGAGCGTGACGAACCGGCCGCCCGCGACGTCCTGGGCGAGCAGCCGGTTGGCGTCGTCGAGCACGTTCTCCGGGTTGGGCTCGTGGAGGGCGGCGGCGCGGACCAGGGCCCGTGTCTCGGCCGCCAAGAGGGCCGGCCCGACGCCGTGGCCGACGGCGTCTCCGAGCATAAGACCCATGCGTCCCTCGCCCCACGCGAACAGGTCGAAGAAGTCGCCGCCCGCGTACTCCGACGGCTTGCTCCAGCCGGCCAGGTCGTAGCCGGGGAAGGCGGGCGGCCGCTCGGGCATCAGGCCGATCTGGATGTCGCGGGCAAGCTCCATCTCCTTCTCGAGCCGGCCCTTGGCGAGGATGCCCTCCAGGAGTTGAGCCCGTTCCAGGGCAACGCCGGCTTGGGCGGCCAGGGCCCCGAGCAGGCGCCCGTCCTCGTCCGAGAACGGGCCGCGCCGCTTGTTGATGGCCTCCAGGACGCCGACCATCTCGCCCTCGAGGTTCGTCATGGGGACCGCCAGGATGTTGCGGGTCCGCCAGCCGGTCTGCTTGTCGATGTCGGGATTGAATCGCGGGTCCTGGTAGGCGTCGGGGATGTTGAGCGGGGCCCGCTCCACGACCACGGCCCCCGCGATGCCCCGGCGGGCGGGCATCCGAATCTCTTCGATCTCGCTCTCGGTGGCGATGCGGCTGAAGAGTTCGTCGGTGCGGGCATCGTAGAGGAACAGGGTCGCGCGCTCGGCGTCAAGCAGGTTGCATGTCTCGCGGGCGATCAGGGCGAGCAGGGGGTCAAGGCGCGGCTCGGAGGCCAAGTGCCGCGTGATCTCCAGAACCGTCTCGAGTTGGCGGCGCGGCGCGCCGCCGGGGTCGGCGTCGGTCATCGTGGGGTATCCCGCCTCGGGCGGCCGGCGCGGCCGCCGACCTTCGATGATAGACGCCCCCGGGCATGCCGCTCAAGCGAAAACGACGTGGAGCCCGGTTGCGACATCGCGGACGGGGTCAGAATTCGTCGTCCCGCAGGGCCTTCGGCGGTCCGAGTATCTCCGAGACGACGATCGACTGGGCGATCGTGCCCGGCATCAAGAGCCGCATGCCCCCCGGCTGGTGCCGCGCGCCGCGATCGGTGCGGGCGCGGGCGGCCGCAGCCTGGATGGCAGGCTTGGGTCCCGTGCCGGGCTTGCGGGACGGTATGACGATGGGGGCGGGCCGGTCCTGGCCCGCCTTCACTCCCTGGCGCCGCCCGTGCGCGAGGCCCGGCGGCAGGTAGCCCGGCTCAACACGCTCGTGCCGGACCGGCGCCGGCCGCGGTCTCGGGACTGACGAAGGCGCCTGCGGCTGCATGTGCCGGGGGTGCCGGGGGTCGCGCATCGCGTCGCCGTCTTCTTTGGGCATGACGGGGACCGCCCCGCCCGGGCGCGGCACTTGGCGGGGGGCCGGACGGGCCCGCGCCTCGTCCGGCTGGGCGGCGCTGCGCCGCTGGGCCTCGGCCCGGAGCTGTTCCAGGCGCTTCTGGCGCTCCTCTTCCTGCTTCTTCTTCTGAATGCCCCCGAGCACCACGCGCCCGACACCGAGGGCGATCAGGATCAGGATGAATAGCAGTTCTTCCACCGCGCGTATCCTTTCCGGCGCCAGGCCCGCGGGATCGCGGCCCCGGCGGCCGACTCGTCGCTTACGAGCCCTGCTGGTCCGGCCCCTGGTTGGGCGGACGCTTGGGCGGCTCGGTCGAGCGGCTGATGCCCTCACGCATCGAGGTGTCGGCCTGGATATTCTTCATGCGGTAGTAGTCCATGATGCCGAGTTGGCCGCTCCGGAACGCCTCGGCGATGGCTTTCGGCACCTCGGCCTCCGCCAGGACGACCTTCGCCCGGTTCTCCTGGACGAGGGCGATCATCTCCTGTTCGCGGGCGGCGGCGGCGGCGCGACGTTTCTCGGCCTCGGCCTGGAACATCCGCAGGTTCGCGTCCGCCTGGGCCGCCTGGAGCTTGGCCCCGATGTTCTCGCCCACGTCCACGTCGGCGATGTCGATCGAGAGGATCTCGAACGCCGTCCCGGCGTCCAGCCCTTTCCCCAGGACCCGCTTCGAGATCGTGTCCGGGTTCTCCAGGACGTTCTTGTGGCTCTGGGCCGAACCGATGGTCGTGACGATGCCCTCGCCGACGCGGGCGATGATCGTCTCTTCGGTCGCCCCGCCGACCAGCCGCTCCAGGTTCGCCCGCACCGTGACGCGGGCCTTGGCCTTGAGCTGGATGCCGTCCTTGGCGACCGCGTCCACCGTCGGCCGCCCCCGGTCCGGGTTCGGGCAGTCGATGACCTTTGGCAGGACCGAGGTGTGGACGGCGTCGAGGACGTCGCGGCCCGCCAAGTCGATGGCCGCCGCCGTCTGGAAGTCGAGCTCGATGTTCGCCCGGTCGGCCGCGATGAGGGCGCGGACCACGTTGACGGGGTTGCCGCCGGCCAGGTAATGGCTTTCGAGGTCGCGGGTGCTGATGTCGAGGCCGGCCTGGACGGCCATGATCTTCGTGCCGAGGATGACCCGCGTGTCCACCTTGCGGAGGCGCATCGCCACCAGGTCGATGAGGCCGATGCCGGCGTGGCTGGCGAGCGACCGGATCCAGAGGCCCACGAACTGGAGCAGCAGCAGGCCGATGATGAGGGCGACGACGGCCAGGATGCCGAGGACAACCCACAGCCAGGGGGGCGTGCCCTGGTCGGTCGGCCGGGCCGCCAGCGGCACGGCCCAGGTCAGCAGGTGGTGCACCATGGTCTGACTCCTTTCGATTGCGGCCGTCGGCCCGTCACGGGCCGCGCCCGCCCACGTTCACGTTCCCACGTCCGGCGTCGCGTCGGCCCGGTCGGTCCCGGCGGCGGCCACAATGAACCGCCCCGGCTCCCAGCCGACGATCTCGACCGGCGTCCCGGCGGGAATCAGCCCCCCGCCTTCAGCCCGGCACGGCCACCGTCGCCCGCGCACCAGGCAGACCCCGTCCGGATGGAGCCGGCCCGCCGCGCGGCCGCGCGACCCGACGAGGTCCATCGTATCCGGATCCGCCAGGCGCGTGGCCTCGCGTTTCGGTTTCCACCAGAGGACCCAGGCCAGGTAGACGGCCAAGGGCCCGAGCACGGCCATGACGGCGAGCGCCGCCGCGACGGCCGCCCACGTCGGGGCCGGCGCGGCGCCGTCGGCGGCCTCTTCGGTCATGCGGACGTAGTCCTGGAAGTTCTGGGCGGCGATCACGCCGAGGCGTCCTCCTCGTTCTCCGACACCGCCCGCACGACGACCTTCGCCCCGCGCACGTCCAGGACCCGGACCTTCGTACCGGCCGGAACCAGGTCCCCTTCGGTGACGCAGTCCAGCGTCCGGCCTTCGATCGTCATCTTCCCGGAGGGGCGGAGCATGGTCTGGGCCGTGCCGACGCGGCCCTCGAACTCGCGCGGGTCCAGTTTCGCGAGGTCCCCGGCCGTCCCGCGGCGCGGCGGGCCCTGCAGGATGATCTTCCCCGCGATGGGCAGGTGCGGCCAAGC
Source organism: uncultured Anaerolineales bacterium (assembly GCA_964397995.1). Classification (GTDB taxonomy): domain Bacteria; phylum Planctomycetota; class Phycisphaerae; order FEN-1346; family FEN-1346; genus CAYNLG01. Next base: position 7,496 of record CAYNLG010000041.1, read on the forward strand.
GCGCACGGCGGCGTAGATCAGAAACGGCGCGGCCCCGAGGATCGCGAGCAGCACGACGATGCCGGTGGTCTGGCTCCGCATGAATGCCATCACGACCGCCCCCAGGATCGCCAGGACCGCGCACCCCGTCAGGATGCCGTAGCTGGGCAGGAACAGCTCCGCGACGGCGAAGAGGAGGCCCGCGCCGATCAGGGCGGCGATCCAGCCCCAGGATGGTCCCACTGCCAGGATCTCCATCGGGTCTCCCTCAGGTCACGGGCTCGGTGCCGCCCTCCCGCGGCGCCACCACCACCCGGTTGCCGCGCACCTCCACCACCTGGACCTCCGTGCCGCGGTCGAGGAGTTCGCCGGCGGTCATCACGTCAACGGTGCGCTGTCCGAAGCGGGCCTTGCCGGCGGGACGGAGCATCGTGGTTGTGCGGCCGGTGTCGCCCACCCGGATGCCCCGCTCGACCCGCGCCGCGGCCGCCCGGTTCGACCCGTCCGAGATGCTCGTCGGACCCAGCACCAGGCGTCCGAGGACGGGGACGTGCGGCAACAGGCGCGCGAGGACGCCGGCGGCAATCAGGAAGACGGCCAGGACGGCGGCCGTGGCGACGATGGCGCGGCCGAGTTCCGCGTACTCGAAGTCGCGCTCGGGCAGCCCCTCGAAGTTGCCCAGGGCCAGGACAATGCCGACCATGAGCACCAGGATGCCCGACCCGCCCAAAAGGCCGAACCCCGGCGTGACGAAGAGCTCCACCGCCAGGAGTGCCAAACCGATGGCGAACAGCAGCGGCGGCAGGTAGTCCGGCCGCCCCGCCAGGAACGACGCCGTAAAGAGCAGCGCGAACGCCCCGATGCCCACCAGGCCCGGCACGCCGAATCCCGGCGTCGTGATCTCCACGTAGATGCCCAGCAGGCCGATGAGCGCCAGCAGCGACTTCAGGTACATGTTGTTGAGCCACAGCACGGCGGTCTCGCTGGGCGTGACGGCGTAGGTGCGGATGCGACCCTCGATGGGGTAGAGACCGTACAGTTCGTCGCGGGAGCCGATGATGTGCGATGCGATGCCGTACGCCAGGGCCTTCTCGGCCCCGACGGTCAGCACCTCGTCGCCCGGCACGATGATGCGGTCCTTCTTCCACTCCGGGCCCATGCCCATCAGGTCCTGTTCCTCGATATAGCGGGTCTCGCCGGTCTCCTCGTTGACAACTTCGACGACGACGGTGCTCATCTTGACCATGGCCTTGAGGAGTGCCGGCGGATAGCCGTGACGGGCGGCCAGGCTTTCGAGCCGCTCGATGACGACGCCCTCGAACTTGGCCTGGACCTCCTCGGGGATATCCTGCGGCCCGCTCGGCCCCGCGGAGTAGGGCGTACACGCGCCCACGCTCGCTTCCGGGGCCATGACGATCGCCTGGCAGGCGAAGGCGGCCATGGCGGCCGCCGAGTAGGCCTCGCTGTCGATGTACGCGACCGTGCGGACGCCCCGGCGTCCGAGCTTCGCCAGTTCCACCGTCAGGTCGAGCCCGTCCTCGAGGAACCCGCCGGGCGAGGTGATGTGGAAGATGACCAGGCCGCGCCCATCGGCCCGGGCGTCCTCTGCACGCCGGAGGACGCTTGTGACGAGCGACTTGTCGATGGTGCCGTCGATGGTCACCATGGCCGCGGTGACCGGGGCATCGGGATCGATCTCAGCCGCGCCCTTGTCCGGCGCGGCCTCTTCGTTGCCACCATCGTCGGTTACTACGGGCGATGTGGTGTCGGGGGCCGCGGGCGCGGGGGCCTCGGCGTCCGGCGCTTCGTCCGCCGGAGCCGTCGGCGCCAGACCGGCGGCCACCAGCGCCGCCCACAACAGCCATCTCGAGACGCGCCTCATCGCCATGGGCAACCGTGCCGCCTCCGCTCAAGAGGTACAGGCTTCCCGCTCCGTCCCCAGTATAGACGGGCGCACCGTCGGCGTCACGCAAAACCGCCCCGGACCGCCTCACTGGTGATACGGGAGGCCGCGTCCGGCTATTCGACGCGCTGCACGAATTCCGGCGGAAGCTCCCGCACCAGCCAGACTGACGGGCTGGCCCGGTGGAAGACGTGACCGGCGGCCGCGGCGCCACGGGCGTCCACCTGGAGGATGACCGGCGGGTCCGCCCGGCGCCGGCCGACCTCCCGGGCTGCCGGCATATCCACCGACAGGTGGACGTACTGCCGCTCACGCGGATGCAGGCCCTCAACGAAGATACGTTCCGCTGCCTCCGGTGTCGTGCCGTGGAAGAGCACCGGGGGCGGATCGGCCGGGTCGTAGGCGACCGGGGGGGCAAACGTGTGCCCGTACCGGGCCCGGACGCGGTGGCCCCGTCGTTCGTACCGCGGGGCGGGCTGGTTGTCGAGGAGCCGTTCCAGGTCCTCACGCGTCAGGTCCTGAAGGCCCGACCGCTGCCGGAATGCCGCGACGAGGTCGTCGAGGGCGGCCGTCCCCGCCTCGTCCAGTTCGATGCCGAGGTCCTCCGGGTGATGGCGGAGGACGAAGGCGAGGAGGCGGCTGAGGCGTTCCTGGCGTCCGCCCTCGGGCCGGCCCCCGCGGCCGCGGCGGCCGCGGTCTTCCCCGCCCGGTTGCCGGGGTCGTCCGTCCCGTCGCCGGCCGCGCCGGCTCGGTCCCCGGTCTTGGTCGTTGCGCGAGTCCATAGGATGTGCCTCACGTCAGACGTGCTCCCCCACAGGCTTACCCTAGCCTTCCGGGCTCAGGCGCGGCAAGGGAAAACCGGCGTGGGGTGCGTTCCGGAGGGTCTGAACCGGCCTTGGTGAAGGCCTCCGCGTTCTGTCCCTGCAGCAAAGCGAGCAGGTTGGCGCAAGCCCCCAGGAACACGCCGGGACCGCTCCTAGGGGGGCTTCCGGGGGCGAATTCTGTGTCGCCGAGCGCGCATTTTCCTTTACCTTTGGCGCTGCCAAATTGCCGGTTAATGCCCAACAGATTGTGCCTTTTTGGGCAATTGCGGCATAGCCGTAGTGGCCAAGGCTATCGCGGAGTGTATACTGCACGAGAAAAAAACCGCCGGCGATTTGACTTTCCCTTTTTTTGGGGTAACCTTCCTGTACGAAGACGCGCGGGTAGCGCGTCCTTTGGAGGCTGATGCCGTACAGGACCCCCGGCCGCGGGGATAGAGGGAAGCTGTAACGAGGCCGGGAGTCGACCGAGGGCCATGGGGATGGCCTTTGGGCAGGGTAACCGAATAGCGTGCGCGGCAGGAGTGCTGCGCGCCGTCGACCATAGGCGGCCTCTGGAGGGAACTTCAGGGGCCGTTTTGCTTTTTGGGCAGGCAAACGAGGGAGCCGTACCATACACGAGGAGCCAGAGATGACAGCGCAGAGGATGCTGGTGACAGTGGGACTGACGGCGTTGCTGGTGACGGGGGGCAGTCTGACTGCCTACGCCGGCCCGACCAGCGGCCTTTACACCTCCACCGAGTTCGGTGGCTTGGTGGAAGACGGCCGGTGGTCGGAGAGTTGGATGAGCGGCGCTCCCGGCCAGGCCGGGAACATCGTTCACGCCCAGAGCTACGTGGAGGTCTCTCCGGGGGTCTTCGCGGCCACGAACCAGTGGGAGATCGCCGGGCCGACCCTCGCGGGGACGCCCTTGGTCCTGCTGGACACGGTCGTGAACGGTACCGGGACGCGGATCTATTACACGCAGTACACGGGCGGCACGATGCTCCTGGGCAACACGGGCCCCTGGTGGAACCCGCTGGATGTCGGTTCCGGGTACTTGGTGGACATCGACCACTACAGCCACACCACGCAGGTTGAGTACCTGAACGGCGTGCTGCAGGAATCGACCACCACGGTGCGTCTGGACGGGTCGCTCCCGAGCTACCCGGCGGCGGAACTGTCCCTGGCGGTCGCGGTGGCTGTGCCGCGCGGCCAGGGCGCCAACGCGCCGGCCGACTACCCGGAGTTCCTGCCCAGCAATCCGGACGCCCCGTACGGCGAGTACGGCGTGGTGCAGAAGATCCGGATGACGCTGACGCCGGAGCCGGCCACGCTGGCGTTCGTCGGCTTGGGCTTCGGGGCGCTGGTGTTGCGTCGCCGTCGCCGCTAGCCGCTGTTGGACAAGACCCTCCGCACGGGAGGGGATAGCCGGCGCCGCGGGCGCCGCCTGAGAGGACCCGTGCGGAAACGGATGGCATGGATCGGGCGGTCCACGGAGGGAAACGCCCCGTGGACCGCCTTTGTCTCTGGAACGTTGGGGAACCTGAACATGGTTGCCGCACGAAAGCATGAGGGGACTCAGATGAAGACCGCGAAGATTCTGATGTGGGTCGCAGTGGCGGGGCTGGCGCTGGCCCAGGTGGCGCAGGCCGATCCGGTGCCCGGTCACTACGAGACCAACGACTTGGGCGGCCTGGTGGACCAGGGCCGGTGGTCGGAGTCGTGGCAGGGCGGCGGCGAAGGCGCGCTGACCAACACCGTCCATGCCATGGCGTACGAAGAGGTGTCGCCGGGCGTGTGGGCGCCGTCGGGCCAGTGGGAGATCGCCGGGCCGGCGATCAACGCCACCCCGCAGCTCATTCTCGGCACGATGCCGCCCGCCTCGTCGGGCCAGGACCAGCAGATCTGGTACACCACCTACGGCGGTGGCACGATGGACCTGTACGACGGCCCGTGGTACACGCTGGGCGATGCGCTGCCCTACACGTGCACGGTCACTGGCTACAGCCACACGACGACCGTCAACTTCATCGACGGTGTCGAGGACAGCCGCTACACCACGGTGAACCTGACGGCGGACTTCGACAACTACGCCGGGTACTCGGTGGACCTGCTGGTGGCCGTGGCGGTGGAAGAGGGCAAGGGCAGCCCGCTGCCGACCGGGTTCCCTGGCTTCCTGCCGTCGTGCGAGACGGAAGGCGCCTGGGGCCGCGTCCAGGAGATCCGAATGACCATCACGCCGGAGCCGGCGACGATGGCGTTCGTGGGCCTGGGTCTGGCGGGCTTGGTGCTTCGCCGCCGCCGCTAAGGGTGGCGCCGACGGCTTGATCGGTGAGCGATTCCGGACGGGCGATCCCGCTTCCGAGCGGGGCCGCCCGTCTTCTATCTGGCGAACGGGCTGGAATGCCGCAGCCTGCAGGCGGCGTTCCGAGGCCTATTCGCCGACCACGGTGACCCGCCAGCGGTTCTCGCCCAAGCCGAGCTCCTCGGTGCCGACGACGGGCGCCCCGCCGCCGGGTGGGGTGACCGTGACCCGGTAGGTGCCGGCGAAGCCGCGGAACGGCCACGTGCCGAGGGCGTCCGTCGTGCCGCCCGAGCGGGTCCACCACTCGTCCAGGACGAGTTTCTTGTACATGGTGGCGGCCGGGCGGGGGGTCCAGTCCCGGGCATAGAGGGCGGCCTCAGGCTTCCAGTGGCGGCCGGCCCAGAAGCCCCACATCAGAATGCCGTTCACCTGCGGTTCGGCAAAAGCCAGCCGGTAGACGGTCTCCAGGGCGGTCCCGTCCGTGTCGTCGGTACAATCGTACTCGGTGATCTTGATCGGGAGCCCGAAACGGGCCATCAGATCGAGGGCGGCCTTGACCTTGACGGGGTCGGGCCGGTCGTTCACGAAGTGGCCCTGCAGGCCGATGCCCCCGATCGGGACGCCGACGTCGAGCAGGGCCTGGACCTGTTCGGCATACCGGCGGGGACGGTCCTTCCAGCCGGCGAGAATGGCGTAATCGTTGACGTAGAGGACGGCGTCCGGGTTGCCCTCGAGGGCGGCGGCGGCCATCTCGCGGATGATGCCGGGCCCGAGGCGGTCGGCGTAGAAGTCCGGGTCGAGCATCTCGTTGTTGAGGTCCCACTCGTTGACGCGGCCGCGGTAGCGGCGGGTGATGCGGCGGGCGCGGGCGAGGACGAGTTCGTGGAGGCGGGCGTCGTCCTCGACCGCCTTCTGCCACGCCGGCACGTACTTGTACTTGCCCCAGAAGATGCAGTGCCCGCGCGTCCGCAGGCCGTGGGCCTCGCTCCAAGCCAGCATGCGGTCGGCGTCGGAGAAGTCCGGCGGGCCGCCCTGCGGCTGGGTGTGGTACCACTTCATCGCGTTCTCGTGGACCACCGAGTTGAAGTGGCTGAGGAGCACCTCGCGGTACTTGGCGGCGTCCTCGGGCGAGGTCTTGCCGAGGTTGACGGCCGTGCCGAACCAGAAGGCGTGGCGCAGCATCTCCACCTGGACGGACGCTCCCGGGACGGGTTCGCCCGTGCCGTCGACGACCGAGACCGTGACGTCGGCCTTGCGGACCCGTTCGATGCGGCGGTTCGCCTGGGCCCGCCAGTCGGCTTGGGCGAGTGCGGCAGCGGGCAGGGCCGCGAGGGCCAGGCAGGCAAGGGCGGGCAGGGCGGTGCGCATGGGAGGCCTCCAGTCGGGGTTCTCCTCCCTTATACGCGCCCGACGGGCGGCGGGCCAGCCTTCGTCGCGTCGGGCCGGGCGGGCCGGTCCTTGCGGCCGGGCGGCGGGTTTGGTCTCATGGGGACGAACGCAAACGAGAGAGGAGCCGCTTTATGTCCCGTGCCGGCTGGAGGCTTGCCGCTATCCTGGGTGGTGTTCTGGTGGCGGCCGCGACGGTCCGCGCGCCGGCGGCGTTCCCGAAGTTCAAGCCGCCCAAGCCGAACATGCCTGACCAGCGGGTATGCGTCGTGGGGCCCTTTCTGTGGGCCCGGGCCGTGGGGCCGCACGAGGATGTTTCCTTCGGGACAAAGCCCGGCGACCTGGTCTTCACCTTCACCGACGGGGCGGGGCTGAAGCGCAGCAACCTGACCAGCCGCGACCCAAACGTCGGCTATACCGCACAACTCCAGTCCCTGCGTCTCGACACCACCGGCGCCCACAACTGCAAGCTGATGCTGGGTACGATGAAGAGCGACTGGCGGTTCACCCACGGCGATAACAACGACCTCGTGCACTGGGCGGCGCGGGACCGCGTGGTCCTGTTCGTCCCGATCCGCCATCCGCAGGGAGCGGACCCGAGCGATCCCGAGGCGTATCTCATCAGCCCGTACGGCGGGCAGACCATCTCGGTGGTCGAGTTCAAGGCCGGGGAGCTCATCCACTACGAGTGGTATCGCGCCGGGCCGGACAAGCTCGACCCGCACATCCTGATGGACCTGTACCCGCACTGCGGCGGGGAGAAGGACCCGCGGCCGGGGGTCATGCAGCCGATCTTCAAGTTTGAGACGTTTCCCGGCGGGAGGTGGCGGGCCTCCATCGAGCCCGACGGCCGCGACGGCCTCGCCGGCGGGACCGACCCCGCCGGGTTCGACCTCGTCTTCACCGAGACGAGCCCCGGCGCGAGGCCATACACGGTGGACCTGCGCGGCCAGACGGCGTGTGGGGTCAGCGTGTACTGCCCGAGCGGGAGCCCGAACCTGGGGGCCGAGATACGACTTCACCTGCAGCCGTACGACCGGGCGTCCGGCAAGGCCGTCAGCCGCCCCTGGCCGCGCGTCAAGGTGGCGGACGTCGTCCTCGGCGGGCTGGATCGCGTTCTGGCCGACCTGGAGGAGGCGAAGGCCGGGGCCTGCCCGGGCGGCGTGTGTCCGCTGCCCCCAAGCGGCGGCGCCGCGGAAGCCGCTCCCGGGGCCACACGTTGCGTCGAGGGCGAGCCCCCGGTAGACTGAGGCCGCCATGACAGACGCCCCCGCGCAACCCGAGGTCGAGATCCGCAAAGCCCGCATGGGCGACGTGGAGCGGATTCACGCGCTCATCCTTGCCAACAGCCGCCGCCACCTGATGCTGGCCCGGAGCCGGGCCGAGGTCTATACGTCGCTGCGCGATTTCGAGGTGGCCGAGGCCGAGGGCGAGGTCGTCGGCTGCGGGGCGCTGGCCATCGCCTGGGAGAACCTGGCGGAGGTCCGTAGCGTCGCAGTGGCTGACGCGTGGCAGAACCGCGGCGTGGGCCAGCGGCTGGTGGAGGCGTGCCTGGCGGAAGCGCGGCGCCTGGGCATCGGCCGCGTGTTCGCCCTGACGATGGCCCCGGTGTTCTTCGGGCGGTTGGGTTTCGAGGAGGTCGACAAGGAGACCTTGCCACACAAGATCTGGGCCGATTGCATCAACTGCCCGAAGTTCCCGACCGACTGCGACGAGGTGGCCGTGGCGATCGCGTTGGCGCCGGCGTCCTGACGGTACGCGGCGCGTGCGGCCCGCACGATGGTCCCCGCGTCCCGCTGGACGTGGCTACTCCAAGTCCACCGCCTTCTCGAGGGCCGCGTCCAATCGGGCCAAGCACTCTTCCTTGCCCAGGACTTCCATCGTCTCGAAGAGCGGGGTGGAGACGCGGCGGCAGGTGACGGCCACGCGAAGCGGCGTGAAGAGTTCGCCGACCTTCCAGTCCATCGCCTCGGCCAGCGCCCGCATCCGGGCTTCCAGCGGCTCGGCCGCCCACGGCGCCACCCCCGCCAGTTCCTCCCGCATCCGCTCCAGGGCCACGCGGGTCTCGTCGCCGGTCCGGGCCGGTTTCTTCTTCTTGCCCTTGGTGGGGACGAGCAGGTCCGGCTCGTAGGGCAGGCGGTCGATGAAGAAGGCGACGCTGTCGGCGAACTGGCTGAGCACCTCGAGCCGCTCCTGGACGAGGGGGACGATGCCCTCCGCCCGGTCTTCCGGGAACCCCTCGGGTACGAAGCCGCCCGCCTCCAGCCGCGCCCACAAGTCCTCCACGGACAGGCGGCGGATCCACTGGCCGTTCAGCCACCGCAGCTTCTCGACGTCGAAGACCGGCCCGGTCGTGCCGACACGGTCCCAGGAGAACTCCGCCACGAGTTCCTCCAGCGTGAAGACCTCGCGCTGGTCGGGCATCGAGTGGCCCAGCAGGCCGAAAAAGTTGACCATCGCCTCGGCCAGATACCCCTCGGCCCGGTACTGGAGGACGTTGGTCGGGTTCTTCCGTTTCGAGAGCTTCGACCGGTCGGGATTGCGGATCAGGGCGAGGTGCCGGAAGACAGGCGGCTCCCAGCCGAAGGCCTCGTAGAGCAGGACGTGCTTGGGGGTCGAGACGATCCACTCTTCGGCCCGTATGACGTCCGTGATGCCCATCAGGTGGTCGTCGACGACGCACGCCAAGTGGTACGTGGGAAACCCGTCGCTCTTCAGGAGCACTTGGTCGTCGATGCGGGCGTTCTCGATGACGATGGGGCCGCGAAGCGTGTCCGCGAACCGGGTCTCGCCGTTCAGGGGCACCGCCAGTCGCACGGTATGCGGCTCGCCGGTGGCCACGCGCCGGGCGGCCTCGTCCGGGCCGAGTCCGCGGCAGGCCCGGTCGTAGCCCGTGGCTTCGCCGGCCTTCTGGCGGACCTCGCGGACTTCGGCCAGCCGCTCGGACGTGCAGAAGCACGGGTAGGCTTTGCCCCCGGCGACGAGGCGGTCGACGTGCTCGCGGTAGACGCCCAGGCGCTCGCTCTGGCGATACGGCCCGACCGGGCCGCCCTTCTCGGGGTCCTCGTCGGCCTCGATGCCAAGCCAGGCGAGCGCCTCGCGGAACATGGCCTCGGCGCCTTCGACGAAGCGGGTCCGGTCGGTGTCCTCGACGCGCAGGAGGAACTGGCCCCCGTTCTGGTGGGCCCAGATGTGGTCGATCATCGCCGTGTACAGGTTGCCCACATGGGGCTCGCCGGTGGGGCTGGGGGCAATGCGCGTGCGAACGGGTCCGGCGTCGGTCATGGGTCGGGGCTCCTTGGGGCGGCGGGGCGAGGCCGGGGACGGATTCAACTTGCGCCGGCGGACTGGGGCGGCCGGCCCCAGCGGGCGATGGCGGCCCGCACGTTCGGCTGGTCCGCGTTCGCCTCCAGGCTCCGGTGCCACTGCTCCACGGCCTGCTGGCGCAGGCGGTCCTGCTGCGGCGACTTGAGGTAGAAGATCATATACACGGCGGCCAGGCTGTTGCGGCACTTCCAGTCGTCCGGGTTCAGGTCCAGGACTGTCTGGAACTCTTCGATGGCCGCCCCGTACTGCTTCTTCTTCGAGTAGGCGTAGCCGAGGCACCGGTGGACGACCGCCTGGCCGGGCGCGAGTCGGGCCGCCTCCTTCAGCGCCTCGATAGCCTGATCGATCCGCCCCTGCCGCAGATACGCCATCCCCAGGTTCACCCGCACGGGACCTTGGTTCTGGTCCAGCGACAGGGCCTTGTGGTAGGCCTGGATGGCCCGGTAGCTCTCGCCCTGGGCGTCGTAGACGGCCCCGAGGTTGGACCAGGCGTAGCCGTGCGTCGGGTCGAGCTGGATAGCCCTCTCGCCGTGCCGCTGGGCCTTGGCCAAGTTGGTTTGCCGCTTGCTGTCGTCGGGTGCGGCCATGGCGAGGCGGTAGTAGACGACCCCCAGGTTGATGCGGACCGGGGCGTTCGTGGCGTCCAGGTCGACGGCTCGCTCGTAGGTGGCGGCGGCCTCGTCGTGGTGCTGGACGGCCTGGTAGGCGCGGCCGAGGCGGTAGTGGTAGGTGAACTCCCGGGGCATGAGCCGGGCGGCCCGCTTGTAGGGCTCGATGGCCTTGTCGTCGCGGCCCTGTTTGCGGAAGACGTCGCCGACGCCGGCGTAGGCGGCCGCCAGCGAACTGTCGGCCTGGATGGCGGCCTCGAAGTCGGCCAGGGCCGCGTCCAGGTCACCGCGGGCATACGCGTCTTGCCCCTCGGTGAAGTGGCGGACGGCCGTCCCGCCGCCGGTCGATGCGCAACCGGCCGCCGCAGCGGCCACCAATGCCAGGATAAGCGATCGTCGCATGAGGTCCTCGCCCTTGCCGGGAGACGCCCGGCCAGCGGATTCTACCCGTCCGGACGAGCGGCTGTCAAAGCTTCTATGGAGGCGGCGGCCGTCGGTGGGGCGCGTGCCGGTGTATGCCCGCAACATTTTCGCGTTCACGGCGTTTGGCCTTACGGTACGATAAGGGGTACACGTCGGCCGTCGCCCGGCCATGGCTCAGGAGGTGTCCCATGCGCACCGCCGCTCTTGCCCTGTGCATCGTCCTTGCCGTTGCTGCGCACGTCCCGGCCCAAGAGACCGGCCCGTCCACGCCGGAGGAGCGTCTGGCGGATGCGCGGGCCAAACTGGAGGCCGGTCAGTATGCCGAGGCCGCCCAGCTCGCCGGCGTGCTCGCACGCAGCCGCGACGAGAGCCTGAAGACCGAGGCCATGACGGTCCAGGCCGAGGCCCTGCGGAAGGGCGGAGACTGGCGCATCGCCTCCAAGACCTACGCCGACTTGGCCAAGCGGTTCGACCCCACGTCGCCGGAGGCCGTCCGGTACGAGGCCATCGCCGAAGTGCTGCGCGACGCCCGGGCCGGCCGGTATCCGGGCGTTAAGGATACCTCGACCGAAGGCGGCGCCGAAGAGGACGACGGACCGACGTTGTCCGATGACGCGTACCTGGAGAAGGCCCTCAAGGCGCTCGCGCCGAAGTGGGCGGCGGCGCTCCAGCGGCAGGGCGCGGCCCTGCGGTCGGCCAAGACGTCGAAGCAGGTCGTCACGGCCCTGGAGGCCGTCCTGGACGGGTACGCCCGTGTCCGGGTGCTTGATCCCGAGTACCCGAGAGACGCCGAAGGCGAGGCCGTCGAGACCGCGGCCGCCCAGATGGATCGCATCGGGACCCAGATCATTCCGAAGATCCGCGACGACCTCGAGGAGATGGAGAAGATCATCCGAACCCGCCAGACGCTGACCAACGCCCAGATCAAGGTCTTGGAGCAGTACCAGGCCCTGTGCCGCGAGTCGTCAGAGGTCGAGCCCGCGCTGCGGGATGTGGCGGCGAAGTGCAGCGTGGAGGGGGCGCGGCGGAAGCTGAACGACGGGAGCCTCGCGCGGCAGAAGCAGTTCGGGCGGATGGCCTTCGTCATCACACGCCTGCTGAACCGCCCACGCCTGCGCTGAGGGCCGGGCATCCGGACACGCCCGCGAGCCGTCGAACGCACGGACCTCTTCGCGGACCGGGCGGGGAACGTCTGCCGGCTGCCGCAGACGTCTTCGCCCGGGGCTGACACGGTAGTGCCCGGCGTGGTTTGGGACGCTCTCTGAAACGCGGTCGTTACGTGTCGTGAAGGTGCTGGCATTTTCTTCCAAGCCGTTTAGAATCCCCGAGCAGGCATGGGCGGACGGGACCCATCTGAAGAGGGGGCGCTATGCGGCATGTGGCGTGCTTCGGGTTGGCGGTTGCGGCACTGGCGTGGGGCGAGGCGGCGGACGGTGCCGGGACGGACGTTGCCGAGGTCTTCGCGTCTCTCTACGGCCGCGACCTTGCCGCCGTGGCGGCCACGGCGGACCCGCACGATGACGTGGCTCTGGCCCGGCGTCTGCTGGAGGCGGCGCCGAGCGCGGCAGCGCAGAAGCCGTTGGTGGCCCTGATGCTCCACAAGGCGCACGATCTGGCCTTGGCCGACCCGACAGGGTATCCGGCGGCGCTGGAGGCCATGGGGGCGCTGGAGGCCGCCGTGCCGGAACTGCGCCTCGCCTGCCGCGTCCAGGCCCTGGCCGTCTACCAGCGGATGTACGACGCGGCCCGTGGGGACGCGGCCAGGGCGTCGGCGGGCGCAACGCTGCTGGCCGCCCTGGAGTGGCTGGCGGACGCGAAAGCCGAGGCGGGGGACCTGGCCGCCGCGTCCGAGTTGATCCGCCGGGCGGTGGCCGTGGCGTCAGCCGAGGACGCCGGAGCCCGCGACGCCTTGGTGGCCAGACTGGCCGACCTGACGCGGCGCGAGCGCCATGACCGCCGCGCGGCCCTGCTGTGGCGGCGCCTCGGAGACGACCCGGCGGACACGGTGTCGCGCGAGGCCCTTGTGCGGCTGTACTTGGTGGAGTACGACGCCCCGGGGAGGGCGGCCACGGTGCTGGACGCGTCGTGCGACGCGGACCTTCGGAAGTACGTACCGGCGGCGGCCAAGGGAGTGGCCGACGCCCCCGAACTGGCGTGCCTGGAACTGGGCGACTGGTACCTGACGTTGGCGGACCGGGCGGCGCCGGAGGCGCGGCCGGCGCTGCACCGGCGAGCGATGGCCTACTACCGCCGGTTCCTGGACCTGCATCCGGCGGCGGACTTGGCGCGGACGCGGGCGACGCTGGCCCTGGCGAAGGCCGAGGCGCAGGCCGGCCCGGCGGCCCCGCCCGCGGCGCCCGTCTGGCCGAGCGGCCCGGGCTCGGACGTGCCGGCCCCGGTGCCGCCCGCCGACGACCTGCCGTCCCAGCCGCCGTCCACGCCGCCTTCCACGAAACAGCCCCCGGCGAAACAGCCCCCGGCCGGACCGCCGCCGCGGACGCCGGCCGAGCCGGCGGTCCCGGCCTGGCCGGGCGATGCGGTTGACCTGCTGGCCTTGATCGAGTTGCCGCGCGATGAGCTCCGCTCGCACGGGGGTTCGGCGACGACGCGAGACGCCGAGGGACTCACGTTCCGCTCTGACCAGGCGGTGGTGGCGGTGCCGGCCATGCCGGTGGGCGACTACGAGTTGCTGGCGCGCGTCCGCCTCAAGGACGGGCGGAAGGCGTTCTGCATGCAGTTCCCGGTCGGGCTTGCGGTGACGACGGTGGAGTTCGTGACTGGCGAGACGGCCATCCGGGACGTGGCTCCGGAGCATGCCGAGGGGGCCGTCTCGCAGGTTCGCCTGAGTGGCAACGACCGGCTCTACCGGGTCCGCGTCACGGGCCGTTCGCCCGAGACCGTGCGCCTCCAGGCCTGGGCGAACGACCAGCCCCTCTTGGACTGGCGGGGACCGGCGACCGCCCTGACCTGCCAACGATACCGGTGGGAGGGGCAGCCGGGGGATGGCCGTGTGGCCTTTCGTACGAAAACCGGCCTGGTGCTGATGGCGGCGGGGGTGCGGATACTGGAGGGCGAGTTGCGTCGGCCGGCGGGGGCCGCCATCCCTCGAGCCCCGCGCGAGTTCCTCGCCGCCTCCGAGGACCTGCTTGCCCTCGTCGAGGTTCCCCGGGACGTGTGCACCGGCAGCGTCGAGAAGCGGGACGGGGTTCTCGAGTTCAGGTGGGAGACGGCCATCGTGGCCTTCCCGAGGGTGGTGCGAGGCAACTACGAGCTGTTCGTGGTGGGGCGGACGCCGAAGCGGTCGATGTTCCTGCTGGTGCCGGTCGGGGACACGCTGGCGGAGATCGAGATCATGAACACCGCCATTGCGCTGCGGAACGTGCCGGGCGAGTCCGACCGGGGGTTGGAGGTCCAGCATCCCGTCTCGACCGGTGTGGGCATGGCCCTCGGTCACCGCGTCCGCGTGGAAACTGAAGGGGAGACGGTGCGCATCCGCGCCTGGACCGGTTACCATCCCATCCTGGACTGGGCGGGGACGCGGTCGGACCTGGGGCCGGTGGGGAAGTACTGGCGCCAGGCGCCGAAGGACGGGCGCATCGCGATCAAATTCCGCGAGGGCAAATTGTGGATCAATGAGTGCCGCCTGCGCATGCTCGGGGAAGCCGGGCCGACGGGGCCGGGGACGGCACTTGAGTAAAAGCCACTGTTACGGTCTCTTGTGTGCTCTGGAGGTGGTTGTGCCGGGAACGGTCCTTAGGCGTTTGACGAAGCGGCGTTTATGAGGTAAAGTGTTCGTGAGGGGGACGTGTGCGGCGCAAGGCCCGGGGCGGGTCCGCCAGGAGTGCGGGCCGGCCCTTTTTGCTGCGCGGCAGCGCCGCGGGCCGGGGCGCGAGGTGTGGAGGGAACGGGGTCCGCCCGGCCGAGAGCGGCGGGCGGGCGCCCGCGGCTCAGTGCCGGCCATGGCCGCGGGGCAGGAATCCGGTCGGGTGGGGGGTCATGCCATGACCTCGACGAAATCGGCGCTAGGGATGCGCCTGGGAAGCGCGCTGGTGCTGCTGACGCTGTGCGGCCACGCGGCCGCGCAGTACGACTTCACGTGGACGGGGGCGGCCGGCACGAACGGCTGGGGCGACACGGCCGTGTTCTCGCCCGGTCCGCCTCCGGTCTACATCAACAACTGGGGCGTGACCGGCAACCCGCCCCCGCTGCCCGGCGCGACCGACACGGTTTACATCGGGACCGCCAACGTGGTCGGCACGGTGGTGGACCCGACGGCCGCACGCCTTGACCTTGGCACGACGGCCTCGCTGTCCCTGGGCAACGGCTACGCGCTCGAACTCTACGGCGACAGCACATTCGACGGCGAGTTGCGTCTGTCCGACTCCGCCGCAAGCGGCGTGGCCGACCTCCGCGTCCATGCCGACTTGGCGATCGACGGCGTGGGCCGCATCAAGTTCACGACGAACTGCGGGAACCGGCTGACGAGCATGACCGCGACCGACACGCTGACCATCGGGTCGGACATCGAAGTGGAAACAGAGGCCGGCTGCCAAGGCGAGATCCGGTGCGAGTTGATTAACAACGGGACCATCGACGCCCGCGACGTCGGCACGATCCGTCTCGGCACATACGACAAGACGAACAACGCCTTGATCTGGGCTCGTACGGGGAGCACCGTCCGGGTCGACGCCATCACCATCGACAACAAGACCGGCACCTTCACCGTCGACGGTACCAGTACTCTGCACCTGGAGGGTGCGATAATCGACGGCGGCGCCATCGACGGGTCGGGGTCGGTGGTCGTGGGCGGCAGCACGCGATGGCTGGGCTTGGATGTCGACGGCATCTCCGCCCATGTCGGCAACGGCGAGTTCATCGCGCTGGTCTCCACGCTGACCAATGATGCCACGCTCCGGCTGGAAGACAGTGGGGCCTCGGGCACCGCCGAACTGCGGATCGACGGCAACGTCGCGATGGACGGCACCGGCCGCGTCCTTTTCACCACGAATGCGGGCAACCGCCTGACCTCCGTGGCCGCGGCCGACGTCCTGACTTTGGGCGCGGGCCAGACGGTGGCCACCGAGGCCGCGTCCTGCCAGGGGGAGATTCGGACGGCCCTGGTCAATTACGGCACGGTGGATGCCGACGGAGGCAAGGTCGAACTGACAACCGAGAACAAGACGAACCACAGCCTGATGCAGGCCCGCAATGGCGGCACACTGCGGCTCAACGGCATCACGCTGACCAACACAGGCACCGTCCGGGCCGATGACACCGCCACGCTGGCGCTCGAGAACGCCACCATTGACGGCGGCCAGATCGATGCCGCCTCGACCGCGACCGTCGCCCTCAACGGAAGCACCTTCCGCGATGCCTCGTTCGACGGCGGTGGGGGGGCGGTGTCCGTCGAGAACACCTGCGCGCTCGACGGCGGGACCGCCACCGACTTCACCGCCACGGTGCGCGACAACGACACCCTCCGCCTGCATGACGTGGACCCCGCCGACGCGGTCATCCAGTTGGCCGACGGCGGGGCGTCCGGCCATGCCGAACTGCTCATCGACGGCCCGGCCAGCCTCACCGGCGCGAGCGAGGTCCTCTTCACCACCGGCGCGGGTAACCGGGTGGCCTCAGCGGCGCCCGGCGACATCCTTACGCTTGCCCCCGGCGTCCGGCTGGCCACGAGTGCCGCAGGCACTCAAGGTGAAGTCCGCGCGGCCATGCTCAACCAGGGCACCGTCGAGGCCGCATTCGGCTCCCTGTACCTGAACACAGAGGATAAGGCGAACAGCGGCCTGATGCGGGCCCGGGACGGCGGCACCCTGTACCTGGACGGCATCACGCTGAACAACGCGGGCGGTTCGCTGAGGGCCGACGCCGGCAGCCAGGTCGTCCTCCAGAACTGCACGGTCCTTGGGGGCGACTTGGGCGGCGACGGTGATTACACCGTTCAGAGCGGCGTCCAGATTGGCGGCTTGGACCTCAATGGCGGGACCGTCTACATCGGCAACGCGGATACGCTCACCCTCCTCGGCGACACGCATAGTGACGCCAGCATCCGACTCGTGGATGACGGCGCGAGCGGCGAGGCCGTGCTCCGCATCGGCGACTCGCTTACCGTGAGCGGCACGGGAGACATCGTGTGCGGCAGCATCTATAGCAACCGGTTTCTGGCTGCCGTTCCCGCGTACGTCCTGACCCTTGGGCCGAGCCAGACGCTCCGCACCCAGGGGACGACTTTCGCCACGGGCGATGTCTTCACCAAGCTGAACAACCAGGGCGTCGTCGATGCCGATGCCGGAACCCTCACCTTCAAGGGGGAGGATATCACGAATCCAAGCCTGATCCGGGCCCGCAACGGCGGGCGGCTCCGGTTCGAGAATCTTACCATCCAGAATGCCGGCGGCACGGTCCAGGCCGATGCGGCAAGCGACCTGGTCCTCTTCTACACGACGGTCGTGGGCGGCACCGTGAGCGGTGCCGTCGACATCGATGACGTCGCGACCTTCGAGGGTGTCCATCTGGATGGGGCGACCGCGACGGTCAGTTGGGGCGAGCGGCTGACCGTCCTGAACGGCCTCACACTTGACGGCGAGATTCGCTTGGCGGACACGAGCAGCGCGGGCGACGCGGATCTCGTTCTCGGCAGTTCGCTGGCCCCCACCGGCACCGGCCGGATCGTCTTCGGTACCCAATGCACGAACGAGATCCTGGCCGCCGACCCGAGCCACGTCCTGACCGTGACGCCGACCCAGGCCCTCGTGGCCGAGCCCGGGGCCTTTGGCCGGATCCAGGCCGGCGTCATCAACCAGGGCCTCATTGACGCCGACGCCGGCACCATTGAACTCCGCACCGAGGACAAGACCAACCAGGCCCTGGTGCGGGCCCGCAATGGGGGGCACCTCCAGATCACCGGCATCACCGTTGAGAATGCCGGCGGTACGCTCGAGGCCGACGGGACCAGCGACATCACGACATGGACCACCACCGTCCACGGGGGGGCCGTCAGCGGCACCCTTCTCGTCCGTGACTGGACGATGCTCGACGACGTTCACTTTGATGGGGCCACGGCGCATATCGGCAACGGCGAATGGCTTGGGCTGCGCAGCGGCCTGACGCTCGACGGCAGCATCCGGCTGGAGGACGCCAGTAGCAGCGGCGACGCCGAACTGCGACTGTACAGTTCCCTGGCGCCGAGCGGCGCGGGGTCCATCGAATTTGCCACAAGCTACACGAACAAGATCGTCGCTGACGACGCGGCCTACGTCCTCACCGTCCTTCCGAGCCAGGCGATCCGAGCCCTGCCTTCGTGTTTCGGCCGCATTACGCCCCTCGTTACCAACCAGGGCCTGATCGACATCGACGGCGGGCGGATCGAACTGCGCACCGAGGACAAGACCAACCAGGCTGACATCCGCGTCCGCAACGGCGGCCGGCTTGATATCGTCGGCATTACGCTGGAGAACACGGGCGGCACGCTCACGGCCGACGGGACCAGCGAGATCGTACTGTGGACAAGTGCCGTACGCGGTGGCCTCGTCGAGGGCCCCGTCACGGTGGCCGACTACGCGACCTTTGAGGATGTGACCTTCGCCACCGGCACGGCGTCGGTCAGCAATGGCGAACGGCTGACGTTGCGCGGCATGCTGGGCGGCGACGGGGCGATCCGTCTGGAAGATACCGGCGCGAGCAGCGAGGCGTACCTGACCCTCGACAGCGACATTGCCCCGACAGGCGACACCCGCATCGTGTGCGCGAGCGCCTACCACAACCGGATCACCGCGAACGATCCCGGCTACCAGCTTACCCTCGGGCCGACCCAGGCTGTCGAGACGCTGCCGGGAGGCTACGGCGAGATCGAGGCCGCTCTCGGCAACCTGGGCCTCGTCGACGCCAATGCCGGCACGATCGAGCTGCGATCCCTCGGCAAGACGAACCGGGCGCTCATTCGGGCCCGCGACGGCGGCCGGGTCTACGTGAACATGATTGGCATCGACAACGTCGGCGGCGCCATCGAGGCCGACGCCACCAGCGACATCGTCCTCCGCCAGGGGGTCATCCAAGGCGGTACGGTCGGAGGGCTCGTCCTGGTGGACGGCTACGCCACGCTGGACGACGTCCATCTCGACGCCGCCACCGTCCAGGTCGGCGAGTACGAGTGGCTGGGTCTCGCCACCGCGTGCACGAACGACGGCACGATCGTCCTGGCCGACGGCGGAAGATCCGGCGAAGCCGACCTGCGGATCAGCGCCGACATGACGGTGGACGGCGGAGGCCGGATCCTCTGCGACACCGGCTACAGAAACCGGGTCGAGTCCGACGGAGGAGACGACACGCTGACCCTCGGGCCCGCCCAGACGTTCGAAGTCCGGCCCGGCTGCTACGGCGAGTCCAACGCCGGCCTCCTCAACCACGGCACGGTCCGTGTGGACGGCCTGCTCGTTATGACCGGGACCAGCACCCTCACCAACGCCCCGACCGGCCGCATCGTCGGCAGTGGCACTCTTGACACGAGCGGGACGCCGGACTTCGTCAACCACGGCACGGTGGCCCCCGGCGCCTCGGCGGGCATCCTCACCTTCGTGGGCGGGTACTCGCAGGAGGCCGACGCAACGCTGGCCATCGACATCCTCGGGCCCGGCGGTGCGGGCGTGGATCATGATCAGCTTGCGGCCGACACCTGTGCCTTGGGCGGGCACCTGGTGCTGGCGCGCGGCGGGTACGAGCCGGACTACGCCGAGGTCTTCCGGATCGTCGAGTCCGGCGGCCGGACCGGCCACTTCGACACGGTGGGCGGCGTGAGCGTGACGCCCGACAAGTGCCTGGCGGTGGTCTACGACGCCACCGGCGCCGACGCTGTCTCGGCCCTTCCGGGAGACTTCAACCTCGACGGCATTGTCGATACGGCCGACTATTTCATCCTCTCGGGCAGCTGGTTCGACCCGGGCCTGACCTGGGCCGACGGCGACGCCACGGGCGACGGCATCTGCGACACGGCCGACTACTTCGCCCTGAGCACCCACTGGTACGACAGCGTGCCGGGATTCCCGGTGGCGGGCGGCCCGGTGACGGCGACGCCGGAGCCGGCGACGCTGGCCTTGGTGGGCGCGGGCCTCCTCGGCCTCCTGCGCCGTCGCCGGTAACCGAGCCGCACCCTTGGCAACATACCGCAGCGCGGCCCGCCGGCCGCGCTGCTTCCTATTGCGCAAGGCATTTGCCGCGGGCGCCAGCGTGTGGTATAGTACAAGAGACGTCTCGGGGGAGGCCCGCACGTCTGATGCCGCGCTGTCCGGCTCTCGGGCCGCCCCTGCGGGGAGACTGCCGGGGAGGGGATGCCATGTCCGCCGTTCGTCGCTGCGCGCCGACCCTTGCCGCACTCCTGCTCATCGCCGGCCCGGTCCGGGCCGCGGTCGTCGTGTCCTGGGGCGGGGACTACGTCGCCGAGACGCGGGCTTCCGCGCGCGGCCGGTCAGGCAAAGCCGCGCCGTTCAACACCGGCGACGCGGTCAACGACGGCATTCGCAAGGCCTACCCGTTCAGTCTGACCCAGCCGCTGAGCCCGGCCGTCGGGGCCGACTATGGCGGGACGTGTGCCACGTTCTACGGCGGCCACGCCGATGCCAGCAACGGCCGCGCCACCTACTTCGGCGTCGAGCAGATTGCCGAGGTACGCGATGCCGGGCTTGCCGATCTGCTTCATTTCGGGGCAACGTCCAACGAAAACTGGGACCACTGGCTGGCGTCCTACGTCGCGTGGCTGCGGGACGATTTCCTCGTCGATCCCGCCGAGACGGTCGGCTTCGCCCCGACGAGCGATCTGCGGATCGACGGGTTGCGGCTCGTGACGGGCGATGTGGCCAGGAACTTCCAGGCCCTGCGGTGGTTTGCCGCCCTGGCCGACGGGAGCTTCTACCTCTCGGAGGATGTGACGGGGGAGGAGAATCTGGCAGCCGCCACGGCGTATACGGCCGGTGACTTCGCGTCTCTCGGCTGGGAAGCGGTTGTGCTACAGGAGAGCAAGTACGACGGCATGTACGTCGAGGGCGGGGCCTTCGCGACGCCGACGGCGGCCTTGGCTGATGTCGTGGCCATCGGCTTCATGGTCCAAGCCTACGGCACGAGCGGCGCCGGCACCGACCGCGACATCCAATACTACCAGGTGGCCGAGTTCGAGGTGACGGCCCAGTCGGCCGCCCCCGAACCCGCGACCCTGGCGCTTGTGGCCTTCGGCGGCCTCGTTCTGCTGCGCCGCCGCGGGCAGGTCCCGGCGGGCTTCACGCCAACGTCGCGATCCGCCTGAAATCGTCTTTCAGGCTCCGGTAGAGCTCGCCGTACTCGGGGTACAGCGCGTCGTACCGCTTGACGCGGCGCTGGTCGGCCGGGGTCTTCTGGACCGTGTGGATGGTCGCGTCGCAGGCCTCGGGGACGCTCTTCCAGACGCCCGTCCCGACGCCGGCCAGCAGGGCCACGCCGTAGGCCGGCCCTTCCTCGCTTGAGACGGTCCAGACGGGCTTGCGATACACGTCGGCCTGGAGCCGCCGCCAGAACGGACTCCGCGCCCCGCCGCCTGCCACGCGGATCTCCCGCACGGGCACGCCCATGCCCTGGATGATCTCCAGGCAGTCCCGCATGGCGTAGGTCGCTCCCTCCATGACCGCCCGGGCCAAGTGGCCCCGCGTGTGCATGTTCGAGAGGCCGATCCAGGCCCCGCGACAGTCGGGGTCGGCATGCGGCGTGCGTTCGCCGGTCAGGTACGGCAGGAAGTAGAGGCCGTGAGCCCCCTCGGGCACCGGCTCGGCCTCGGCGGTGATCAGCGCGTACGGGTCGACCTTCTCGCGTTTGGCCTTGCGCAGGAGGTCCTGGCAGAGGGTGTCGCGGAACCACTGGAGGCTGCCACCCGCGGCCAGGACGACGCCCATGACATGCCATGCGCCGGGGACGGCGTGGCAGAAGGTATGAACGCGGCCCTCGGGGTCGGTCTGGACCTCCTTGGCGTGGGCGAAGACGACGCCGCTCGTGCCCATCGTTGCGCTGATGACGCCGCCCTTGACGATGCCGTTGCCGACGGCCCCGGCCGCCTGGTCCCCGCCGCCGCCCACCACCGGCGTCCCTTCGGCGAGGCCGGTGGCCCGCGCGGCCGCGGCGGTGAGACGGCCGGAGACCTCCGGCGACTCGAAAACCTGAGGCAAAAGCCCCGCGTCGAGGTCCAGCAGGCCCAGGAGCTTCTTCGACCACTGGCGTTTCCTCACGTCCAGCAGCAGCGTGCCGGAGGCGTCGCTCACCTCCGTGGCGAATTCGCCGGTCAACCGGTACCGGATGTAGTCCTTCGGGAGAAGGACCTTGGCGGTCTTCGCGAAGACCTTTGGCTCGTGCGTGCGGACCCAAAGGATCTTCGGGGCGGTGAACCCCGTCAGGGCCGGGTTCGAGACGAGGCCGATGAGCCTCTTGCGACCGCCGGCGGCATCCGTGATGGCCTCGCACTCGGCGGCGGTGCGCTGATCGTTCCAGAGGATCGCCCGGCGCAGGACCTTGCCGCCCGCGTCCAGGAAGACCGAACCGTGCATCTGGCCGGAGAGGCCGACGCCGCCCACGTCCTCGGGCTTGACCCCCGCCTCCTTGAGGGCCTGCTTGGCGCTGGCGCAGGTGGCCTTCCACCAGTCCTCGGGGTCCTGCTCGCTCCATGCGGGCTTGGGCGCATACGCGGGGTACGTGACGGTGACCGAGGCGCGGATCGCCCCCGTTTCGTCGATGAGCAACGTCTTGGTGCCGCTGGTGCCGACGTCGATGCCGAGCAGGTGGGCCACGGGGCGCCTCCCGAGCGTGCGGCCGAGGGCCGGCGGACCCCCGGCGCCGGATTCACCGAAGAAGCGGGGCCCGCGCGGACCCCGGGGGAAACTCAGGCCGGACGGCGGCAGCGGCGGCGGGACGAGGGGCGATCAGTCCTCCTCCTCGTCGTCCCAGTCCTCGTCATCGTCCCAATCCTCTTCGTCGTCCCAGTCGTCGTCCTCGTCGTCGAACTCGTCGTCCAGGTCCTCGTCGTCGAACTCGTCGTCCAGGTCCTCCTCCTCAATGTCGTCCTCTTCCAGGTCGTTGTCGAGGTCCTCAAGGGCATCGTCTTCGAAGATGTTTTCGCGGTCTTCCACGTCCTCGTCCTCCGATTGGCTGGATTCCAGTTCGGCGATCAACTCCGCCGCGCGGTCGGCGAAGTCTTCGGGCACCAGCACCGGCACCCCCGCAGCCAGGTCGGGTACCCCGCCCACGCTGGCGCTCTCCTGTTCCAGGATGGCGGGGATGCCGTTGGCCTCCAGTTCCGTCTTGAAGACCTCGGCTTCGGCCAGGTTGCTGGCATGCACGACGAGAACCAACTCCGTATAGGCCTCGTCGGGGGACTTCTCGCGGTCCCGTCCTTCGTCAGTCATGGCGACTCGATCTCCCGCCCATCGGCGCGAAATGGTGCCCACGTCCCGCGCACCTGTCAAGGGCAAAGTGGCGTGCGTTTTCACGTCCCCTCGGACCCCACACCCCTCAAAGGTAGGCGCCCCCGCGGCCGCTCGCAAGAGGCTTCCTCAGGAATTCCCGCCCCGATTGGAAACGGCCTCCGCCGGCGCTAGCGGGGCCGCGTTCGGACCGCCCGGCGCCGGCCTCGTCCAGCTCTCGATCACCGCCCGGGCCCCGGTCGCCAGCGCCGCGTCGGGGTCGGTCGCCAGCCGTCGCACCGCGTCGCGCATCTGGGCGAGGAGCGGCTCGGCATACCGGTGGGGGACCTGCCCGGCGAGCAGTTGCCGCCCCTCGGCCGCCAAGAGCTTTGCCAGCCATTCCAGGATGGCCATCCGCCGCCCCGCCGGCACGTCGCGGCTGGTCATCGCCGCCGCCAGCACGGGCACCGCCTCGTAGGCCGTGCCGAACGTCGCGAGCGCGAGCAGCCGGTCCAGGGCCGCCCACTTCAGCGGGCCCGGCTCCAGGGCCAGGTACGCGTCGCGGACGAACCGGGCCGCAAAGACGTGCCGCGCCCGCGAAGCCGACTCGAGTGCGGCTTCACGCGCCTCCGCCTCGGCCGCCGCGTCCACCACCGTGGCCATGTGCTGCGCGTACGTGAGGGCCATCGCCTCGGTCATGTCGGATGCGACGGTAACGGGCGTGCGGCCGAAGGCGCGGCCGGTCCAGGCGTCGGCGAACCGGACGCGCGTCCCGTCGGCGTCGACGTAGTCGGCCGTCGGCGCCGCGAAGACCGCCCAAGCCATCCCGTAGCCGGCGAGCATCGGGGTGACCGGCATGGCGAACTCGGTATGCCCCGGCGGGAGCGGCCGGAAGTCCGCCTTCGTCCGTGCGGCCGGCAGGGCCGGCGCCCCCCCCGGCACCTCGGCCGCGGCCCCCGTCTCCAGGCTGAGTTGCAGCCCCACCCGCAGCACCGCCGGGTGCCGCGTCCAGTCCGGCACGACCAGCGGCCGGTCCGTCAGGTTGTGGAGGACGACGTGGACGGTGGCCGGGGTGCCGACCTCCAGCGCCGCCCGGTCGCACTCGACGGCCACGGTGACGCGCAGGGTGGCGTCCTCGGCCGGGGCGGGGCTCCCGCCGCCTGCCGCGACAAAGGCCGGCAGCACCGCCACCGTCACCATGAGTGCCAATCGTGCCATACGTGCCTCCTCCGCCCCATTAGACGCCCCGCCGCCCCCGCGGAGCAACCGATTTTCCATTGGCCGTGGCACGGGTGTCGGGCTCGTGAGGCCCGGCCGTGGGCTTGGACCGGAAGATGGCGTTTGACTCCGAGCGGGTTATGCGCCATAGTAGGATGGCCGCTGGTGGCATGTGTTGCTTTTGGTGTACGTTGGCGGTTTCCGGGGGCACAAGCGCCGGCCGACACGGCCGGGGAAGGGGGCAAAGATGCACGCCGCGCACAGGTTTGGGGTTTGGCTTGCAGTCGGCACCGCTCTGGCGGTTGTGGCCGCATCCGCACCCGCGGGGGAATACCACTGGATCGGAGCGGGAACGGGCGGCAACACGGCCACCGACCCGTCCGACCCCACCACGCAGTGGGACAACCCGGACAACTGGTGGGAGGGGGAGGTGCCGGGCGAGGACGCCACGGCGTACGTGTGGCTCACGAACGCAGGCTACTGCAACACCGTTTCGATGCCGGAATATGAGGATAACCTTCGGCATCTGTACGTGGACGGCACTGCGCCCGACGGCGCTTTGAAGATAGCGCACGACACATTATTTATTGTACAGGATTATGATACTACATTGGCACGGGTCGGGTGCGAATCCCTGGGGCGCGTGGTGCAATCCGGCGGCACGTTCAAGGTGGGAAGCTGGGGCCATGACGCAGATCTGTCGCTCGGTTATCAAGCGTATTCGTGGGGGGAGTATGTATTAGACAACGGACATCTACTTGTTCAGGCTAATGAGATACAGGGTGCGGCACGGCTTAGAATCGGTGGAGGTGGCGGCGGACTCTTGTGCCAGAATAATGGTCAAGTCGCCATAAATGGCTACGAGGCCTGCCTTGCAGTCGATCGCAATGGAACGTACATGCAGTCCGGAGGCACTCTCAGCATAAGTGGCTACGATGCCTGCCTTACCGTCGCTCACACGGGAACGTACATGCAGTCCGGAGGCACTCTCAGCCTGCAGGCGACGCACCCCAGCAACTACGCCGACCTTACAATCTGGGGCACGTTCCTGCAGACCGGCGGGACAAGCACCATCGAGGGAGCGGCGGGGGGGAAAGTGCTTGTGCGGGGCAACGGCGAGTTCCGCGGGGGCAGCCTGTCCTGCGATTCTTTCGAGGTCAACGCTGACGACAATAGTAGGTACGCGACTTGCCACATATCGGGTACGGCCCTGGTGACGGCGACTCATTTGGCGCTCACCGGGCGGAATTATAGTCCCTCGCTTCGTTTGGCGGATGGTGGCACGCTGGATGTGTTCGAGGCTGTCCTGGGAGACGAGAGCACGGGCGCGAGCTTCGAGCAGGGGGGAGGGACTTTCTTTGTCCAGACAACCCTCGTGGCCGGCAAGGCTTGGGACTCCAGTTGCTCCTCCACCATCAGCGGCGGCACATTGGAGGCCGGTGCCGTCGTCCTTGGC
>CAYNLG010000042.1:0-30785 GCA_964397995.1 uncultured Anaerolineales bacterium
CGGGGGAGATGGGGAGGATGGGGGGGCGTTACCCGACATTAAGGTGAGGTGGATTGTGCCTTGGCGCTGGCGGCTTAGTGGCGGATGGCGGGGGTGATTGCGGTTGGCGGGAGGGGGGTGGCGACCGCGCGGCGTGAGGGGGCCGCGCGTCCCGCCCGCGAAGAGGGCGTACTGAGCCACCGTGGTGGCGCCGACCCAGTTTCGTGCCTCGGAGAGAGAAACCGGAGAGAGCCACTGCTGGGTGGCGCTGTCGTAAATATCCACGGTGCTACTGAATGGCCCTGTGTCTGCGGACCCCGTCCAGCCCCCCGCGAACAGGGCGCACCCGTTGATTGCGGTACCGGCCAGCCCGGCCCGGGCCTCCGAGAGCTGTGCCAGACTCCACTGGCCCGTTGCGGCGTGCGAGTGGGCCGCCAGCAGTGTGGCGCCGACAACGGCAACCCAAGTTCGAGTGCCACGCTTCATTGGTCAGTCTCCTTTCGTCGCCATGCCATGCACAAACAACCGGGGCTCGTCCGCCCGATGCGGACGCAGCCCCGGGTGCATTCAGATCAGACTGGCGCGGGTGTGTCTGCTTCCCCCTGCTACCGGCACGAGCATGCCCCCCCCCGCGTTTGTCAAATGCAAAATAGCCGCATTTTCAGACGACAGCCATGGCGGGGCCACAGGGGCAGCTGCCTGCTGCAGGCAGGCCGCAGTCCATAGAAGACGGAGAACGGCAAGGCGGCAACGGCAGGACGGCAAAACGGCAGAAGCGGCGAGGCAGAACTCGCGGGCTGGAGGCCCGTGCCGCCGAAGACGGCGAACGGCGGCACGCCAGGAACGGCGCGGTGGGCCCAGAAACGCGGCCATCCGCACGCCCCCACGGACGTGCGGATGGCCCTTACGCTGGGATGGGACAGCCTCCTTATCGTTACGCCGCCGGGACCCTTAAGGAAAAAGCGCGGTCGAATGTCAGGGATTTCGTGAACGCCGAATGCGGAAGCCGGAATGCGGAATGCAGGCGACGGCAAGACGGCAAAACAGCAAGGCAACGGCAGCCAAAGCGGTGCCGCCGGCACCGCAGTCCATAGAAGAGCGACGGCAAAACGGCCGAGCGACACGGGCGGGGGCAAGCCCCCTCCTTCGCTGGCGCCGCGGCGGGCGGGCCGTGGCGGAAAGAGCCATCGCGAGGGTCGGGTGAGCGCCCAGGGCGGGCGCCGATGGCTCAGTGCGTTGACGGCGGGGCGGGGC
Source organism: uncultured Anaerolineales bacterium (assembly GCA_964397995.1). Taxonomy (GTDB): domain Bacteria; phylum Planctomycetota; class Phycisphaerae; order FEN-1346; family FEN-1346; genus CAYNLG01. The sequence goes on from CAYNLG010000042.1 coordinate 1,234, forward strand.
GGGGTCTAGAATGGCGGCACGCGCCGAGGGTGGGGTCGCTGACGGGCGGGCCGCGCTCGCCCGGCTGCCCCCGTCTTGCCGAAAGGAGACCGTCGTGGCACGCATTGTCGTCCTGTATTCGAGTCTCTCGGGCCACACCCGCACGATGGCCGCCCACGTCGCCGACGGAGCCCGCCTCGTCCCCGGGGCGGAGGTCGCGCTGATGGACGCGGCCGACCTGGACCTCGCGGCGGTGGAGGCGGCCGACGGGGTGGCGGTCGGGTCGCCGAACTACTACTCGTACCCGAGCGGCCAGGTGAAGCACTTCTTCGACGTGGCGTTTCGGCGTCCGGCCTTCAAGGGGAAGCCGTACGTGGGGTTCTCGACGCACGGTGGGGGCGGCGGCATCTCGGGGGTACTCGACCGGTTGGCCGAGTCGCTCGGGATGGAGCGGGCGGCCGAGGGGCTGGACGTGGCCCAGGAGCCGCAGGGCGACCAGGTCCGGGCGTGCCGCAAGCTCGGCCAGACGCTGGCCGAGGCGGTGTCGTGATGTGTTGGGTAGAAGACACGGGTTTGTGAGAAACGCGAGGGTCGCGTGGACGCTCAAGCAATGCGCCGCGCGCGGGTCGGGGTGGCGCTGGCGAAGAACGGAATGAGGGCATGCTGACGATTCCCGCCAAGACGGTGTACGTGGACCCGGCGGTGCGCGCGCGGCCGGCCTGTGCGGCGCGGCTGGAGCGGATGTGGCCGCACGTCGCCTGCGACGACGTCCGCACGATGACGCCGGGGGATTACCGGGCGGTGTTCGACCTGGGCCAGCGGCGGCACGGGAAGGACGACTTGGGCGACGACGCGGTCCTCGTCTTCACGACGTTCGACGAGGGTCGCCTCGACTGGTTCTACCATTACCGGGACGCGGGCCGGGTGGGGGAGAATCAGGGCGGGGCGTGCCAGTCGGCGCTGGAGCTGAACGTAGTGGACGGGTGCATGTTCCGGTGTGCGTATTGCGGGTTCGGGCGGCGGGTGGTGTTCTACCTGGACGTCGAGCGGTTCATGGCGGGGCTGGACGCCCAGTTCGCCCGGTACCCGCGGCAGCGGCTGTGGAAGTACTCGAACATGACCGATTTGCCGCCCTTCGAGCCGGAGCTGGACGCGGTGCGGCCGATGGTGGAGCAATTCGCGCGGGAGGCGGACCGGTACCTGATGCTCTTCACGAAATCCGACAACGTGGACTTCTTGCTGGGGCTGGACCATGGGGGGCGGACGATCGTGAGCTGGTCGCTCTCCGGCCGCACCGTCAGCCGCGAGGTCGACAAGCGGACGGCCCCGATGGAGGGGCGGCTGGAGGCGATGGGCCGGTGCCAGGCGGCGGGGTACCGGGTGCGGGCGCGGCTGAGCCCGATTGTGCCGGTGCGGGGGTGGCGGGAGGAGTACAGGGAGCTGCTGGAGCGGCTGCTGGCGACGGTGCGGCCGGACGTGGTGACGGTGGAGTTGCTGGGGTGGATGGATTTCCGCGACCTCACCCAGATTGTGCCGCGCGAGCTGATCGACGACGCGGCGTGGGCGGGGGCGGAGGCGGCGGCGGACCGGCTGGCAGGGCGGCGGGAAGGGCCGTTCGACGAGGCCACCCACGAGGCGGTGTACCGGTTCTGCATCGAGACGGTGCGCGAGCTGAGCCCGGGGACGCCGGTGGCGGTGTGTCACGGGACGCCGGCGGTGTGGGCGGCGCTCGGCGAGGCGATGGGGATGACGGCCGAGGCGTACATCTGCAATTGCGGGCCGCAGTCGGCGCCCGGCGGGGCGACGTACGACTGGTGGCACGCGGCATCGGGCGGGGGTTGAGGGCGGCAGGCGCACTAGGAGGCACTATGCCTATCGTCATTCTGATGTTTTTGTATCTGGCGGCGCATTGGGTGTACGGGTGGCTGCTCACCCGTCACTGGAATCGTCGCACGGAGCAGGACAGGGCTCATCACCCTGGCCGTCCGTGACCAGACGCAGGTTGGCGGCGGTGCGCCCCGCGCGTGAGGAAACGTCAAGGCGGCCCCCGGTGCGCGCCGATGCGGGTAGCGCACAGGGCGCGCGCGTGCGGCGCGCAATCCCTTGGCGGGAAAAGAGTTGACGGGGCGGACGGCCGAGGTGTAGCGTATCGGGCGTTCGTCCGGCCTGCGGGCCGGGAGGCGCTGTGATGGCCAGGTGCGACGAGGCGCAGCCGAAGGCGGCGTGCCAGGAGGCGGCCCGCCGGTTCGTCGAGGGGCTGTCGGAGGAGGAGGTGATGCTCGTTCGCCTCCGCGACGAGCTCTACGACGGCCGGTGGGACCAGATGCGGACCGACCTCCAGGACCGGCTCCAGGGCAAGCCGTATGTCTTCAAGCTCGCTCACCGCATCCAGGACGATATCGAGCGGATCGAGCGGCTGAGCCGCTTCGAGCAGAAGCACGGCGTGGACCTGGCGGCCTATCTGTAGGCGCCGGGCGGCGACGCGGAGGGAGAAGGGCGGCGGCGGGGGCCGTCGGCCCGCGAGTGGGACGTGCGAGGCGCGGAGTCGAGTATGAACAGAGCGGCGAACCGGTCGGTCGTGTGGAGCTGGGCGAGTCTGGCCCTTGGGGTCCTGGCGATGGCGGGGGGCCTGGGGTGCGCCCAGGGGACCCGCGAGGCGTACGTCGGGCCGACCGTGCCGTCGCCCGACGGCCTGGTGCCGCTGGCGGTGCTCTCGCTCGAGGGGCTCGACACCCTCTGGTACACGCAGCTGATCATGCCGGAGGGGACGCAGGTCACGCGGCTGTGGCTGAGCGGCGACACCCTGCTGGCGTGCGGGACGGACAACCGGGTCTACTGTGTGGACGCGGCGACGGGCCAACGGTTGTGGTCGCGGCAGTTGGCGGACCCGTTCCAGACGGTGTTCCGGCCGACGGTGTACGGCGAGGACGTGTGGATCGCGACGACGCTGCACCTGTGGCGGATCCGCCTCGACGACGGCGACGTCCTCGACAAGAGGGTCCTCGACTACGCCCCCGGCGCCGGGGCGACCACGAACGGGACGCATGTCTTCTACGCGGGGGCGCGCGGCTGGGTGCAGGCGTTCGCCATCGTCGACGACGCCCTGTCGTGGGGCCGGTGGATGCCGGAGACGATGTCGGCGCGGCCGGTGCTGGCGAGCAGCGTCGTGGTGGCCGGGACGCAGGGCGGCCAGGTCGTCGCGATGAACCAGAGCCGGCGGTACACCGTCTGGGATTACCAGGCCGAGGGGCCCATCCTGGGCGACCCGAAGGTCAGCGAGGCCAACCTCGTCATCGTGCCGACCCTGGACTACAGCGTCTACGCCTTCGAGGCCTCCAGCGGCGTGATGCGCTGGCGCTTCAACGCCGGCGAGCCCGTCACGCAGACCGCCTGGCCCACCGGCGAGCAGGTCCTCGTCTTCACCGACCGCAACGGGATGCGCGTCCTGGACGGCTCCAGCGGCGTGCCGGCGTGGCAGCTGGAGGGCGGGCGCGATTACGTGGCGGCCGACCCGGAGACGATTACCGTCCTCACGGATGAGCACGTCATGGCCGTCCTGGAGCGGGACAAGGGCGAGGTGCGGCTGGCGGTGCCGCTGCGCCCGTCGGCCGTCGTGGCCCAGAACGGCTCGCTCGACGGCACGGTTTACGTGACGACGCCGACCGGCGTCCTGGTCGCGCTCCGGCAGACCAAGCCGGCGCCGTAGGCCCGGCCCGGCGGCATCCGGCCCTGTCGGCCCCTCCCGCGCCCGGTGCGCGCGGTGCGGCTTTTTCCGGGGCTGCGGTTCCCCGAAACCGCGCGACACTCGCGCTTGCATCCGCGCGCGCCGCGACGTAGGCTGCACGCAGCGGCGGCGCGGGTGACCTGTGGCGGACCCGCCCCCCGCCCAGGGGACCCCCATGACCACCGTGCGGGACATTGTGCAGGCCGTCGACCGGCTGGCGCCGTTCGCCTTGGCCGAGGCGTGGGACCACGTCGGCCTTCAGGTGGGCGACCCGGCGACGCCCGTCGCCCGGGTGCTGGTGGCGCTGGACGTCTCGGAGGCGGTGCTGGACGAGGCGGCCGAGGTCGGGGCGGACCTGGTCCTCGCCCACCACCCGCTGATCTTCAAGCCGCTGGAGGCGGTGACCGCCGACGGCCGCGCGGGCCGCCTGGTCCTGCGCCTCGCCCGCGAGGGCCGCGCCATGGTGGCCGCCCACACCAACCTCGATGCCGCCGACGGGGGGCTGTGCGACCTGTTGGCGCGGCGAGTGGGGCTGGTGGACCTGGTGCCGCTGCAGGCGGCCCCGGCGGACAAGGCGTACAAGGTGGTCGTGTTCGTGCCGGAGACGGCGCTGGCGGCGGTGCGGGAGGCGGCGTTCGCGGCGGGGGCGGGGCGGCTGGGGGCGTACAGCGAGTGCGGGTTCGTCACGACCGGCACGGGCACCTTCCGGCCGGAGCCGGGGGCGAGCCCCGCCGTCGGCCAGGTCGGCCGCCGCGAGGCCGTCGCCGAGGCCCGCTTCGAGACGCTGGTCGAGCGGCGGGCGCTCGGGCGGGTGCTGGCGGCGGTGGCGGAGGCGCATCCGTACGAGCGGCCGGCGGTGGACGTCCATCCGCTCCGGGCCGCCGCCGCGGGCGTCGGCCTCGGCCGCCTCGGCCGCCTCGAAACGCCGGTCCCGCTGGCGGCGCTGGCCGATACCGTCCGCGAGGCCCTCGGGCTGCCCACGCTCCGGGTCGGGGGCAACCCCGGCCGTACGGTCCAGCGCGTCGCGCTGGTGACGGGGGCGGGCAGCGGCCTTACCGAGACCGTGGCCGCCGCCGGCGCCGACGCCTACGTCACGGGCGAACTGAAGCTCCACGAGGTCCAGGACTTGGCGGCCGAAGGGATCGGGTCGATCCTGGGCGGCCACTACGAGACCGAGCGCGTGCCGCTGGAGGCCTGGGCCCCGCGGCTGGCCGAGACGACCGGCGCCGAGGTGGTGATGGCGACGCGGGAACGCGGCGCGATTCGCTGGGAGTGAGGGACCGCGCGCGGCGCGGCCCCGGGCCCCGGCCCCGGGCCGGGAGAGGAACGGGACGCCGATGACGGCCGAGCTGTGCCCGCTGGGCAGCGGGAGCCTGGGCAACGCGCTGCTGGTGCGGACGGCGGGTGCCGCCGTGCTCGTCGATTTCGGGCTGACCCAGAAGCGCGTCAAGGCGGGCCTCGCGGAGGCCGGCCTCGGGCCCGAGGCCCTCCGGGCCGTCTTCGTCACGCACACCCACCGCGACCACGTCGGACCGAGCGCCGCCGGGTTCTGCCTGCGGCACGGGGTGCCGGTGGTCTCGACGGCGGCGAACCTGCGGGCGCTGGCCGCCGCGATGCCCGCGTTCGGCAAGCTCGACCGGGCGGGCCTGGCCCGGCCGATCGACGGCGACCCGGTTGAGGCCGGCGACATTGCCGTCGAGGCCTTCCGCGTGCCGCACGACGCCCCCGGCGAGTGCCTGGGCTTCCGGATGACGCTCGGGTCGGGCCGGGTGCGGCGGACGGTAGCGGTGGCGACGGACCTGGGCCACGTGCCGACGGGGGCGATGGACCGGTTCGTGGACGCCGACGCGCTGGTGCTGGAGTCGAACTACGACCCGGAGATGCTCCGGACCAGCGGTCGCCCCTGGGACCTGATCGAACGGATCGAGGGCCCGCACGGGCACCTGGCGAACGAGGAGGCGGCCGAGGCGGTGGCCGCCATCGTCGGGCGCAGCCGCCCGGGGCGGGTGCGGCAGGTGGTGCTCGCCCACCTGAGCCGCGACTGCAACACGCCGCAACTGGCCCTGGCGGCCCAGGCGTACCTGGCGTCGCATCACGCGGGGGCGGTGCGGGTGGACGCGGCGTCGCAGTATGCGGCCGGGCCGTGGGTGAGGGTGTAAAGGGCGTTCCTCGCGGGGTGGGCGACGTCGGGCGTGGCGGCGCCGGGGCGCGGCGAAGGGGTTGCTCACAAGGGCGTATCGGCGGCGTCGTCGCCGGGCCACCCCGTGTCTATTTCCAGGTCGCGAATCAGGGGTGCCAGGGCCGACAGCAGTTCCGGCACCTGCACCGTTACCACCTCGTACACCTTCTCCAGGTCGACTGTGCCGTAATCGTGCGCCAGGACGTGGCGCCTCGGACACCTGGCGTGCCGCTTCGCCGATGACCTCCACGCACCGCACCACGGCTGCCTGTACCTTAGCCGGGCGGGGGGCCGGCGTCCAGCCCTCGCCGCCGCGCTCGTCGTTTCTGGCCCGGGCTCCGGGCAATCGCGCTTGACGCCCCCCCGGGGGGAGGTACACTCGCCCCCCGCGGGCCGGGGCAATGAGGCCGCCGGCGCGAGCAGACGGAAGGCATTTCATGAGCGGCACGGACACCCCCCTGAACATGCTCTCGGCCGACGAGCAGCGCGACGGCTGGCAACTCCTCTTCGACGGCACCTCGGCCGACGCCTGGGTCGGCTACCGCCAGGACGCGCTGCCGGCCGGGTGGCAGGCGGTCGACGGCACCCTCGCCCGGGTCGAGAAGGCCGGCGACATCGTCACGCGCGACCCCTATGACAACTTCGAGCTGGCCCTGGAGTGGAAGATCAGCGAGGGCGGGAACTCCGGCATCTTCTTCCGCGTGACCGACGACGGCGACGCCGTCTGGCACACCGGCCACGAGATGCAGGTCCTCGACAACGACCGCCACCGCGACGGCCGCAACCCCATCACGATGGTCAACTCCTGCTACGCCCTGTACCCGCCGAAGGACCACAAGGACTGGTGCAAGCCGGTGGGCGAGTGGAACGCGATCCGGATCAAGGCCGACGGCCCGCGCATCGAGTACGGGTGCAACGGGACGCAGGTGGTGGCGTTCGAGATCGGCAGCCCGGACTGGCGCGAGCGGGTGGCGGGGTCGAAGTTCGCGAAGTTCGACGGGTTTGGCACGAAGCCCGCCGGCCGCATTGCCCTGCAGGACCACGGCGACGCCGTGTGGTACCGGAACCTGAAGATCCGGGTCCTCTGACGGAGGAACCGGGGCGGCCCCCCGTGCCGGAATCCTTGAAGGGCCGCGCCCGGGTCCGCTATAATCGCCCCATGCGTCCGCGGTGCGCGGTGCGCGCGGCCGCGGGGTGCTGCGCGCACCGTGCCGGAAAGGGTCGCCGTGCTGGCCAAGCGGATCATTCCGTGCCTGGACGTGGAGGGGGGCCGCGTCGTCAAGGGCACGCGGTTCCTGGACCTGCGGGACGCGGGCGACCCGGTCGAGGTGGCCGCCCGGTACGACCGGGACGGCGCCGACGAGCTGGTCTTCCTGGACATCACGGCCAGCCACGAGGCGCGGGACATTTTGATTGACGTGGTGGCCCGGACGGCGGAGCAGTGTTTCATGCCGCTGACGGTGGGCGGGGGCGTGCGGACGCTCCAGGACATCCGGGCGCTGCTGAATGCCGGGGCGGACAAGGTCTCGATCAACTCGGCCGCGACGCGCGACCCGGACTTTGTGCGGCGGGCGGCCGAGCGGTTCGGCAGCCAGTGCATCGTCGTGGCGATCGACCCGAAGCGCGTCCGCGAGAACGGCCGCGAGGTCTGGCGCGTCCACATCAACGGCGGCCGCGTGCCGACCGACAAGGAGGCCGTCCCGTACGCCCGGGAGGTCGAGGGCCTCGGGGCCGGCGAGATTCTCCTGACGAGCATGGACGCCGACGGGACCCGCGACGGGTACGACCTGGAGATGACGCGGGCCGTCGCGGACGCGGTGACGATTCCGGTGATCGCGAGCGGGGGGTGCGGGTCGCCCGCGCACTGCGTCGAGGTCCTGACCGAGGGCCGGGCGGACGCGGCGCTGGCGGCAAGCATCTTCCACTACGGCCTGCACCCGATTCCCGAGGTGAAGGCGGCACTGGCCGCGGCCGGGGTCCCGGTCCGCGAGCCCTGGGCCCCCGCCGGGGCAGAAGGGGCCGCGCCCTGAACCTCGGCGACCCCAAGGCGACGCTGGCCGGCCTCCTGGATATCGCCCTCCTGGCCAAGGCCTCGGACCTGCACCTGAAACCCGGCCAGCCGCCCATCCTGCGGGTCGAGGGCGCGGTGCGGCCGACGGAGCGGCCGGCCCTGACGGCCGAGGAGGTCGAGGCCCTGGCCACGGCCTACCTGGACGCGCGGACGCGCGGCGACCTGGAGCGGTTCGGCGGGGCGGACCTGTCGCTGGACCTGCCGGGCGGCGACCGGTTCCGCCTCAGCGTCTACCGCGAGCGGAACAAGGTCAGCCTGGCGGCGCGGCGCGTCAACCGGGCCATCCCGACCTTCGAAGAGCTCCACCTGCCGGCCGAGGTGCTTGCTCCGGTGTGCGAGCGGCGGCAGGGGCTGGTGGTCTTCTGCGGGGCGACGGGGTGCGGCAAATCGACGAGCCTGGCCGCCTGCCTCGGCCACATCAACCGGACGCGCCGTTGCCACATCGTCACCATCGAGGACCCCATCGAGCACCTCTTCGAGGACGACCAGGCGTTCGTCAGCCAGCGCGAGATCGGCACCGACGTGACGGACTTCGACACGGCCCTGAAGAGCCTGATGCGGAGCGATCCGGACGTGGTCCTGGTGGGCGAGACGCGGGACCGCATCACCTGCGAGAGCGTTCTGCGGGCGACCGAGACGGGGCACCTCGTCTTTACGACCGTCCACGCCTCCAGCGCCCCCGGGGCGGTGGCCCGCGTGATGGACCTCTTCCCGGACGAGGTCCAGGAGACGGTCCGCGCGACGCTGGCCCAGAGCCTGGAGGCGGTGGTCTGCCAGCAGCTCGTCCCCTCGTGCCGCCAGGGCGTCGCCCAAGTGCCCGCGTGCGAGGTCATGCTGGCGACACCGGCGGTGCGGAAGGCCCTCCGCGAGGCCGACGAGACGTATCTGGGCGACTTGGTCGCGGGGGGCGGCGACCTGGGGATGCGGAGCCTGACGCAGGACCTGGCCGCCCGCGTCAAGGACGGCTGGGTGGACAGCAAGACGGCGCAGGCGCTGGCGCCGCGGCCGGAAGCGCTCAAGATGGCCCTGAGAGGCATCCAGTTCAAAGAGGGAACGGTGCGATGAGCATGACGCGACGCGACGCGCGGCGCGGCCGGCCCGGCCGCGCGGCCGCGCGATGGGCCGCCCGGCTGGCGGCGGCGACGGCGGTGGCGGCGTGGGGGGTCCCGGCGGCGGCGTCGGGGTTCGAGCGGCCGAGGCTGGCCGACGCGGGGCAGTGGGGGGCCGGGCCGGTCCAGCTCGTCCTCGTCCTCCTCCTCGCCATGGCCGCCTTCCTCATGGTCAACTGGGCCCTGAAGGACATCCGCCGGGTGCGGACGGAGCCGGGGCGGTGGGCGGCCCTCGTGCTTGCCGGGGCGGTGCTCGGCCCGGCCACGGCGCTGCTCGTGCCGAGCTTCTACGCGGGCTTCCCGCTCGGCGTGGTCGTGACCGCCGGGGCCGGCTTCATCTACGCCCTCCACCGCAACGGCCAGGTCCCCGCCGCCCAGCGCGTCCTCACGGGCGCCCACGTCGAGCGGGTCAAGCGGCGGCTGCGCGGCGAGGCGGCGGAGGAGCCGACGCGCGGCCCGGTGATCGGCGTCGGCCGCGACATCATCTTCCTCGACCAGGCCGACCTGCCCATCAAGCTCGAGGCCCTCACCGACGCCGAACGCGAGGGCTACGAGCAGACCGAACGCGTCCTGTACGACGCCATCGTCCGCCAGTCTCAGATCGTCGGCGTCCTCGTCCGGCGCCAGGGCGCCCAGGTCCGGTTCCGGGCGGGCGGCCAGGTAATCGAGGGCGGCGACGTGGCGCACCCGGCGGCGGAGTTCCTGGCGGCGGGTCTGAAGCGGCTGGCGAACCTGAACCCCGCCGAGACCCGCAAGCCCCAGGAAGGCCGCTTCCGCGCCGTCGTCGCCGGCCAGACCTTCGAGTGCCGCGTCAAGACCGCCGGGTCGGTGCGCGGCGAGCAGGTGTCGGTCCGCATCATCGACCCCCTCACCAGCCGCATGGCCCTGGAGGACCTCGGCCTAAATGCCGGGCAATTGGGGGCGGTGAAGGCGGCCCTGGAGGCCAAGCCCGGCATCGTGGTCGTCTCGAGCCCGAAGAACGGCGGCCTGACGACGACGCTGCACGCCTGCCTCCGCCACTACGACCGGTACATGAACAACGTGGTCTGCTTCGATCCGCACGTGGACCTGGAGGTGGAGAGTGTGCGGCACGTGGGGCTGAACCAGGAGGAGGGGGAGGCGGCAGCGCGGCAGGTGCGGGAGGCGGTGCTGGCAGAGGCGGACGTGGTGGCGGTGGACTCGCTGTCGTCGCCAGAGGTGGGGCGCGTCCTTGCCGACGCCGCCGCCGACCGCCGCATCCTCATCGGCCTCCGCGCGAGCGACGCCGGCCAGGCCCTCGCGCGCGTCGCCCAGCTCCTGGGCGCGGCCGCGCCCCTGGCGGGGGCGCTCCGCCTCGTGGTGAACCAGCGCCTGGTCCGCCTGCTGTGCGACGAGTGCAAGGAAGGCTACCGGCCGAACCCGGAGTTCCTCCGCAAGGCCAACCTGGCCAGCCAGAAGGTGGACGTCCTCTACCGGCCGCCCAAGCTCCAGACCGACGAGAAGGGCCGCCCCGTCGTCTGCCCCGTCTGCCACAACGTCCGGTTCCGCGGACAGACGGGCCTTTTTGAGGTGATGGACGTGGATGAGGCGGCGCGGCAGCTGATCGGTGCCGGCGCGTCGGTGTCGGACGTGCGGACCCACGCCCGCAAGGGCGGCATGCGGAACCTCCAGGAGGAAGGGCTGCGGCTGGTGATCGAGGGCCGCACCGCCATCGAGGAAGTCCTCCGGGCCATCAAGCAGTCCCAGTAGGGGAGCGCTATGCTGATCGTCAACGTCCTGGCCTTGGGGGCCACGCTGGCCGTCGCCTACCTGCTGAGCGGGCAGGGCCTGTACCGGGCGGCCCTGACGCTGGTGGCGTGCCTGGTGGCCCTGGCGGCCGCGTTCGGCCTGGCGGGCCCGGTCTCGGACATGATCGGGGCGGACCGGCCGGACACGAGCATGGGGTTCTCTGGCGATGCCCTGGCCCTGTGGGCCCTGTTCGCGGTCGTCTTCCTGGCCCTGCGCACCCTGGGCGACGTCTTTCTGCCGGAGGAGCCGGCCTTTCCGGACAGCGTCAAGCGCATCGGCGGGGGCGTCCTGGGCCTGCCGGTGGGGTACCTGTGCACGGGCCTGGCGCTGGTGCTGATCCAGATGCTCCCCACCCCGCCGCGCGTCCTCGGCGGGTACGCCCCGTTCCGCCTGAAGAGCGTGATGCGGGCCGACGGTAGCCGCGTGACCGAGGTCCTGCCGGACGAGCCGCTCTGGCTGCAGTGGGACCGGGGGGTGCTGGTCCTGGCGCAGCAGATGACGGCGGCGCTGGGGGGCGACGAGGGCGGCTGGTTCGGGCGGTACGGGGACGTGTACCCGCCGGACGAGATGCGGGCCGCCCCCCCGGCGGCGGCGGAGGGCGAGGCCGGCGAAGAGGCGGCCGCGGCCCCGCGGGGCCGCGTGCGCCATCGCCTCGGCGAGGGCGAGGTGGACGTCAACGACGCCCTCTACTACCACTGGTACCGACGATGGGACTACATTCGGTGGCGCGTCGATCAGTATGACGGCCCCGTCCTGAGCGAGGCCGACCGCGAGGCCCGCCTGCCGGGGATGGGCCTGGCGCGCGGGCGGCGGGGCACGCTCGAGGGCCTCGACCTCCGCGTCGACAAGGCCTTCACGGAGCCCGCGCTGGCCCTGTTCGACGAACTCCGTCTCGACGAGAACCAGGAGCTGATGATCGTCGACCTGCGGTTCGAGCCCGACGAGGAAGTCTACACCTTCCCCGTCAAGGTCGAGAGCAAGCACTTCCTGCTGACGGGCCTTTCGGGCAAGCCCGTCTACGCCAACCCGTTCATCCGCCAGCGGGCGAAGCAGCGGCGCGGCGAAAAGGAGCTGATGCGGTCGCGGTCCGACCCGGACCTCGCGCCGGTGAACCTCCGCTACGGTTTCAAGGAGGAGACGTCGCGCTACGGCGAAGGGCTGATGGACGCGGCCACGTGGACGTTCACCTCCGGCCGCCAGTCCGAGACGACGGACCTGATCTTCGTGGTGCCCAAGGGGACAGACCCGGACGAGCTTCGCCTGGATGTGGAGCAGGCCCCCGCCGGGGCCCCGGGGGGAGTTTAGTATCCTGTCCCCGAAACTCGACGGAGGAGAGCCGATGATCCAGTGGTGGAACGGCCTGACCGTCCTGAACCAGGTCTTCTTCGGGGTGGCGGGGTTCTTTACGCTGATCTTCCTGTACCAGGCGATCATGACGCTGATCGGCCTGGCGGGCTCGGGCGGCGACGCCGAGATGGGCGAGGGCGACTTCGCCGTCGATGCCGACGCCGCCGACGCCGACCTGGACGTGGCCGCCGACGCCGGCGAGGTCGACGCCGAGGCCGCCGCCGACCAGGTCACCGGCACCAGCTTCCGGCTCTTCTCGTTCCGGTCGATCGTCGCCTTCGGCATGATGTTCGGCTGGGCGGGCGGCCTGTACATGCACGAGGGCACCCCCGCCGGCCGCGCCATCATCTACGCCCTCCTCTGGGCCGCCGCCGGCGCCCTGGTGGTGTCGCTGCTGCTGTACCTGATGCGGCGAATGACTGAGACGGGGACGCCGGTGCTGGCGAGCTGTGTCGGCCGGCCCGCGACGGTCTACATGAACATCCCGGCCAAGGGGGCCGGGCAGGTCCGCACGGTCGTCTCGGGGGCGGTCAGCCACGTGCCCGCCCGGTCGGCGGGTGGCAAGGCGCTCGAGGCGGGGACGCCCGTCCGCGTTCGCCGCCTCCTCGACCCGCACACCGTCGAGGTCGAGAGGCTCGACGCCTGATCCCTGGTGCCGCACCCAGCAAAGGAGACGCGCATGGCTTCGGTTCCGGCGGTTGTGACGGCGATGGCGGTGCCCGGCATGGACGACGGGTTCCCGACCGGCCTTGTCCTACTGGTCCTGCTGCTGGTCATCGTCCTGTTCCTCTTGATCTTCATCGCGCGGGTCTACCGTCGGTGCCCGTCGAACAAGGTGCTCGTCATCTACGGGAAGACGGGGAAGGGGGCGGCCAAGTGCATCCACGGGGGGGCGGCCATCGTGTGGCCGCTTATCCAGGCCTGCCGGTATCTGGACCTGGAGCCGTTCGTGGTGCCGATCGACCTGAAGTCGGCCCTGTCGCAGGAAAACATCCGCGTGTCGGTGCCGACGACCGTGACGGCGGCCATCTCGAACGAGCCGGCCCTGATGACCAACGCGGCCTACCGCCTCCTGGCGATGAGCCGCGAGGAGATCGAGCGCCAGGCCGAGGACATCATCCTCGGGCAGATGCGTGCGGTCATCGCGACGATGAAGATCGAGGAGATCAACCGCGACCGGCAGGCCTTCATGAGCAAGGTCAACGAGGCGGTCTCGGGCGAGCTCGAGAAGATCGGCCTGGCGGTCATCAACGTCAACATCAAGGACATCACGGACGAGAGCGGCTACATCGAGGCCATCGGCCGCAAGGCCGCCGCCGAGGTCATCAACCAGGCCGAGATCGACGTGGCCGAGCAGGAACGGCGCGGCAAGACGGGCGTGGCGGAGCGGGAGCGTGATCGGCGCAAGGCCGTGTCGGCCGCCAACGCCGAGGCCACCATCGGCGAGGCCAGCGCCGACCGCGACCGCCGCCGCCAGGTTGCCGGCCTCGACGCCGAGGCCGTCGAAGCCGAGGCCGTCGCGAACGCCAAGAAGGCCCAGTACGTGGCGGGCCAGCGGGTGGCGGAGCAGGAGGCGCGCGAGAAGAGCGAGTCGGCCTCCCGCGAGGCCGACGGCGGCATCCGCGTGGCCGAGGAGAACGCCCAGCGCGAGGCCGAGCTCGCCCGGGCCCAGCGCGAGGAGGCCCGCCTCCGGGCCGAGCGCATCGTCCCGGCCGAGGCCGAGCGCGAGCAGATCGTCATCCAGTCCGACGCCGAGAAGCAGAAACGCCAGCTCGTGGCCGAGGGCGAGGCCAACGCCGTCCTCGCTCGCATGCGGGCCGAGGCCGAGGGCACCCAGGCCGTCCTCCAAGCCAAGGCCGACGGCTACCGGGCCCTGGTCGAGGGCGCGGCCCGCGACCCGAAGGCGGCCGCCAGCCTGCTGATCATCGAGAAGTTCGAGGCGATCGCCCGGGTCCAGGCCCAGGCGATCCAGAACCTGCCGCTGGAGAAGGTCATCGTCTGGGACGGGGGCTCCGGGGCCGGCGGCGACGGGGGTCTGGCGGGCCTCGGCCGCCGCCTCATGGGCACCCTCCCGCCGATGCACCACCTGGCCAGCATGGTGGGCCTGGATCTGCCGGACTACCTGGGCAGCGTGCACGGGAGCGGGAGCGGCGGAAGCCATCCGCCCGCGCCGCCGGCGCCTCGCCGCGACACGCCGGAGGGCGGGGCCTGACCGCCGACCCCTCCGAGAGCAGGCCATCCGGCCCGGGCCCCGCGGGGTGCCGGGCCGGCCCCTTGCGCTTGCACGGTGTGCGCGGCCGCGCTAGAATGGGCGGCGCCGTTCAGCCCTCAGGGGAGCCGCCGGCATGGTCACCGCATCTGCGCCGCCCCGTCCCGCGCCGGTGCCGCTTGCGCCCGCGCCGACGCCGCCCGTGCTTCGCGCCCCGACCGGCTCGGGGAACCTGGAAGAGGACCTGCCGCTGCCGGCGCGGATCCTCTCGCCGTCGCTGCTGCTGCCGGGCGAGGCGGTGCTCTTCGAGCTGAAGCCGAGCCTGTGGTACGCCTTCTTCGTGAGCCTGGCGGTGGCGGCCCCGGGGGCGCTGGTGATGGTGCTGGCGTACTCGATCGACGTGTTGCCGGAGACGGTGCGGCACTGGGGCGCGGTGCTGGGCGTGTGGGGCGTCGGCCTGGGGTCGGCCTTGGGGCTGCTGGTGTGGCTGGGGCGGACGTACGTGCTGACGGACCGGCGGGTGCTTAAGCAGAAAGGCCTGCTGAACGTGCAGGTGGAGTGGCTGGGCCTGGAGCACGTGGAGGCGACGTTCGTGGCGCAGTCGGCGGTGACGCGGCCGCTGGGGCTGGGGACGCTGATCTTCGCCCCGGACGGGCACGGCAACCGGCCGCACCGGCTGACGTGGGAGTTCGTCCGGCGCCCGAAGGAGGTCCACGGCCACGTGGTCGCCCAGATCGACCGGTGGAAACGGGCCCTGGATGCCGCGAGCGGCAAGGGCGATTGATTCGCCGCGAGGCGCCCGGTATTCTCGGGCCATGGACGATCGGCCGTTCGACGCCAGTCTGATCCCCGAGCCGGAGCCCGAGGGCCCGGAGACCGTGGCGGGTCTGACGCGGCGGGTGCGGTCGCTCTTGGAGGTGGAGTTCCCGCGCGTCTGGGTCGTTGGCGAGGTTTCGAACTTCAAGCGCCACGGGTCCGGCCACCTCTTCTTCACCCTCAAGGACGCGAAGGCCTCCCTCCGCTGCGTCATGTGGCGCTCGGCCGCCGAACGCTTGCCGCACACCATCACCGACGGCCTGGAGGTCGAGGCCCGCGGGCGGCTGAGCGTCTTCGACCAGGCCGGCGCCTACCAGCTCTACGCCACCAGCCTGAAGCCGCGCGGCATGGGGGCGCTGGAGGTGGCGTTCCGGAAGCTGAAGGAGCGACTGGCGGGCGAGGGCCTGTTCGAGGCGGCCCGGAAGCGGCCCTTGCCGCGCTTCCCCCGGCGGATCGGCGTCGTGACGAGCCCGACGGGGGCGGCCATTCGGGACATCCTGCACGTCCTCGGCCGCCGCTGGCCCGCCGCCGAGGTCGTCCTCGCCCCGGCCCGCGTCCAAGGGGAGGGGGCGGCCGCGGAGATCGTCGCGGGCCTGGCGCGCCTCGACCGGCTTGGGTCGATCGACGTGGCGATTGTCGGGCGCGGTGGAGGGAGCCTGGAGGACCTCTGGGCGTTCAACGAGGAGGCGGTCGCCCGGGCGGTGGCGGCGTGCGGCGTGCCCGTGGTGAGCGCGGTGGGCCACGAGACGGACTTCGCGATCAGCGACTTCGTCGCGGACGTCCGGGCGCCGACGCCTTCGGCCGCCGCCGAGACCGTCGTCCCGGACCGGCTGGAGGTGCTGGCGGCGCTGGCGGCCCAGACCGACCGGCTGGGGCGCCTGCTGCGGCACCGGCTGGACCGGCTGCGAGACCGGCTGACGCTCGCGGCGCGGGCACGGGCGCTGGCCCATCCGGAAGAGCTGGTCCTCGCCCGGGCCGAGCGGGTCGAGGCCCTGGCCGGGCGGCTCGGGGCGGGGCTTCGCGAGGCCGGGCACGCGCGGCGGTTGCGGCTGGAGCGGCTGACCGGCCGCTTGGCCGAGCACGCCCCCCGTGCCACCGTCCAGGCCGCCGCCGCGGCCGTGCGGATGGCGGCGTACCGGTTCCAGGCGGTGGCGCGGCACCAGGTGGCGGACCGGTGGCGGGCGCGGCTGGAGCGAGCGGCCGGGCGGCTCCAGGACCTGGCGCCGGCGCGGGTGCTGGCGCGCGGCTACAGCCGGACGGTGCTCGCGCGGACCGGGGCGACGCTGACGCGGGCGGCGGACGTGCGGCCGGGGGACGTGCTGCGGACGCACCTGGCCGAGGGCCGCGTCATCAGCCGCGCCGACGCCGCGGACGGCGAGGCCCCGTCCCCCGCGGCGCCGCCGGAGACGCGGGCGCCGGCGCGACAGCGGCGCACGCCGAAGGACGCGGGCGGCGACACGCCCACCCTCTTTGAGACCGAGTGACCCGAGCGACGGACGAGGACGCCATGGCCAAACGCAAGCAGACGAAACAGGACGAGGCGACGCCGACCTTCGAGGACCGGCTCGGGCGGCTGGAGGCGATTGTCGAGCGGCTGGAATCGGGCGAGGCCGGCCTCGACGAGAGCCTCGCGCTCTACGCCGAGGGGGCCGCCCTCGTCAAGGCCTGCCGCACGGTCCTCGAGGAGGCCGAGCAGAAGATCACCACGCTGACCGAGGAGGCGGGGCGGCTGAAGGAGACGCCGCTGGAGGCGCCGGCCGCGGACGCCGACGAGGCCTAGGCCGCCCCCTCAGCGGCGTTTACGTTTGGCGGCCTTGCGGCGGGCCTTGCCGGCGCCCTGGGGCTTGCCCGTCGGAGCGGCGCCCTTGGGGCTGGGCTTTTTCATGCCCTTCTTCGGGGCCGCCTTCGCGTCCTTGGTCGCGGTTTTCTTGCGGCGGCGCTCGTCCTCGACCGGCTCCAGGTCCAGCTTCCGCCGCGCAATGTCCACGGCCGCGATCCGGACCTGGAGCGGCGTGCCGACGCGGAGGGTGCGGCCCTTTCGGGAGCCGACGAGGGCCCATTTGCGCTTGTCGAAGCGATAATGATCGTCCGTTAGCCGCGACACATGCACCAAGCCGTCGATCAGCAGCTCGGGAATCTCGACGAAAAGGCCGAACGCCTGGACGCCCGTGATGACGCCGGAGAAGGTCTCGCCGAGCTTGCCCTGGAGGTACTCCAGGAGCTTGACCTTGGTGAGTTCGCGTTCGGCGCCCTCGGCGCGGCGTTCGGTGACGTTGCAGTGGCGGGCGACCTCGACGAGGCCCTCGCCGGGCGCGGGCGCCTTGCCGCCCCCGCGCTTCTTGCGCCGGCCGCCCTTCTTGGCCTTCAGCTTGCCCTTGACGGCGGCGTCGACCTTGCGGTGGACGAGCAGGTCGGGATAGCGGCGGATGGGCGAGGTGAAGTGGCAGTAAGCCTCGGAGCCGAGGGCGAAGTGGCCTTCCAGGGCGGGGCTGTACTCGGCCCGCTTCAGGCTCCGCAGCACCGCCAGGTGGATACCGTACGCCTCCGGCTTGCCGCGCACCGCGTCCACCAGCCGCTGCAGCTCGAACCGGTCGGTCGGGTCCTTCAGCTTGTAGCCGGAGCTGGTGGCAAAGTGCTTGAGGTCCTCGGCGGCCTCGGCGTCGGGCTCCGGGTGGACGCGGCGCAGGATGGGCGCCCCGAGGGCCTCCATGCGCGCCGCCACCGCCTCGTTGGCCGCCACCATGAACATCTCGATGATCTTGTGGCTGTAGCTGGTGTCTTCCGGGTGAGCGCCGACGACGCGGCCATCGTCGTCGAACTCGAGCTCGACCTCCGGCAGCTCCAGCTCCATGTAGCCGAGGGCCTTGCGGCGGTCGTGGAGGGCGCGGGCGAGCCGGTCCATGCGCGTGAGCAGGTCGACGACCTCCGGCGCGAGGCCCCCGGTCTCGCCTTCCAGGGCGGCCGTGGCCTCCCTGTACGTGAGGCGCTTGGCGCTGCGGATGACGGTGTTGGCGAGTTCGACGTCGAGGAGCTCGCCGTCGGCGGCCAGGCGCATCAGGACGCTCTTGGTGAGCCGCGTCCGCCCTTCCTGGAGGCTGCAAACGCCGTTGGAGAGGGTCTGCGGCAGCATCGGCAGGACCGTCGTCGGCAGGTACACGCTCGTGCCGCGCTCCCGCGCCTCGGTGTCCAAGGCCGAGCCTTCCTCGACGAAGAAGGCCACGTCGGCGATGTGGATGCCGAGGGTCCAGATGCCGTCGCCGGCGCGCGTGAGGCTGATGGCGTCGTCGAAATCGCGAGCGTCCTCCGGGTCGATGGTGATGATGAGCTCGCCGGTGAGGTCGCGGCGGCCGTCGAGGGCGGCGTCGTTGAGGCGGGCAGTCGCGCGGCGGGCCTCGTCCATCACCTCGTCGGCGAAGTCGTCGGGGAGCTCGAACTGGCGGATCACCGCGAGCGTGTCGACGCCCGGGTCGCCCCGGTGGCCCAGGACCTCGGTGATGACGGCCTGACCCGGGTCGCCGCGCAGCCCGTAGGAGAGGACCTCGAAGACGACCTTGTCCTTGGGCTTCGCCCCGGCGGAGCGGGCGTCGGGGACGTCGAAGTCTTCGTGCAGGATGCCGCCGTCCGGCCGGACGACCGGCCCGGCCTGGGTCTCGTAGAACGTACCGACGAACTGCGTCGTGCCGCGCTGGAGCACCTCCAGCAGGTGCCCCGCGTAGCCGCGCTTGTCCTTGCGGTCGACCTTGGCGAGGACGGTGTCGCCGGTGACGGCGTTGAGGCGTTTGTCGGCGGGGATGAAGACGTCCTCGTCGCCGCTGGGGCCGCCCGGCTCGTCGGGGATGACGAAACCGAAGCCGCCGGCGGCCTGGCTGAAGCGGCCGACGACGGTGTTGCCGGGGGGCTTCTCGCGCTTCGGCGTGGGCTTGCCGGGGGGGACGATCTGGCCGCGCGGCCCGATGGCGAGTTCGCCGTCGCGGATGAGCCGCTTGACGAGGGTGCGGAACTCGCCGTAGTCCTCCTCGGCCACGTCGAAGAACCGTGCGAGCCGCCGCGTGCGCAGCGGCCGGTAGCGGTGGGAGTGGATCAGGTTCAGGATCGCCTGGCGCGTGGTCATGAGGCCCTCGGGTCCGGGTCGGATGCAGTATAGGGGGGGGGGAGGCATCCTGCAACGCGCTTGCGTCGCGGGCGGGGGGGGCGTACGGTGAAGGCGACCCCTCAAGGAGACCCCGATGGCCGACTCGTCGATGGACCCGATCCTGGCCCGTGCCCGCGACCTGGGCGAGGCGCTCGGCGCGCATCCCCGCTTCAAGGCGTACGTCGAGGCCAGCCAGGCCCTGCAGGACGATGCGGCCGCGCGCGAGGCCCTGGAGGCGTACAACGAGGCGGCGCGCGGCATCGCCGAGAAGGAGCAGCAGGGGCAACCCGTCGAGCCAGCCAAGAAACAGGCGATGGAAACGAAGCGGTCGGCGGTGGCGTCGAACCCGACCGTGAAGCAGTTCATGCAGGCCCAGGCGAACTACGCGGAGTTGATGCGCCGCGTCAACGACGCCATCTACGGCCGCCTGGCCCCGCCGGAGGCGCCGCCGGAGGCCGCGCCCGGCCAGGGGTGAGCGGCACGGGCCGGGGCGGCATAGCGGCCGCTCGTTTGGGGGGACCGCACGCCCTGGCGCGTCCAGGGGGCGACGTACCCTATCCCCACCCGCCCGACGCGAGGCGCGTGTTGTACGCCTCGTGCGAGAGCACCTCGAGGAACCGGAGCCGGCCGTCGCCGTCGGTCGCGATCAGCCGATAATGCTGCCCCAGCGGGATCGTAATCACCTCCCGCTGCCCCATGTTCGTCAGCCGCTTGCCCCGCAGGTCCATGTAAGGCCGGCCCGCGTCGAGGGCCGCGATGACGCCGAGGGCCTTCTCGGCGACGTCGCGGGGCACCTGGTCGAGGGCGACGGGCGCGGCCGCCAGGCGGGCCGCCCACGCCGTCTTGGCCGCCTCCGTCTCCCGGGCGGCCTTCGCTTCCGTGGCGCACCGGTGGCAGTATCGGCCCTTGCCCACGTGCCCACAGGGGAATCGCTTCTTGCGTCCGGCCATCCCGCACCCCTCTGCCCCTTGCACCCAGGGTGCGCGGGGAGCCGCCGGAAAGCAAGGTCCCGCCGCGGCACGCCGCTGCGCGGCCGCGGGGGGCGCGGCGTCGGTCGAGGCGAAACGGAGGCTGCTGGTGTTCTTCGCCGACGTGCCGGCGGGCGGGGCCCCGGTGCGGCGGCGCGGCCGAGCGCGGTCGCCTCCTTAAACGGTTGGCGGGCGGGGGCGAACCGGCTATTCTCCGGGGGCACGTCCGCTGCGCCGGATGGAAAGGAAGAAGCCGCCATGGCCCGCCCGCGTTCGACCCGCCGCCGTTTCCTCCACGACACCGCCGGCGCGGCCGCCGGCCTCGCCGCCGCGGCCGCCCTCGGCCCGAGGCTCTGGGCCGCCGGCCGCGACCGGCCGCCCAACATCCTCTACCTGATGACCGACGACCAGCGGTGGGACGGCCTGTCGATCATGGGCAACCCCGTCGTCGAGACGCCGCACATGGACCGCCTCGCCCGCGAGGGGGCCCTGTTCGAGCGGATGTTCGTCACGAACGCCCTGTGCGCCCCAAGCCGCGCGTCGTTCCTGACGGGCGTCTACTCACACGTCAACGGCGTCCGGACGAACGCCTCGAAATGGGAGGACCAGCCGATTGTCATCGACCCCCTGCGGGCCGCGGGCTACCACACCTGCTTCATCGGCAAGTGCCACCAGGGCGAGACCGTCTGCCAGCCAAAGTTCGACCTCTGGCTCGGCTTCAACGGCCAGGGCCGGTATTTCAATCCGACGCTTCGCGACTTCGACGGGACCACGAAGCGCCGCCAGGGCCACATGACCGACCTCCTGGGCGACCGGGCCGTCGCGTACCTGGCCGGCCATCGCCGCGACCCGTTCTGCTGCTTCGTCTGGTTCAAGTCGCCGCACCGGGCGTGGGAGCCGGCCCCGCGGCACGCGGACCTGTACGCCGACAAGACCGTCCCGCGGCCGCCCACTTTCGACACCGACTACGCGGGCAAGCCCCAGGCCGTCCGCCACACGAAGATGCAGGTCGAGACCGCCAAGGGCAAGGCGTCGTTCGACTCGTGGGTCAAGGACTACTACCGGACGATCGCCGGCGTCGACGAACAGGTCGGCCGCATCCTCAAGACCCTCGACGACCAGGGCCTGGCCGAGAACACGATCGTCGTCTTCACGGGCGACAACGGCTTCTTCCTGGGCGAGCACCATTTCTTCGACAAGCGACTCATGTACGAGCCGTCGATTCGTATCCCGATGCTCGTGCGGTGGCCGGCCCGCGTGGCGGCCGGGCGGCGGATCGGCGAGATGGCCCTGAACGTCGACCTGGCTCCGACGCTGCTCGACTGTGCCGGGTGCGACGTCCCGGACCGCATGCAGGGACGGAGCTGGCGCCCGCTGCTCGAGGGCCGCGCCGTCCCGTGGCGCGAGAGCTGGTACTACCGCTACTACGAGTACCCCGCGAGCCACGCCGTGCGTCCCAACCGCGGCGTCCGGACCGACCGCTGGAAGTACATCGAGTACCCCGCACACGAGACCAAGGGCGAGACCTTCCCCGCCGAGTTCGAGCTCTATGACCTGGAGACCGACCCGCACGAGGCGACGAACCTGCACGGCCGCGCCGACCGCGAGGCGTCGCTGTGCCGGGAGATGTGCCGGCTGGCGGCCGAGCTGGGCGACGAGGCCTGAGCGCCCGCGGCCGCGGGGGGCACCCGAGCGGTGCCGCTCAGCCGCCCATCTCGGCGCGGCAGACGGGCTCGCAGACGGAGTAGACGAATAGGAAGCGGGCCTCGCCGTCCTTCGGGAGCCGGATCAGCGCCCCGGTGCAGTCCGAGATCGACAGGGATTCCTTCTTGAGCTGGTGGCTCCCCGCCAGGTCCACGGCGGCCATGACGCCGATGGTGTCTTTCGACGGCCGGGCCGCCTGGCAGGTGATTGTGCAGGGCGTGAGTTCGGGCTCCCCGCCCGTCGCGGCGGCCCCGTCGGCCCGCGGCACGTCGATCTTGAGCACGGTCTTGTACCCGTGGCCGCGCCCCACGTCGAGCTCCGAGAGCGGGATGACGAACGGTCCGGCCACCACCTCGTTCGTCTTGAGGTCCGTGACCAGGTACAGGACGACCGGTTGGTCGGCGATGGCCTTGGCGGGCCGGTAGTCCGTGGGCGGCCGGTCCGGCCCCGTCGGCTGCGACAGGGCCAGCCCGGCGGCGGCGGCGAGGAGGCAGGCGGCTCCGACGGCGGCAAGCGCAGCAAGGCGGCGGTTCATGGCAGGCTCCCCCTGTGGGCCGGCGGGGCGGCCTCCGCTTCGGCGGACGCCCGTGGCGCGGCATGCACCCGTATAGACGCACGCCGGGCGGCGAGCATTTCGGGAAATCCCGCGGCCCTGGCCAGGACACCGCCTGGATACCCCCGGCCCCCGATTCGGGACTGGAAGGCCCTCCAGGCCCCTTTCCATTTGCCTTTTCCCTGTTCGGTGGTATATTTCCGACGTTCTGGATTAGCCTTGACCCAGATGACCAGACGCGTCAAGCTAAGGTGGTGACGGGCCGCGCGGGTGCGTCGCTTGGGTGGTGTGCGGCACGGGAGCGCCGCCCGCCACCGTCCGTGTGCGCCGGGGTGGGGCTAACCCGCCGGCGAGGCCGCCGAGCTCTTCGGCGGCCCCGACGTCATTCGCGGTCGCATCCGCACCTTCGTCAAGGAAGGGTGCGACCGGTGCGGCGTCACGTACAACGACCTCGGCCGGGCCCTCTTCCTCGACGACCCGTCGCGGGTCACGCGCGCCTTGACCGACGATTCGGCCCCGCTCGGCGAGCGCCTGGCCGTGGCCATGCTGGCCCCGGTCGGCGTCGGCATCGACGACATCCTGCCCTGGAAGGGCGACCTTCTCGACGGAGACCGCGAGGTGTGGGTCCGGCGGATGCGCGAGAGCGGGATGCGCGTCAGCGCGGGGGTTCCCGACGAGGCGCGCCTCCGGCTGTACGTCCGATTCGAAGCCTTTGCCGACCTTAAGCCGGAGACGTCCGCCTGACCACCGTTTTCTCCTTGCACGGCCTTGCATCCGCCGCCGGCGCGGGTATAATACGCCCCTTTGCCGAGAGCGTATCGGCGGAACCCAGGACCCCCAAGCTGACGGGGCAGAGGCCATGAAACCGGATATCCATCCCGATTACGTCGAGTGCAAGGTCACGTGCGGGTGCGGCAACACGTTCGCGACCCGCGCGACCGTGCCGACGCTGAACGTCGAGGTCTGCTCGGCCTGCCACCCGTTCTACACGGGCCAGCAGCGCTTCGTCGACACCGCTGGCCGCGTCGAGAAGTTCCAGAAGAAGTACGGCTGGGACGCCCAGCAGGCCGCCAAGGAGGCCGAAGAGGCCCGGCGCGAGGAGCTGGCCAAGGAGCGCGCCCGCCAGGCCAAGGAAAAGGCCCGCGCCCGCAAGGAGGCCCAGCGCAAGGCCGAGGCCCGCGACAAGGCCGAGGCCAAGGAAGCCGAGGCCCAGGCCGCCTCGAAGCCGCGCAGCAAGGCCCCCCCCAAGGACGAGGCTCAGGGTGGCGACAAGTCCGCCGGGGCCAAGGTCGACGCCAAGCCCGCCAAGGCCAAGGTCGACGCCAAGCCCGCCAAGGCCAAGGTCGACGCCAAGCCTGCCGGGGCAAAGCCCGAGGCCAAGGCCGAGGAGAAACCGGCCGAGACGCCCGCCGAGCCCAAGGACGAGGCCAAGAGCGAGGGCTGAGCGGCCCCCCGCGACCCGACCCTCACCGCTGGCGGTCCCGCGCGCTCGCCTAGAACCCCACCCCGTAGCTCATGCCGAAGTTCCAGCGGCTGTGCGGTCCGTAGTAGCGCGGCCCGTACCAGGGATGGTACCAGGGGTCGTACCACGGGTCGGGCCGGTAGATGTCCACGCTTTCGATCTTGATGAACTTCGTGGTCGCCTCGCCCGCCGCCTCGCCATAGGTCCACGGCCAGCGGAGCCGCAGCGACCCGAGGCTGCTGAACCGCATGTCGGGCGGCAGGTCGAAGACGAAGGTGAACCGGCTCTCGGCCCCCGCCGCCACGTTCAGCCGGTCCCTCGGCCGGTTGCCGGCGAGGACGTCAAGGCCGGTGTGGGTGCGGCCCTCGTCGTCGATCAGGCGGGCGGCGTCCGGGTCGATGCCGAAGGCCGCGTCGCCGCGGTTCTGGACGTCGAAGCGGATGTGCAGCACCTGGTACGCCACGCCGCGCTCGCCCTCCTTCTGCTGGCCGCGCGCCGCCACCGCCACCGTGACGGGTTCCTCGCCCGGGGGGAGGCCGTAGACGCCCTCGGCCACCCAGCCGGTGTCGGCGGCCTCGGGCGAGTGGGCCGGGCGGAAGTGGACGTACGCCGGCCCGCCGCACCCGGCACTCAGGGCGGCCAGGACGACGAGGCAGGCGGCAAGGCGGGGACGGGTTCGCATGGGGGGCTCCTCCTGCCCCTATTCTAAGCCCCGGCCGCCCCGCCGCAAAGGGCCCGGGCAGGCCAAACGCCGTGCCTCGGCGGTTGCAAACGGCCCGGCCGGGCCGTACACTCCCCGTGCTGACCCCCTGCCGCACGGAGGACCTTGTGCCGAACGTTGCGATCCTCGGCTCGACCGGCTCGATCGGGCGGATGACCCTGGAGGTGCTGGAGACCCTGGGGGACGCCTGGCGGGTGGTCTCCCTGGCCGCGGGCACGCGGGCGGGGCCGCTGGCCGCCCAGGCCGTCGCCCTGCGCCCGCCGCGCCTCGGCGTCGCCACCGACGAGGCCGCGCGCGACCTGCGCGACCGCCTGCCGGCGGGGTACGCGCCGGAGATCGTCGTCGGGCCGGAAGGGCTGGCGGCCCTGGCCGGTGACGACGCGGCCGACGTGGTCGTCCTGGCGGTCGTCGGGGCGGCGGGGCTCCCGGCCACTCTGGCGGCCGCGCGGGCTGGCAAACGCCTGGCCCTGGCGAATAAGGAAAGCCTCGTCATGGCCGGCCAGCTGGTCATGGCGGCCGCGCGCGACGCCGGGGCCGAGGTCCTGCCGGTCGACAGCGAGCACTCGGCGATCTTCCAGGCGATGGCGTGCGGGCGTCGGGAGGAGGTGGCCCACGTGGTGCTGACGGCGAGCGGGGGGCCGTTCTACCGCCGCCCGGCCGCCGCCCTGGCCGACGTGACGGCCGCCGACGCCCTGGACCATCCGACCTGGTCGATGGGCCCGAAGATCACGATCGACTCGGCCACCCTGATGAACAAGGCCCTGGAGGTGATCGAGGCGCACCACCTCTTCGGCCTGCCGGCGGAGCGGATCCGGGTGCTGATCCACCCGCAATCGACGGTCCACTCGCTGGTGGAGTTTGACGACGGGTCGGTGCTGGCCCAGCTCGGGCCGCCCGACATGCGGACGCCGATCCAGTACGCGCTGACGTACCCCGCGCGGCAGGCGGCGCCGTGGCCGAAGCTGGACCTCGCGGCGCTGGGGCACCTGGCGTTCGAGGCGCCGGACCCCGCGCGGTTCCCGGCGCTGGACGTCGGGTTCGAGGTGATCCGTCGCGGCGGGACGCTGGGGGCGGCCCTGTGCGGGGCCGACGAGACGGCCGTCGAGGCGTTCCTGGCGGGGCGGCTCCGGTTCACGGAGATCGTGCCGGTGGTGCGCCGCGTGCTCGAAGCCCACGACGTCGTGGCCGAGCCTGACCTGGAGACCCTGCGGGCCGCCGATGCGTGGGCCCGGGAGGAAGCGAACCGGTGTCTGGCCTCCTGTATGCGGTAGAGATCGCGCTGGCCTTCGGGCTGGTGATCTTCATCCACGAGCTGGGCCACTTTCTGGCGGCCCGGCGGTTCGGCGTCCGTGTCCGCAAGTTCGCCATCGGCATGGGCCCGCCCATCGTCACCTGGGGCCGGGGCGACACCGAGTTCTCCTTCCGCTGGGTCCCGCTGGGCGGCTTTGTCGATGTCGTCGGCGAGCACCCCGACGCCGAGGACGCCGACGACCCGAAGGCCCTCTGGCGGCGCCCGCCGTGGCAGCGGGCGATCGTCTTCGCGGGCGGCGTCTTCATGAATGGCGTCCTGGCCGTGGTCCTCTTTACGGTGGCCTCGCTGATCGGCGTCCGCGCCCCGTCGCCCGTCCTGGGCGAGGTGGTCGCCGGCTCCCCGGCCTCCGAGGCCCGCACCACCCTCGGCGACACCGAGTACCGCCTCGAGCCCGGCGACTGCGTCGTCGCCGTGGATGACACCCCGGTCGACTCGTTCACGGACGTGATGACCGCCGTCGTCATGGAGGACGCCGGGACGCGCTTCGACGTGACGGTGCGGCGGGGCGTCGAGGGAATGGACGAGCCGCTCACCCTGACCTTCCGCGGCATCACCAGCCGCCGCGCCCCCGGCAGCGCCGCCCCCACCATCGGCGTGGCCCCGGCGTACGAGCCGGTGGTCGGCCAGCTGCTGCCCGGCAGCCTCGTCCACCAGGCGGGCCTGAAGCCCGGGGACCGGTTTGTCCTGGTGGATGGCCGGGCGGTGCGGCGGTGGGGCGAGGTCCAGGCGGCCCTTGCCGACGCCGCCCCGGGGCCCGTCGCCGTCCAGATCGAACGCGACCAGGGCACGGTCACGCTGACGATCGACCCGGCGGCGCTCAATCAGATCGACCTCGGGTTGGAGCCCGCCGTCGCCATCCGCTCCGTCGATCCCGGCGGCCCGGCGGACGAGGCGGGCGTCCGCGAGGGCGATGTCGTGACCGGCGCGGCCGACGTCGCCTGGCCCGACGCCGAACAGCTCCAGGAGGTGATCCGCGCCCGCGACGGCGGCACGGTGAACCTGCGGCTGCTGCGCGCCGGCGAGACCGTCGAGGTGACCAGCCAGGTCCGCGTCTACGGCGGGCCGGACTTTCCGCGGATCGGCGTCGCCCTCGGGCCGGAGGCGACGGCGCCCTTCCACGTGGCCTCCGTCGAGCCCGGCGGCCCGGCCGCCGAGGCCGGCATCCAGTCCGGCGACGCCGTCGTCCGCCTGGCCGACGGCGACCGCACCATCACGCCGGGCGACTGGGGCGACCTGGCCGCCTTCTTCGGCGACGGCGACGACCTCGGCGCCCCGCGGACGCTCGTCCTCAGGCGCGGGCAGCAGGAGGTGACCGTCACCCTGACGCCGGACCTGACGGCGCCGGAGCGGTTCGTGCTGGCCGGCAGCCTGCCCGCCGGCCAGCTCTACGAACCCTTGCCGCGCGTCTACAACCCCGCCAAGGCGGTGGTGCGCGGCCTGAAGCGGACGTGGCTCTGGCTGGGCCGCGGGTACCAGACGCTGAGCCAGCTCTTGCGCGGCCAGCTCGGGCGCCAGGCCGTCAGCGGGCCCGTCATGATCATCGGCTACAGCTACAAGATCGCCGGCTACGGCCTCGGGACGTTCCTCGACTTCTGGGGCACGCTCTCGGTCTTCGTCGCCATCTTCAACTTCCTGCCTATGCCGCCCTTCGACGGCGGGCACGTCCTGTTCATCCTGATTGAGAAGCTCAAGGGCGGCCGCGTCAACATCAAGGTCCGCAACGCCATCTGGATCGGCGGCTGGGTCCTCGTGGGCGGGTTCTTCCTGTTCGTCCTGGTCCAGGACATCTCGTCCTGGAGCGTCCTGTTTCCGTAGGCGCCCCGCGACGCACCTCAGGCCCCCAGGGCATCGAGGGCCGCGCGGGCGGCGTCCGCGTCGCCTGACGCGTGGGCCCCTCGCGCCGCCGCGAGCGCCGCGGCCTGCGCTTCCGTGAACGGCACGGCCGCGCCGGGCGCCGGCACGTGTACGCCCAGCCGCTCCAGCACGGCCGCGACGACGGCCTCGACGCCCGCCCCCGTAAGCGCGCTGGCCGAAAGGCCCGCTGGCGCGTCCGGCACCGCGCGGGCGGCGTCGGCCTTGTTCCAGACCGCGATCGCCCGGGCGCCCAGCGCCGCAAGGGCCTCGCGGTCCGCGTCCGTCGCGCCGGCCGCCGCGTCGAGCAGGTAGAGGACGGCGTCGGCCCCGGCCGCCTGGGCCTCGGCCCGGCGCGTGCCCTCGCGCTCGACCGGGTCGAGAGCCTCTCGCAGCCCCGCGGTGTCGATGAGGACGACCGGCAGGCCACCCAGCGACGCCTCGACCTCGACGGCGTCGCGCGTCGTGCCCGGCGCCGAGTCCGTGAGGACGCGGTCCGCCCCCGCGAGGCGGTTGACGAGCGTGCTCTTGCCGGCGTTGGGGCGGCCGGCGACGGCAACGCGCGGCGGCCGGGCGAGGAACCGGCCGAAGCGTTCGTAGCGGGCAACGAGCGTGCCGAGGCGGGCGTCTGCCTGCGCCGAGCGCCCCGCGGCCAGCGCCGCCCGGACCTCGGCAACCGCGCGGCCCAGGGCGCCGTCGAGCTGGTCCAGCAGGACGCGCGTCGCGGGCGGCATCGTGGCATCCTGGAGCGCCCGGCGGGCCGCCCGGGCGACCGGGCCCGCGCCCTCGTACGCCCTCAACGCGTCCGGGCTTACGCGCCTGAGTCCGCCGCCGGCCAGGCGCCCGGCCACGGCCTCGACGGCCGCCGGGCCCCCGTGGCAGTTGACCTCGAAGGCCGCCCCGCCCGCCCGGTAGAGGATGACCTCGTCCAGCGGGTCGCCGCCCGGATCGACGACGTGGCCGTAGGCGAGCCGCCCGGTCTCGGGCAGGGACGCGGGGCGCTGGCCCGCGCGGCGGAAGCACGCCGCCACGGCCGCCGCGGCGCCCGGTCCGGCCGCGCGCAGGACCGCGATGCCGCCCCGCCCGGGGGCCGTGAGGACCGCGACGACCCCGGCCTCGCCCGCGGCGGCGCGGCTCATCGGTCGAGCCACGCTCGGTAGGCGAGGACGAGCCCTTCGAGCACCAGTTCGGGCACGTGGTGGGGGTTGCTCGAGAGGAGCGGCATGAGCCGTGCCGCGTGCCCGCCCGTGAGGACGAGGGGCGCCCCCGCACCGAGCCGCTCGCGCACCGCCGCGGCGAGGGCCTCGATCGCACCGGCCGTCCCGCGCACGCACCCCGCCGCGATGGCCGCCTCCGTCGACCGGCCGATGGCCTGCGGCGCGGCTTCGGGCAGGGCGACGTGCGGGAGCTGGGCCGTCCCGTCGGCCAGGGCTTGGGCCGCGATCGCCGGCCCGGGCAGGATGGCCCCGCCGAGAAAGGCCCCGTCCGGGCCGACCGCGTCCACCGTAATGGCCGTCCCCGCGTCGACGACGACGCACGGCGCGCCGGCCGTCTCGCGGGCCGCCAAGGCCGCCAGCAGCCGGTCCACGCCGACGCGTTTCGGCTCGTCCACGTCGACGGCCCGGGCGACACGCCGGCCTTGCACCAT
>CAYNLG010000043.1:0-30092 GCA_964397995.1 uncultured Anaerolineales bacterium
TCCGGGCAGTAGAGACTCTCATAACGCCTGGGTCAAGTTTTGGGGAGCAGGCCACCTCTCACGGCGGACTACGAGCTGGACTACTATTACTTCGATGCTCGTTACAACCGGAGTCTCGGCGACCACGCCGGCGTGTTCGTGGGTTACAAGGTCGGCTACCATCGCCAGGACTACGACGAGGTCCAGATCGGGGGGCAGTACTTCTACAACCAGGACCTCTCCGCCGTCGCGCACGGTCCCATCGTCGGGGCCAACGTGAGTATGCCGGTGAAGAACACGCCGCTCTCGGTCTACGGGTCTGTGGCCACCATGCCGATCGGTGTCGCCCACTGGGATACCAGTATCAACGAGTTCGGCATGCTGCCCCAGGACGTCTCCACAAGCTCGCCGGCGTGGTTCCTGAACCCTGAGATAGGTGCGGTGTGGCACATCAACAACCAGGCACGGCTGGGCCTGTGCTGGTGGTGGCACGGATGGGGCACCTATGACGAGGGGCCGGAGGTGCTGATCCACGGTCCCGCCTTGACGTTCACGTACCATTTCTGAGAGGACAGGGTGAGAACCCGTTAAGAACGGGTCTTGCTTTTGAGGAAAGGCCCTGCCATGGATGGTCATGTCGCTCCGGTGGCGCTGGTCGTTCTAGGCGGCCTGTGTCTGGTGGCCTGTAGCGACACGCGGATGCCACGAGAACCAGTCAGTCGCGGGGCGGCTCAGGGAGCCGCCCCCGCTTCGGTCCGCGCCGCAATTGGTGACGGTGACCGCGTCCGGGTTCTAGCCATTGGCATCTCGCGCTACAAGGACCCCACGTTCACCCCGACGGACTACGCCAACGCTGATGCCAAGGCGTTTGCGGACCTCTTTGCCCCTTCTGTGGCATCCGAGCACCGCGCCGTTCTCACCGACGTCCGGGCAACACGCCGTGCGATGCTGGGCGGTATCCAGTCGGTCCTGGCAACAACCCCCAAGAACGGAACTGCCTATCTGTTCTTTGCCGGCCACGGTGATCAAGTTCAGACCGGCGGCCAGTCCACGGCCGGTCTCGTATGCTACGACTCGGAGGGAGGGCGGCCTGAGACGTATTACGCCGTTACGAACCTGCTTGCGGATTTGAGGCGCAGCGTGCGCGCCGAACGCCTGCTGCTGATACTGGACTGTTGCCGGAGCGGTGCCGGGGGCCTCATCCGCTCAAGCAACGTTGCGCCACAGGCTGTGCGTAACGTCGATGCCCGCGCTATCGCACCACGGTTGAGGGCCAACGGGACAAGTTGGGGACTTCTAACGGCTTGCCGGCCGGAACAGGACTCTCGGGCCAGCGCGGCGCTGGGCCATGGTTACTTCACTTACTGGCTGTTGCGCGGTCTGGAAGGCCATGCGGACAGTCGAGACGCGGGGTGGGGCGGGGATGGGAACGGTCTTGTCACGTACCGGGAACTGCGCAACTTCCTGGAAGTCCAGGTCGTCCGGTCGACAAACGGCCTGCAACAACCTGTCTCAAGTGGACCGTTCCCCATCGAGACTGTCTTGGCGCGCTCGCCCCGGGATCTACCGTTGCTGGATGCGCCGGACCCGGATGCTGCCGTCCTCACGATCGATGTGGTCCCGACCAAGGCCACCGTGACGTGCGATGGCCGCAGGATCGCGTGTGTCGGTGGACGGGGGAAAGTGACGCTCGCGCCGGGCAGACATCTGATCACGGCCGCTGCTTTAGGGCATTTGTCCCAAGAGGGGGGCGTTGAGTTGGCACCGGGAGAAGTCATGCGGCTGGTGCTGAAGCTGGACCGGGTTAGGACTCCCGGGGGGCCGCTTCCGGAGCGCACCGGTGGTGGCACCGAACCGGTTGTCTTCTAGGCAATTGGGCCACGCGTAGTCTACGCACACAGAATCGAGAATATTTTAATGAAGTGTGCTTCGCGTTCGGTTCGGAAGGTCGCGTATGGATCGTGACGGCAATAGACGTTGCCACGAAATGCCAACTGCACTGGCTTGGACGGCGCTTGTGTGTCTGGTCTTCCTGGCCGGTTGCGATCCCGCCCTTATCGACCGGCACCGGGTGAACCGCCCGAGCCCCGGCGAGGTCCGGGTGGCTCGCTGGTCGGGCACGGTGGAGGGGTTCGCCGTCCTCTCCCTCCAGGGCGAGCGCCTTGCGACCACCCTCCACAGCCACGCCGCCCCCCACCCGCGCGTCGCCGAGAGCGAGCGCCGCCTGCCCCGGGCCGACCTCCCCCTGCGCCTTCGCAACGTGACGGGGCCGGGCAACGTCTGGGTTGTGGGCCAACCGTGTGCCGCGAGCGACTGGACCTGTACCGTTCTCGTCGACGACCTCTATCCGGTGCCCGCCGGGTCGTACACGTTCGAGTTGTGGGCCGAGGCGACGGCCTACCAGGAGGCGATCCGTCGCGAGGGCACGGCCGCACGCGTCGTGTTCGACTCCGATCAGGCGAAGTCCGCCCTGGTGTGGCATGGCTTCGTCGACGGGGCCGTCCTCTTGCGGTTCAAAGGCGACCGGGCCTGGACGGACGAGTTCTATACCTGGTCCCACACCTCCCGAACGGAGGTCCCGACGCCCCTGGCCCGGGAGGGGGTCCAACTCCGGCTAACAAGCGCCTCCGGGCGCGGGCGGACGGTCCTCCTGGGCCAGCCCTGCGCCGCCAATGACTATACCGCCACCGTCCTCCTGGACGACGTGGAGCCCCTCATGGCGGCGCCGTACACGCTGACGCTCGATGTCGTGCCACCCACCGTCGCCGAGACGCCGACGGCCCCGCCCGCGACGCTGGCGCACGGCACGGTCCACGCCCGCCCGCCGGTCGCCCTGCCGCCCGCGCCCCCGCGCGACGCAGGCCAACGGCGAGCCGTCGTCATCGGCATCGGCCGTCACCAGTACCGCGGCAAGTGGGGGTTGACGAACCTGCGGTATGCGGCGCGCGATGCCGAGGCCCTGGCCGCCTACCTGCGCGACCCGGCGGGCGGCCGCTTCGACCGCGTCGACGTCCTTACCGACACCGACGCCACCACCCGCCGCATCACGATGGCGATCCGCGAGGAGCTGCGCGGCGTCCAGCCGACCGACGTCGTCGTCATCTTCTGGGCCGGTCACGGGTCGCCCGACCCGCACGAGCCGGGGCGGCTGTACCTGGTCACCCACGACACCGACCCCGAGCACATGGCCTCAACCGCCTATGCCATGGATGCGTTCCGCCGCGACGTCGCCGCCCTTCGGGCCGGGCGCGTCCTCGTCCTTGCCGACACGTGCCACGCGGCGGGCGTCTCGGACCCGGCGGTCGGACTGCGGGGCCAACCGGAGAACCGCGTCGTCCAGGGCCTGCGCGGCATCGCGGTCGAGCCGAATCCGACCGATGCCGCGTCTCGCATGCGTCTCATCTTCACGAGCTGCGAGACCGGCGAGCGGAGCCGCGAGTCCGCCGACCTCGGCGGCGGCCACGGCGTCTTCACCTGGTTCCTGC
Source organism: uncultured Anaerolineales bacterium (assembly GCA_964397995.1). Taxonomy (GTDB): domain Bacteria; phylum Planctomycetota; class Phycisphaerae; order FEN-1346; family FEN-1346; genus CAYNLG01. Next base: position 3,465 of record CAYNLG010000043.1, read on the forward strand.
TCCAAGGGCTGCGCGGCCAAGCCGACACGCACCGCGCGAGCGGCAACGGCGACGGCACGGTCACCCTCGGCGAAGTCATCGAGTACACGCGTGATCAGGTCAAGCGCCACACCGGCAACCAGCAGCACCCGGACACAGCCGGCAGCTTCGACCGCGGCCTGCGGATGGGAGGCGGACCATGACACGGCGTCCCGCAATCCTGCCAGCCCTTGCCGGCTGTCTCCTGACGCCGCCGAGAACGGCGTCCCCGCGGCCGAGGCGCCGGCACGTACAGCCCCCACCGGCGAGCGCTTCGCGGTCGTCATCGGCATCGACGGCTACCAGGCCCTCGGGGCACTGACGGTCTGCCGCAACGACGCGGACGACATGAAGAACCGGCCCACGCTGGTGACGATGAGACGCCGTATCCGGCAGGTGCCGACCCTTGCGGGACCGAAGGACACGGCCCTCGTGTACTTCTCCGGCCACGGCGTCGTCCGCGATGGCCAGGGGTACTTGGTGCCGGTCGACGGCGACGCCACCACCGCCGGCCCCCTGGCGTGGGCAAAGGAGACGCTGGCCAGCTCGACGGCCGCCGCAAAGGTCCTGACCCTCGACGCATACCATGCCGACAGCGCCGCCAAGGGCGTCGCGGGCCTGGCGCCCGGCCTGTTGCCGGACCCGCGGGGGCTGGCGATGCTGCTTTCGAGCGCGGCTGACCAGCCGTCGTACCCCGAACCGGACGGGACGCGGAGCGTGTTCAGCCGCCACCTAGTCTAGGGCCTCTCAGGTGCCGCCGACGCGGACGCCGACCGGCACCTGAACTCCGCCGAACTCTACCACTATGTGCTTCGGAAGGTCGTCTCGTGGTGCCTGCGGAAGGGCAAGACGCAGACCCCGACGGGGTTTGCCCTCGGGTCGGAGCGGCGGGCGGTCGCCCTGATCTCGGCCCCGGGCGCTCGCCGGCACATGTCGCGGCCCTCAAGGAGCGCGCCAGCCGCGAGCATCTGGCCGAGATCATCCGCCCATCGCGCAGCCGCTGCGCCGAGGCGGCCGACCATATCAAAGCGGCCCTGACCTGAGGCGGGGGGCATCGCGGCGGACACTTTGGCAAGCAGGCAGGACGTGGTGGAGCCGAGGCGATTCGAACCCCTGACCTGCTTGTTGGGAAGGAACTGGCGGCCGCGCTGGGCATGCACGAGCGGAGCGTGTGGCGGCTGGCGGCCCAGGCCGAGGCCGGGCACGGGAACTTCCCCCAGCCGCTCCGCATCGGCCCCAAGACGGTCCGGTGGCGACCGGCGGACGTGGAGGCATACCTGGCGGCCCTGGCCGGCGATTCCGGCCGCGGGAAATAAATCCAAGTATTCTCATGATCCCCTTGCCTTGGCCGCGAACCGGAGGTAGGGGGTCACCGAGACGGTCGACGGGGCCTATAGGACGGGCCATGGCGAGCATCTACCGGCGAAAGAAGGGCGGCTGCTACTACGTGACCTACAAGGTCCGGCCCGGCCGGCGCAAGACCGTCAAGGCCTGCAAGGACCGGGCCGCTACCGAGGCCCTCGCCCGCAAACTCGAGGCCGAAGTTATGCTGCGGCGTGAGGGCATCATCGACGGCAAGGCCGAGCAGTACACGAAGTGGGAGACCACGCCTCTTGCCGACCACGTCGACGCCTTCGAGGGCGTCCTCCACGGCCGCAGTGTCACCGCGAAGTACGTCAAGGCCACGGTGAGTTACGTCCGCACGCTCGCCAGGGCCTGTGGCTTCTCGACGCCGGCCGAGATCGACGCCGCAACGGTTTCCGCCTACGTCGCCGACCTCAAGCGCAAGGGCAAGGGCCTGCGGGCCATCAACGCCGAGGTCGGCGCGTTCAAGAGTTTCACGCGGTGGCTGGTCCGCGCCGAGCGGATGCGGACCGACCCGATGGTCTCGGTGTCGAACCTGAACACGAGGACCGAACGCCGCCACCCCCGCCGGGCCCTCTCGGACGCCGAGATCGTCCGCCTCCTCGACGCCGCCGAGCGCGGGCCGCGGTTCCGGGGCTTCACCGGCCCGGAGCGGGCCATGCTGTACCGCCTCGCCCTGGAGACGGGCCTTCGGGCCTCGGAACTCGGGAGCCTGACGCCGGGGAGTTTCGGCCTCGCGGACCCGAAGCAGGCGACGGTCACGGTCGAGGCGGCATGCAGCAAGCACCGGCGGGAGGACGTCCTGCCGCTTCGCCGGGAGACGGCCGAGGCCGTGGCCGCGTTCATCGAGGGCAAGGAGCCGCAGGCGGTCCTCTTCAAGATGCCGGACAAGCCGGCTGACATGCTGAAGCGGGACCTGAAGGCGGCCGACATTCCCTACCGCGACGCGTCGCGGCGCGTGGCCGACTTCCACGCCCTCCGGCACACGTTCATCACGCGCCTGGCGCGGTCCGGTGTCGCGCCGGCGGTCGCCAAGAGCCTGGCCCGCCACTCGACCATCACGCTGACGATGGACCACTACACCCACACGCTCATCGAGGATGAGCGGTCGGCGCTCGACCGGCTGCCGGCCCTCGCGCCGGACGGCCAGGAGCGCGAGTCGGCGCGGGCCACGGGCACCGACGACGCCTCCCCGGATGGACAGCCGCCGCCCCCAGCGCGCAGCGCCCTTTCAGCGCGCAGGCACCCGGATAGACCCGGACCCGCCCGCCCTTGCCCGGACGAGGGTCCGCGAAAGAGGAAGGGCGAGGTCGCGCAAGTAGTCGCAAACGCTACCACCTATGCGCACTCGCCCGCATATGTCCCTGGTGAATCCAAGGGGATTCGAACCCCTGACCTGCTGATTGGGCATCAAGACGACGGTGCCGTAAGTCCTTTCTCAGAAGGGCTTACGGAGCTTCCGGCGAGGACCCCCGCAGCAGCGCCCGCAACGGGCCGAAGCCCGCGCCGGACGACCCCGACCTGCAGGCCATCCTCGACGCGTGGCCGGCCCTGCCCCAAGCGGTGAAGGCGGGCATCCTGGCGATGGTGCGGGCGGCCGGCGGCGGCGCGGACTGAGCGGGGCCCGGTCTCCAGGCCAAAAACGCGGCCGGATGGTCTTCGCCCCGATCCGCTGACCCCGGGGAAAGGCATGCCCCCACGCCCCCCCCCCGACTCTCCCATGAAGTAACTCGCCCTTCCAGCTCGACCCCAACGGGCATTCGGGCCGCCAAGGCGGCCCGCGGGTCCCGTCACCGCGCGATGGTCAGGTTCGGGTCGAAGCGGCCGGAGACCTGCGGCGTCTGGGCGTCGCGCGTGGCGCGGCGGACCTTCTCGGAGAGGAACGGGACCAGCTCGCCCATGCTGACACGGGCGTCGCCGTCGTAGTCCGCCTCGCCCCCGAGGCCCTCCAAGAGGAAGTGCGTGAAGACCCCGTGCCCACCACCCCAGCGCTCGCTCTCCTGGGCGAGCTGCGTACCGAGGGTGCTGCTGACGACGGCCACGCCGGGGGCCGTCTCGGGTAGCTGGCTCAGGCCTCGCTGCACCATCGACGTGCACAGGCCACCGACCCCCCGCCGCGCGACCGCGAAGCCCTCGCCCACGCCTTCGGCATGGCAGACGTCCGCAAAGACCAGCGCACGCCGCGCCCGCGACCGCCTCGCAAGCGCCGTCCGCACGTCCCACATCGGCAGGGCCGTCGCGGCGATCTTCGCGTAGTCGGCATCGTGCGGCAACAGGTACAGGCTTTCGTCGTCCGGACACGCGGGCGACCCGTGGCAGGCCAGGTAGACGACCAGCAGGTCCTCCGGCAAAGCCCGCCGCGCCCAGACGAAGAGCGCCTCGCGGACGTTCCGGTACGTGGCCTCGGTGTCGACCAACAGCGTGACGTCGCTCGGCGCGTACCGGCCGCCCCGGGGCGAGACCAGCCAGTCCCGCACCGCCTTGGCATCGCGGGCCGCGTAGCGCAGCGCCGGGATGCGCGAGTCGGCGTACTCCGAGACCCCGATGACGATGGCGTGGCGCCTGCCCACAGGCCCGGTGCGGGCCGCCGGCGGCGCGGGTTCGTCGGCCTCCGTCACGAGCACCGTCGGCGGCTGGCGCGGCGCGGTGGGCGGCGCGGTGGGTTGCGGACGGAGCCGGTCCGAGACCTCGAACGTGAACCGGAGCTCGCGCACGGGCTGGGCCAGGGCCAGCGTCCGGGGCCGGTACCCGTCCGGCGTGGCCCGCACGTCGAAGGGGCCGGCGGCCGGGACGCGGGCCTCGAGAATCTTGCCCTTGCCCACGTGCCGCCACGCCCCGCCCGCCTCGCGGACCTCGAAGGCCGTGTTCTCCTGGTTCGAGATCAGCGTCATGGCTTCGCGGGCGGTTGAGGTTCGGTTTGCGCCCCAGGGGCCGACCGGCGGCTGTTGGTTCTGCTCGTTGGGCGCCACGCGCATACACCCAGCCGCCATCGCCGCAGCCAGTGCCATCAGCCCCAGAACCGCCTTGCGTCCGCCGATGTGGCGTCTCATGGTAGCGTCCTTCCGAGCCCGCCGCGATGGGCCAGAGGCGCCGGGTCCCGCGGGACCCGGCGCCCGGGTTCCGTCGGCTCACTTGAGCCGCTGCCGGCCGACCTCCATGTCGGCCGCCGTGCCCTCCAGCTCCAGCTCGCTCCAGTACCACCACATGAAACCGTACAGCCGCCACGTCTTGACGTAGTCGACGACCAAGTCCGCACCCTCGACCTGGGCCAGGGCCGCGTTGTAGAGCTTGACCTCGTCGTCCGAGGTCGGCAGGGGCGGGGACCCGAACCGGCCCTGTCCCGGCACCATCACCTTGACCGGCCCCAGGGCCTTGATGTTGCTGTTCGGGTAGTCGAAGTGGGACTGGGCCCCGATCTGCGTGTACTGGCCGCTGAAGCAGCCCGCCAGGGCCGCCAGCGACACCGCGCTTGCCACCACCATCACGTATACCGGTCGCATCGTGCGTTCTCCCTTCCGTTTGGCCGTTTCGTGTCGCGTGTCCGTCATGGGGAGGTCCTCAGTCCAGGTACTGCCGGCCCACGGTCATCCGCGCCGCTTCCCCGCTCAGGCGGTAGATCAGCGTGGACACCGGGAAGGGCGGGTACGTGACGAAGGTCGTGTCCTCGTGGTAGTTGATCAGGATGTTCGCGCCTTCGGCCTTCCCCAGGGCCTCCTGGTAGCACCCCTTGACGTCCTCGATCCCCAGCTCCGGGCTCCCGAACCACACCGTTTTGGACACCTCGGCCGACACCGGGCCCAGGGCCGCCACGTTGCTGTTCGGGTACGCGAACTCGGAGTGGGGCACGAACCGGCCGTAGGTCGAACTGCACCCCGCGGCCACTAGCGCCCCCAACACAAGACACAACAGACACCCCATGCAGTGCTTCATGCACGACTCCTTTCACGTTCCCCCTCGTCCGTGTTCGGAGACGCTACACCGTGCGGCGTCCCCCCCATGCTGCCCCAGCGCTGCCGCCGGCCGCATGTAGGCCGCGCCAGCGCGGCCACTCTATGCACATCATGCCGGGGGGGTCAAGTCCAATATCTCCCCTATGGCGCCGCGGGCCGATGGATGAGCCGAATCTCCTTGACGAACTGGAACCGGCCGCGCAGCACCGCGCCCGGCCCCGCCGGCGCCGGCTCGTAGGCCGGGACGGCTTCGGGCCGCACGGCCACGGGCGCCGCGTCCCCGGCCGGCCCCTCGGGATGGCTCCGGATGCGGTCCAGTTCCCGGTCCAGCCGCTGGCAGAGCGCCGGGTCGCTCGCCCGCCCCGCCGCCATCGCCTTCAGCACCGCGCCGAGGTCCGGCATCGGCTCGTACGAGGCCACCACGTAGAGCCGCTCGACCCCCGGCGTCTCGTCCAGGAAGAACCAGCGGCCGGCGCCTTCGGGGCCGGGGTCGGGCACCGTGTAGGGCACCCCGCCGGTGCACCGGTTCCCCAGCCGCACCCCCTTGTACGGGAACAGGGTGTCGCACCCGCCGCCCGAGCCCACCAGCAGGATGTACACCCAGCAGTCCGAGGCCGGGGTGAAGCGGACCTGGAACTGGTCGCCGCTGCGCAGAACCGTGCCGTCGGCCGCCACGCCCTCCTCCACGCCCCCGCCGGGCAGCCGCCGCTGGTACGGGATGGCCAGGTCCAGCCGGATGGGCGGCACGGGGACGCGGCCCGTGCCGCGCGGCGGGTGCTGGACGTAGTCGAGCTGCGGTTCGAGGTCGGCGACCCGCCGCAGGCGGACCGTCCGGGACAGGCACGCCTCGCCGGAGGCGGTGCTGACGAGGGTGACGACGAGCTGGATTTCGCTCGCCGTCAGGCTGATGCGCCCGAGGGCCATGCGGTCGGCCGTCAGGAGCTTGCGGGCGGCGGCGGCCTTGGCGTCGGCCCCGTAAAGGTCGCTCAGCCAGTCCTCCTTTTCGCGGAGCAGCCGCTCGACCTGGGCCTGGGCCTTCTCGGCCACACGCACCTCCGGCCGGTTCGTCAGGTGGCCCTGGAGCATGCCGGCGGCGGTGACGCCGAGGCGGCGGACGCCGTCGGCCTCGTCGAGGAAGCGGACGACGGCCACGGCCGGCCGCCCGTCGGCGCGCGCGGCCTCGTCGGCGACGGCCGCCGCCACCTCCGCGAGCCGGGCGTCCAAGGCCTCCAGGGGCGACGGGGCCCCCGCCGCCCGAACGGGCGAGGCGGCGAGCAGAAGCAACCCGAGGGCCGCGCGTCCGCCGACTCTTCCCAAGCACGGTATGCGTGCCATGGCGTTTCTCCTTCGCCCTTGGGTATGGAGGGGACCGTCGGCCTGGGCCTACCAGCCCCCTCGGCCCGCCCGTCGCAAGTTCGGCCGCCGGTCGCCACGGACCGGCGACTCAGGAACGGGACCAGGACTTTGAGTGTCACCCTCCCGCGGCCCGTGAGCCACGGAATTCCGGACAGGGCGCCCGGCGGGCGCCTTCAAGTGCACGGCCAGACGAAACCCGTTGTGGTTGTTCCGGTTGTCCGGCGTGTTCCTGTTGCGGTTGGCTGATCGGCAGTTCCTCGGGTTGTTGTTCCAGGAACCGCCCCGCAACACACGGGTCGTCAGCCGCCCCGTCCCTCACAAACACCCACTCGTTGCTCAGCCGCGTCAGCAGGCTCACGCTATGGGCCGTCCCCGCGTGGCCGATCCAGCTCGCCAGCCGCGCCTTCACGTCGGGCCACTCGATCTGCCCCGCCGCGTACGCGCCGCGCATCCATCGTACCCGACGTCGGAAGAGGTGCACGTTTTCTTTCGTCACCAGCCGATGCGTCGGCCAGACGCGATAGCCGACGAACCGCGCTCCCGCCCGCACGGGGCGAACGCTGATCCGTCGCTCATGCAGCCTCAGGCGCAGCGCGGCAAGGTACGCGCGGACCCGCCCCACGGCTTCTCGAAGGACCCTGCGGTCGTCATCCAGCAAGATGAAGTCGTCGCAATATCGGACGTAACCTCCGATGCCCAGGCCGCTCGTCACGTAATGGTCAAGCCCGGTCAGGTACCAGTTGGCGAACCACTGGCTGGTCAGGTTGCCGATTGGCAGCCCCCGGCGTCGCTCGAAGGGGGTGAAAAGGTCGTCTCCAGGGAAGTACTCGAACACCGGTTCCTGGTCGTTCGAATGGTCGACGATACGGTCCATGAGGGCCAGGAGTCGTCGGTCCTTCAGCAGGCGGCGGAAGAGGCTCTTCAGCACCTCGTGATCGAGGCTCGGGAAGTACTTGCGCACGTCGCACTGGACCAGATGGCGCCGGCGGCGCATGAGGGCCTGGAGGCGGTCGGCCGCGGCGTGGGTGCCCTTGCCCCTGCGGCAGGCGTAGCTGTCCGGGTGGAAGTGCCGGTCCAGAATGGGTTCCAGCACGTTCATCAGCGCATGGTGGACCACGCGGTCGCGATAGGGCGCGGCCGAGATCATTCGAGGTTTCGGGCGCTGGATCCAGTGCGTTGAGAAAGGCCCCGGCCGGTAGTGGCCCTCCGAGAGTTCGTGGCGCAAGGCCAGCAGATTCGCCTCCAGGTCGAACTCAAACCGCTGGACCGCGGGGCGGTCGCGTTTGCCCCGGCGGGCCTTCCGGGCCGCTTGCACGAGGTTCGGCCACGCCAGCAGATGCTCCCATCGATCGCCGTAGCGCTTCATTGTGGCTCCCGGCCGGCTTTCCGCCATCCACCCACCTGGGCGCCAATCGCCTGCATGGCCTCGGCCGCATACCCGTGGCTCTTCAGCGACAGGGCCCGAAGGTCCTTCGCAAGACGCACCTGGAAGCGCAACACGTGAAGCTCCATGTTCGCCTCGCCCAGAAACCCGGCCTTTTCACGGGAGAACCTGGCCCGGAGCAACAACTCGAGGATTCGCTGAAGACGGTTTTCCATCGCCAGTCCCAAACTGTAGCGGTGATGCCGCGGGAACTTCTCCGTGTGGCGAATCAGCCACAGCATGAAGTCATAGAAGTCCTGAATGACTTTCAGGTCCTCGGCCATTGATCCCGTCCTTCTCAGCCCCCCGGCGCCAACCGTACGGCCAGGGGGCTGACGCCCCCTGGACCCCCGAGACGCAACGGCAACGACAACGGCCACGGCAACAGATGGAAAGGGTAAGAGCGACAAAGGGCAAAGGGTTAAAAGTCCACGGCCAGACGAAACCCGTGGCGGTGGCTGTACCGGCTGCCCGGCGCGTTCCTGCCGCGGCCGGCTGAACGGCAGTCCCTCGGGTCGTTGAACCAGGAACCGCCCCGCAACACACGGGACTTACCCGAGGCCGGCCCCGTCGGGTCCGTCACCGGCCCGCTCGGGTAGGCGCCATACCAGTCCGCGCACCACTCATACACGTTCCCGTGCATGTCATAGAGGCCCCACCCGTTCGCCGCGAACGACCCCACCGCCGTCGTCCTCTTCCGGTACACCCCCTTCGGCCCGTTTCCATACGTATAGTTCCCATCGTAGTTCGCCTGGTCCGGACGGATCGTCCACCCCGTTTCAAACGGCGTCTCGGTCCCCGCGCGGCACGCGTATTCCCACTCCGACTCCGTCGGAAGACGCAGCCCCGTCTTCCGGCAGAACGCCTGGCATTCCTCCCACGATACCTTCTCCACCGGCAAGCGGTCGCTGCCCGTGAAGCGGCTGGGGTTCGACCCCATGACCCGCTGCCACTGCCCTTGAGTCACCTCGTACTTGCCCAGGTAAAAGGGCCGCGAGAGCGTCACGCGGTGCTGCGTCTCGTCGTCGTCGCGTCTCTCCTCACTCGCCGGGCTTCCCATCACGAACGACCCCGCCGGGATGAACACCAGCTCCATTCCCGTCCCCTCGTGCACCACCTCCCGCGCGTACCCCGTCCCCGTGTACGGCTCCGCACCCGTCCCCGACACCGCCCGGCACCCCGGCGGAACCCGCGGCCCGTGGATGGCCACCAGCGACGCCGTCCACGTCTGCGCGCCCGGCGTGTCCGCCCGCACCGTGTGCCGCGCCGGCTCGTAGCGCGTGTTCCCCGACGGCGGCACCGAGACCTCCACCTCGTACGTCTTGCCGCGCTCCAGCTGGAAGACCGCCGGCGTCCGGCTCGACTGGAGCGATCCGTTGATGCGGATGCGGGCGCCGGCCCGCGGCCGGCCGTCCACGAGGGCCTCGACACGCAGCGTCGGGACCGCCGGCACTCGCCCCAGGACGGCGGCGGTGCCCCCCTGCGGCAGGACGAGCGGCGTCTGGGTCTTGCCCGTTTCGAGGCACCACTCGACGACGCGGCGGCGGACGTAACGGAAGACCTCGTCGTGGGTCAGGGCCCGGTCGCCGTCGGCGTCGGCGGCCCCTTCGAGGCCGGCCACCAGGTGCCGCGAGAAGACGCTCCGCGTCCCGGCCTCGTCCGGGTAGGACGGCTGGTCGGCCGCGCTCGACAGGAGCATGACCAGGCCCCGGGTGCCGGCCAGGAGGCTTGGCGCGAGGCCCGCCACCCCCTTGGCGGCCGCGCCGGCGTGGCAGGCGTCGAGGATGAGCACCTTCGAGGCGGCCTTCGAGGCGGCGAGCCGTTCCTTGACCCAGTCCAGCGCCAAGGCGGTCTGGGCGTCGCCGTCGACCGGCACCAGGTACCCCCGGCCGTCGCGGACGACGCCGTGGCCGGAGAAGTAGACCAGAAGGGTGTCGCGCGGCCCGGCGACGCGGGCGGTCCGCTCGATGCGTTTGCGGAGGGTCGCGAGCGTCGGCCGGTCCTGCGGTTCCGGGGCGTCGTCGGTCATCAGGATGACCCGGTTCGGCGTGTAGCCGCCCCGCTCGATGAGCACCCGGGCGAGGGCCCTGGCGTCGGCGCGGCAGGTGGTGAGGCGGCCGAGGTCCTGGTAGGCGTCGATGCCGATGACGACGGCCCAGCGGTCGCCGTCGGCCGGCGCGGGCGCGGGGGCGGCGTCGCTCGCGTCGGGGGCGGGCGCGGCGCGGGCGCCGGGGGGGCCCACAAGGGCCAGGACGGCCACAGACACCAGCACGCGGGGGAGTCGCATCGCACACCTCACGGGTTCGGTTCGGGGCTCGCCTCTATGTCCAACACGACGCGCAGGCCGACGGTGTCGCGCCGCTCCATCGGGTCCACCCCGGCCCGGAGCGTCGGGCGCAGCTGGGCCCGCGCCGTCCGGAACGACCCGCCGCGCACCACCCGCCGCGCGCCCCGCGCGGGGCCGGCCGGGTCGGTCGCGGCGCCGGGGGGGTAGAGGCCGTACCAGTCGGTGCACCACTCGGCGACGTTGCCCAGCATCCCGTGGAGGCCGAGGGGACTCGGGGCCAGGGCGCCGGCGGGGCGGGGCCGGTCGGCCGGGGTCGCCGGCGCCGGCGACCCCTGGGCGGCGCGTTCCCACTCGGCCTCCGTCGGCAACCGCAGGCCCGCCTTCAGCAGGAACAGGTGGGCGTCGACGTATGAGACGTTCGTCACCGGCAGGTCGGGCCCCCTGACGCGCGACGGGTTCGCGCCCATGACCCGCTCGTACTCGGCCTGGGTGACCTCGCGGCGGCCGATGTAGACCGGCCGCGTCAGCGTGACGCGCCGCGCCGGGCCTTCGGTCGGGTCGCCGCCGTCGGCCCCCATTGTGAACGTGCCGGCGGGGACGAGGACCAGAGGGATGCCGGTGGGCGCGTGGACGATCTCGCGGGGCAACCCGGGCGGCACGGGGTCCTCCCGCGGTCCGGGGCCGGCCTGCACGGGGACCGAGGGGCCGCCTGGTGCCGGGCCGGGGGCCGAGGCGTCCGCCTCGCCGGGGCCGCCCCGGTAGGCGTGGGCCAGCAGGAGGCCCAGCCCGATGAGCACGGCGAGCGCCGCCGCCACGGCGAGCGCCCGGGCCGCGCCGCGGCGCCGCGGCGCCGGGGCCCGCGTCGCGGGGGGCCGCCCCGGGGCGTCCGTCGCCGCCTCCAGACGGTCCCGCGGGACGCGGACCGGGAGGACGAGGTCCCAGCGCGTGCCGCCGGACCCCGTCATGAAGGCCAGGGTGCCGAGGTGCTCGCCCTCGACGATCTCGCGGACCAAGGCCAGCCCCTCGCCGGAACCGCCCGTCGAGACGCCGCGCTCCAGCACCCGGTCGCGGACGGCCTCCGGGATGCCGCCGCCGTCGTCGGCGACCACGAGCCTGACCTCGCCGGGGGCCGGACCCGGCCCGAGTTCCAGCCGCACGGTGCCGCGCCGGCCGGCGAGTCCGTGGCGGATGGCGTTGGTGACGAGTTCGGTCAGGGCGTCGCCGAGGCGCCCGTCGTCGAGGAACATCGGCGGGTCGTCCGGGAGGGTGTCACAGGTGATGAGGCGGGCGCCGCCGGCCTCGCACAAGCCCGCGAGGGGGTCCACGTGGCGCTCAAAGACGGCCCTGAGGCTGTGGCGGGCGGCCTGGATGGCCCGGGTGATGGCCGCTAGGGGACCGACGACGCCCTCGACGGCCTCGGCGAGGCCCTCGTCCGGCACGGCGGCGAGGCCCTCAAGCCGGTCGAAGACGGCGGCGCGGGCCTCGGAGAAGAGGTCGCCCGCGGTCCGGCCCCCGCCGACGGGCGTCTCGAAGAAGAGGCGGCATTCGGCGGCGGCGCCGGCGGCGGCGGCGCGGGCGGCGGCGAGCTTCTCGCGGAAGCCGGGCTTGTCGCGCCGGGCGGGGGCCAGCGGCGCGAGGGCCCCGAGCGCCCCCAGGGCCCGCAGGCCCGTGCTGTGGCGCAGGCGGCTGTCGGCCGCCTCCAGCCGGTGAAGGACGGCCGGGGTCAGGGAGGCGAGGTCGGCGCCGGTTGTGGAGGTGTCGGTCATGGCCTCACCAGGCGGGCGCGTGCGGACCGGCCCTAGGCCGCGCCGCGCCGTTTCAGGACGTACGTCGCGAGCACCGCGACGCCGGCGCCGCCCAAAGCCGCGCCCACGACGGGGACCACCAGCCCGCCCGGGGTGGCGGCGGGCGGCGCGGTCCCGGGGGGGGCGGCATCCGAGGCCCCCTCCGCGGGAGCCGGTTCGCCGGGGGCGGGGCGAGGCGTTTCGCCGCCCGGGCTGCGTGCGGGCGCCGGCACGGCGGCCTCGTCCGTCGCGATGTCGATGCGCTGGCCCGTCTGGCCGGTCACGCGGAGGCGCCGACCGCTGAGGTCGGGGATTTCCACGGCGAGCGCCTCGGGCCGCACGGTGGTCACGACCTTGACGTGGCTCTGCGTCGCCTCCTCGTGGAAGACGACCCGGGCCATGCGGACGCCGTCGAGGCGCCGCAGCCGCTCGACGAGGGCGTTGAGGACCTCGGTGTGGATACCGCGGCCGACCAGAAGGATGTCGGTGCCTTGGTCGAGGTCGCGGGCCCAGTCCCTCAGCATCTCGGGGATGGCCGCCCCCGCCAAGTCCGACGCCGCCGCCTGAAGGGCGTCGCGGGCCGCGCTCCCCGGGTCGGCCGAGAGCCGCCGCGCCGACGCCGACTTGCTGACCAACTGGTGCGGGCTCCGGGCCGCCACCACCTTCAGGTCCAGGTCGGCCGTGGCCGGCGTCATGGCCTGGCCGTAGACCTCGTGCGGCGCGCCCGCGCGGACGCGGGCGTTGACGATCACGGCGAAGTCCGCTTGGGCCCGCGCGGCCGCCTCCATGGCGGCCGCGGGGTCGTCGCCGGCCCGGGCGGTCAGGGCGGCCAGGCCGGGGATCGTCCGGACCGTCTCGTCATCGACGAGGTCGAAGCCGACCTTGTCGTAGAGCTCGCGGAGGCGGTACTCGGCGGCGTTGCCGGTCGCGGGCAGACCGGTGGGGGTCTCGCGGGCGATGACCAGGACGCCCGGACGGCCCTTGCGGAGGAGGAGCATCTCGATGGCGCCCCAGTCGTCGACGATCGCCCCACGGGCGATCGTCGCGTCGAGGGTGACGCGGTAGAGGCCGTCGACCTCCTCCTTGCGGGTCACGGTGTAGCGCCGGACGTAGCCGGTGGCGCGGGCAAGGATGGTATCGCGGACGAGGACGAAGTCGCGGGCGCCGGTCTCCCGCCGCATCCGGACACCGCCCCCCTGCTCAACGGCCTTGGCAAGGGCGCGGTCGGTGGCTCCCTCGTAGGCGTGGGGGCTTTCGCCGACCACGCCGCGGACCTCGACCTCGGCCGGGTCCGCCGTCTCGGCGGCGGGGGCGGCGCCCGCGAGCGCCGCCACGCCGGCCACCGCCACCACCAGGGCGAAGCACTTCATGGCCACCTCCCGTCGGGGCTCAGGGCACGGTCTGGGTGTCGATGACGCGCGTCTCGGTCCGGACCTCGACGGTGCCGCCCGAGGGGACCTCCACGGCCGAGGTCTCAGGCGGCGGGGCGCCGCCGACGACCGGCTCGGTGGCCGTCGCCTGCCGCGTCTCTTCCGTGGTCACGGTCAACTCGCTGGACCGCTTCTGCGTCTCGTGGCAGCCGGCCGCGGCCCCGAGGGCCAGGGCCGCCGCCAGCATCAGGCTCAGTGCCGCCTTCATGGCAGGCTCCTTTCGCGTGGCCAAGGGCTCAGTCGAGGACGCCGACCTCGGTGCGGATGACGCGGCGGATGATGTTGACTTCCTGGTAGAAGGGCGTTTCGGCGTCGCTCGCGGGGGCGACCGTCTCGGGCGTCTCGTGCCGCGGGGCGCCTTCGCCGACCACGGTCAGCACCTTGTCGCGGTGCTCCTCGCGGGCCTCCTTCTTGACCTTCTCGACGACCCGGCCGTCCTTGACGTACCGCTCGACCGACCGCGTCAGCGTCTCGATGACCTCGCGGAGTTTCAGGTCCATCGTCACCGCGCACGAGCCGTCGTCCTGGTAGACGATGCGCGTCGTCTTGGCGCCCTTGACGGTCGCGCCGACCTCGGCGGCAATACGGTCGTTCTCGAGCATCAGCTTCCGCACCTCGGTCGTGCGGAAGACGCGCGTCCCGGCGATCATCACCGCCAGCTTCCGCATCGCGTCCATCTCGGCCGCCCGCTTCGCCATCACCATCGTGTGGCCCTTCGAGTCCGGCACGGCCCCGTTGCCGAGGACCGCCAGGACCGTGTCGAGCGTCTTGCGGTCGACGTTCCGCAGGACCTCCTCGCGGACGGTGCCCGCCAGCTTGTGCCGCCGGATGGTCTCGGTCAGGGTCTCGACCACCTGGCGCACCGTCACGCGGCGCACGACCTCCACGGTGAGGTCCCCGGTGTAGCGGACGTCGACGTCGCGGACGCCGCGGATGAACCGTTCCAGCTCGCCGCGGATAAGGTCGCTCTCCAGGACGAAGTCCAGCACCCGCGACTCGCCGCTCAGCTGCATCCCGTAGACCCGCTCGACGAGCTTGGCCGTGGCGTCGAGTTCCGCCACCCGCTTGGCCGCGAGCCGCACGTCCGCCGGGACGCCCTTCCACTCGGGGGGAAGCTCCAGCCGCGCCGTCTCCGGGCGGGCCACCTCTTCCGCCCCGGCCCATCCGGCCGCCAGGACCCCCACCGCCAGTGCCACCATCGTCACGCGTGCCATGAGACGCTCCTTTCGTCGTCCGTTCGATGAGCTCCGGGGCGCCCCGCGCCGGGGCCCCGCCTGTGCTCAGTGCAACCCCCGTGCCAACCGCTGGCGCCGCTCGTCGCGGGCCCCCCGGGGGCCGCTGCGCCGTCGGCTGGCGCGTCCCCGGTACGCCCTCGTGACGCCGCGTCACCCCCCCGGCACGGGCCGGGGGGGGGGCGTCACTCGAGAATGGCGCGGCTGGTCAGGTCCACCCGCCGGAACCACTGGCGGAACGTGTTCCGCTCCGAGTCGGTGTAGCCCGCCTTCAGGAACCCGAGGGCCAGGCCCGCCCGGGCCTGGTCGCGGTGCTCCTGGACGGCCCGCGCCAGGACGTACCGCAGGGCCTCCTCGCCGTAGCGGGTCTTGAAGTCGCGGGGCGACGCGACCCCCGTCCGACCCGCCGCCTGGTCCTCGTACAGCCGGTCCAGGTCGTGGACCCGCATGGTGGCCTCGCGGGCCGTCTCCAGGTCCAGGTCCTCCGGGCCGATCACCTCGCCCGCCGCGAACACGGCCGCGCTCTCGACCACGCCCACCAGTTCCCGGACGTTGCCGGGCCACGTGTGGGCCGCCAGGGCCTCCAAGGCCTCCGGGGCGAAGCGGCGGGGCGGCAGCCCCTCGCCGGCCACCGTCCGCGCAAGAACGTGTTCGGCCAGCATCGGCACGTCCTCCCGCCGGTCCGCCAGCGTCGGCAACAGGATCGTCGCCCGCTTCAGCCGCCAGTACAGGTCCTCCCGGAACGTCCCCCCGCGCATCATCTCCAGCAGGTTCGCGTTCGTGGCCGCCACCACCCGCACGCGGACGGGGCGCGGCCGGGCGTCGCCGACGCGGGTCACGGCCTGGTCTTCGAGGACCCGCAGGAGCGTCACCTGCAGGTCCGGCGAGAGGGTGCCGATCTCATCCAGGAACAGCGTCCCGCCGTCGGCCAGCTCGAACTCGCCGGGCCGGTCGGCCTGGGCGCCCGTGAAGGCCCCCTTGACGTGGCCGAACAGGGTACTGGCGAAGAGCGTCTCGGAGACGGCCCCCACGTTGACCGGCCGGTACGGCCCGTCCGGGCACGGCCCCGCCCGGTGGAGCTCGCGGGCCACCAGGTCCTTGCCCGTGCCGCTCGGCCCCAGCAGCAGGACCGGCAGACGCGTCGGGGCGACGCGCTCGATCTGCCCGTACAGGCGCTGCATCCGCGGGCTCGCCCCCAGCAGCGCGCCGAACCGCTCCCGCGGGGCCGCGGGCCCGGACGGGGCCGCTTCGGCCGCGTCGAACGCCCGCTCCACGATGGCCGGCAGGCGGCCCGCGTCCCGCATCTTGACGACGTAATCGACCGCCCCCAACCGCCCCGCCTCCAACGCCAGCCCCACCTCCGCGTGGCCCGTGAACATGACCACCGGCAGACCGGGGTGGCGGCGGGCGATCTCGGCCATCACCGCCAGGCCCTCCCGGTCCGGGTCGTCGCCGACGGCAGGCGGCATCGTGACGTCCAGGAGCACCAGGCCGGGGGCGTCGGCCTCCAGGCGCGCCAGGGCCTCGCGCCCGTCGCGGGCGTAGACGAGCGTCGCGCCCTCGAGGACCTCTTCCAGGACCGGCGCGACGGTCTCCGGCTCGTCGTCGATGACGAGAATCGGCTTCACGGCGTCTCCCCCCGCCCCGCGGCGGCACGCCCTCGGGCGGACGTCAGCGGGGAAATCCTAAACGATACCTTAGCGCCTGTCCAGCCTAGACGCCCCCCAGCGCGCCAGGCCGGTCGGGCGCGTCATGGTCTGTGCCTCCTCCCTACATCAGCGCGTCACGGGCTGCACACGACAGCCCACCCCGCCCGCACACGGCCAGGGGGCGTTGCCCCCTGGACCCCCGAGACGCAACGGCAACGACAACGGCCACGGCAACAGATGGAAAGGGTAAGAGCGACAAAGGGCAAAGGGTTAAAAGTCCACGGCCAGACGAAACCCGTGGCGGTGGCTGTACCGGCTGCCCGGCGCGTTCCTGCCGCGGCCGGCTGAACGGCAGTCCCTCGGGTCGTTGAACCAGGAACCGCCCCGCAACACACGGGACTTACCCGAGGCCGGCCCCGTCGGGTCCGTCACCGGCCCGCTCGGGTAGGCGCCATACCAGTCCGCGCACCACTCATACACGTTCCCGTGCATGTCATAGAGGCCCCACCCGTTCGCCGCGAACGACCCCACCGCCGTCGTCCTCTTCCGGTACACCCCCTTCGGCCCGTTTCCATACGTATAGTTCCCATCGTAGTTCGCCTGGTCCGGACGGATCGTCCACCCCGTTTCAAACGGCGTCTCGGTCCCCGCGCGGCACGCGTATTCCCACTCCGACTCCGTCGGAAGACGCAGCCCCGTCTTCCGGCAGAACGCCTGGCATTCCTCCCACGATACCTTCTCCACCGGCAAGCGGTCGCTGCCCGTGAAGCGGCTGGGGTTCGACCCCATGACCCGCTGCCACTGCCCTTGAGTCACCTCGTACTTGCCCAGGTAAAAGGGCCGCGAGAGCGTCACGCGGTGCTGCGTCTCGTCGTCGTCGCGTCTCTCCTCACTCGCCGGGCTTCCCATCACGAACGACCCCGCCGGGATGAACACCAGCTCCATTCCCGTCCCCTCGTGCACCACCTCCCGCGCGTACCCCGTCCCCGTGTACGGCTCCGCACCCGTCCCCGACACCGCCCGGCACCCCGGCGGAACCCGCGGCCCGTGGATGGCCACCAGCGACGCCGTCCACGTCTGCGCGCCCGGCGTGTCCGCCCGCACCGTGTGCCGCGCCGGCTCGTAGCGCGTGTTCCCCGACGGCGGCACCGAGACCTCCACCTCGTACGTCTTGCCGCGCTCCAGCTGGAAGACCGCCGGCGTCCGGCTCGACTGGAGCGATCCGTTGATGCGGATGCGGGCGCCGGCCCGCGGCCGGCCGTCCACGAGGGCCTCGACACGCAGCGTCGGGACCGCCGGCACTCGCCCCAGGACGGCGGCGGTGCCCCCCTGCGGCAGGACGAGCGGCGTCTGGGTCTTGCCCGTTTCGAGGCACCACTCGACGACGCGGCGGCGGACGTAACGGAAGACCTCGTCGTGGGTCAGGGCCCGGTCGCCGTCGGCGTCGGCGGCCCCTTCGAGGCCGGCCACCAGGTGCCGCGAGAAGACGCTCCGCGTCCCGGCCTCGTCCGGGTAGGACGGCTGGTCGGCCGCGCTCGACAGGAGCATGACCAGGCCCCGGGTGCCGGCCAGGAGGCTTGGCGCGAGGCCCGCCACCCCCTTGGCGGCCGCGCCGGCGTGGCAGGCGTCGAGGATGAGCACCTTCGAGGCGGCCTTCGAGGCGGCGAGCCGTTCCTTGACCCAGTCCAGCGCCAAGGCGGTCTGGGCGTCGCCGTCGACCGGCACCAGGTACCCCCGGCCGTCGCGGACGACGCCGTGGCCGGAGAAGTAGACGAGGACCGTGTCGCCCGGGGCGGCCAGTTGGGCCACCTGGTCGATGCGACGGCGGAGGGTGGCGTAGGTCGGGCGGTCGGCGAAGTCCGGGGCGTCGTCGGTCAGGAGGAGGACCCGCTTCCGGGGGTAGCCGGCGTGCTCGACCAGGGCCCGGGCGAGGGCCTTGGCGTCGTTGCGGCAGACGGTGAGCCGGCCGAGGGCCTCGTAGGCGTCGATGCCGATGACCAGCGCGAAGCGGTCGCCGGTCGGGGCGGCCGGCGCCGGGGTTGCCGCGGGGGGCGCCGGCGGCTCGGCCTCCGGCGCGGGCTGCGGCTTGGGGGGGTCGTGGGTCTGCCCGAAGGCGGCCGAGGCGAGAAGCGCGGCCACCAGCCACGCCGAGATGCACCGTCGGGCCATGGTGTCCCCCACTGCGTATGGTATGGCGTATGGGTCGCGTGAGACTCTACCCCACTCCGGGCCGCGTGTCAAACACCTCGCGGCCCGGGCGCGCCGGCAGAGGGCCGCCGCGGGCGCGGCGACCCTCGGGTCGGGGGACCCGGCGGCGCGGCACGAGGCGTCACCGTGCGGCCAGGAGGTCATCCTCGCCGGGCAAGGCGGTCCGCAGCCGGGCCCTGGCGGCGGGCGAGAGGCGGGCCCACGCCGCGGCCGCGTCCGACCGCTCCCCCCGGGCGTAGGCCACGAGCCCCTCGAGATACGCGGCCGCCTCCCCCTCCGGCTCGGCCGCCACGCCCCGGTAGGCCGCCAGGTGGCGCGCGGCAGCGTCGGTGTCGCCCCGGTGCAGGTCGGCCAGGGCGGTGTTGTAGAGGCAGCCGGCGGCGAGGTCGGGCCCGGGGTCCAGGCCGAGGGCCCGGTCGTAGGCCGCGGCGGCCTCGTCGGGCCGGTCGGCCTCGAGCAGGGCGTCGCCGTAGAGGGCCCAGGGCCAGGCCTTGTCCGGCCGGGCCTCGGCCACGGCGCCCAAGGCGTCCGGGTCGGCGTGGCCGGGGCCGGCGGCCACGAGGGCCCGGGCCTCGGGGGAGCCGCACCGGGCCGCGCGGGCCAGGTCGGCGGCAGCGCTCTCGGCGTGGCCCATGCGGTGGTACGCGCAGGCCCGCCGCAGGGCCGCGTCCGGGTTGTCTTCGGCGTCGAGCACCTGGCCGTATTCGTAGATGGCATCGACGTACTCGCCCCGCGCGTAGTGGCGGTCGCCCCGCTGCATGGGGCCGCCCTCGGCGCACCCGGCCGCCAGGGCGGCGGCCAGGGCCAGGCTGATTGCGACTGGACGCATGACTGGACCTCCTTCTGGTTCGCTCCGCGTTCGGGGGTGGCATGCCCCGGCCGGTGGAGTGCAAGGCGTGTGCCAGAGCGGCGCGGCGTGGGCGAGGCCGCCCCCGGGGGGCGTCCGGGCCGGTCCGGGCGGGGCGGATGTCACGGGGCGGTGACGCCGCTGTCACGGGCGCCGCGCGGCGCGGGCCGGAGAGGGGGCGTTCGGGGTCGCCGTGGGCCCGCCGCGGGGACGTACGCTGTTGGCATGGGCTTTGCACTTCCGGCACCGCCGAGAGGGAGTTCCAAACAAGAAAAGAGAGGAGACAAGCCATGAGACGCACAGGGATCAACACGGCGGTTCTGTGGGTTGCCTGCACCGCGGCCAGCCTGCTTGCCGAGCCGTGCGAGGCGGCCGCGCCGGCGCGGGTGGTTGACGGCCTGCACGTGGTGGTGCCGTTCTCGGGTCCGACGGGGTGGCCCCCGCCGGCGGTGATGCGGTTCCACGTGCCGGCCGGCACCTACTACATCACCCTCCAGGTGGACCGTGCCACTTGGGACCACCCCGGCGTGGCCGACGCGGTTCCTTTGGGCATCGGTGCCCACGGCCAGGACGCCCGGCGGGGCGTCTACAACCGGCAGCCTTGGCGAACCGGTCTCGGCTTTGTGGCAACGCAGGTGTACGTCGCCGAGGACTCGGTTCTGTACGTGTCATTCAGTACGCTCGCGCCGCTCGGCGCGCGCGGCATCCTGACCATCCAGGAACACTAGGCTTTGGCCTCAGGCCGAACCGTACCAAGGAGACACGCGATGAACGTCAGGCAGGCTTTGAAAGCGGTTGCTCTGGTCGGGGCGCTGGCCGGGGCGGCCGTGGCCACCGACCCGGAGGGGATCGAGGTGACGCGGTACCTCCCGGCGTTCGACACGCAGAAGACGCTGGAACGGCTCCAGGACGGCCTCGCGCCGGCGGCGGACCTGGACTCGGCCCTGAAGACGAGCACGGCCGCGATCTGGGAGCTCATCGAATCGTACCGCGAGACGCCGACCCCGGAGCTGGAGAACCGGATCTACGAGGCGGTGGCCCAGACGGGGGAACTGATCGTCGACAACGTCAACCGGCTGGAGGGCGAGCGCGACCGGCTGCGCGACGAGATGCGCGAACTCAACCACAACGTCGACGCGGTGGTCCGGAACCTGGGCACGTACACCGAGACGCTGGACGCCCGGGCGGGCGACGTGGTTGAGGAGGCGACGGCGCTGAAGGACGAGCTGAAGGCACTGGCGCGGCAGCTGGTGGAGGCGCCGGACGACACGGCCGGCCGCGAGGCCTTCCGCGCGAAGGTCCTGGAGCTGAAGCGGCTGCGCCTGAAGCTGCGCCTCTACGAGCGGAACAAGGCGATGTACGAGAAACTGGCCGGGCAGATCGGCAAGGTCAGCCGCTTCTTCGAGGATTTCGAGGGGCGGCTGGGGACCGTGCTCGACAGCCTGGCCCTGCAGAAGCGGTTCATCGCCATGAACCTCACGGTGCTGCGGGACAAGGCCAAGGTCGTCGCGTGGCTGCGCGGCGAAGCGGACGGCCGGTCGGGCGTCGCGGGGGTGATGCGGCAGCTGGCGGACCTCTCGGGGAGCATCAAGAGCTTCGAGAAGGCGATGGACGTGGTGATGAACCTCGGGGGCGACTTCGACGACTTCGCCGCGATGGTGCCGGAACTGGTCGACCCCGACCTGCCCGGGGGCGCGGGCGTCACGGACGACGAACTCGAGGACCTGATCCAGGCCTTCGCCCGCGAGTAGCGGGGCGGGCCGACGCGAAAGGAGCCGACCCATGAAACGCGTGCTGCTGATCGTAACGATGCTGGGCCTGGCGGCCGCCCCGGCCGTCGCCGGCGAGACCGAAGGCGACCGGGACCGCGTGTTCCGCGTGCTGGACGCGGCCGAGGCGAGCGAGGGCGCGACCCTCGGCAGCGCCGTCGGGACGTTCGACCGGGCGCTGGCGAAGTGCGAGGCGGGGGAACTCGAGAGCATCCGCCACAACCTGGCCTACAACCGCGAGCATCTGGCGGACCTGCGCCGGCGCGAGGCGGCCCGGGCGGCGTACCTGGAGACGTTCTGGGAACGCGTGGCCGTCTACTTTGAGGCCCTCAAGGCCGAGTACGGCCACGACGAGACGAACCCGGCGTACCGGAAGGCCGCCCTCAGCCTCCGCGAGGAGTACCGCCAGCGCGAGGCGGACGCGACGGCGGACCTGGCGCACCTGCGCGAGGAGATCGCGCGGACCGAGGCGCGGCTGGTCGAGCTGGTGGCCCGGGAGAAGATGGCCCGCCTGGAGCAGGACCTGCGGGGGACGGACCTGCGGGCGCCGGCCGCCGAGGCAACCGAAACGCCGCCCACCCCGACCCGGGCGGACGCGGCCCTGACGGCACTGGACGGACTGGTGCGGAAGAAGACGGCGGCGCGGGTGGAGCGCCTCGCGGCGCTGGCCGCGCCCCGGAGCAACCGACGGGCCAGCCTGGACGCCATCGCCGCCGACGGGCCGAGCGACGAGAAGGAGGACTGACCGTGACCTGGACCGCTACCGTCGGGCTGCCTGGCGAGCCGGTGATGCTGGCCCTGTGGGGCGTGAGCGTCCTGGCGCTGGCGGCGGTGCTGGACCGGACGTGGGCCTGGCTTCGCCGCCGCGCCCGCAGCCGCAACCCCGGCGAACTGCTGGCCCTCGTCCACAGCGGCGCCATCCAGGCCGACGTCAACCGGCGCGGCCTGGAGCGCGGCCGGTGGGGGGCCTACGGCCGCATCTACCTGGACTGGGAGACCTCGGACGGGCACCGCGGCCAGATCGAACAGGCGGTGGCCGACGAGGCCGACCGGCTCAACCGCAACGTCTGGATCCTGGAATGCGCGGCCGGCGTCGGGCCGCTCCTGGGCATCCTGGGGACGCTCATGGGCATCGGGCGCAGCTTCAACGGCTTCGATGGCATCGCCGACCTGGACCCGACGGTGGTGTCGCGGGGCATCTCGCTCGCGCTGGAGACGACGGTCGCGGGCCTGAGCATCGCCATCGCGGCCGTGGTCCTCGCTCACGCGTTCCGACGCCTGGCCGAGCGGGCCGAGGCCCGCATGGAGGCGTTCGGCGAGGGGCTGCTCGCGGTGCACGAACGCTGACCCGGAAGGAGACTCGCGATGCGCCGCCGCACCCGCCCGACGCGTCATCCCGCGGCCGTCAACCTGACGCCGCTGCTGGACACGGTGTTCCTGGTGGTGGTCCTGCTGCTGTGTGCCCTGCTGCACATGCGGGTGGTGCCGGCGCTGGAAGTCGCGCCGCCCGCGGTGGCCGGGGCGTCGGCGCTGGACAACCGCCGCGTGCTGACGGTGAGCGTGGCCCGCGACGGGACGGTGCGCCTGGAGGGCGAGGCGCTCGGCGCGGCCGACCTGGCGGGCCGCCTGGCCGGTCGGGGCCCCGGCGCCGACGCCTGCCTGGTCTCGGCCGACCGGGCCGCGCGGCACGGAGCGGTGACGGACGTCTTGGTGGCCGTCAAGGCGGCGCTGGGCGAGACCCCCACGTACTTCGAGGTGGCGTCGCCGACCGAGTGACGCCGGAAAGGAGACTCCCGATGCGCAGGCATCCACGCAGTGGGTTGGCCCTGTTCATGGTGCTGAGCCTGGCGCTGCACCTCGGCGCCCGGGCGCTCTGGTCGCACTGGCCGGACGTCAAGGACCGGGCCGCGGCGGCCGCGGCGGTCATCCCGCTGGTCCGGTCCCCGCGGCCGGCCCCGGCGGACGAGGCGGACCCGGTCGCGGCCCCCCCGGCGGGGACCCAGCGGTTCCGCCCGGTGGAGGCGGCTGACGCCACGGAGGCGGTCGAGCCTGCGGTCGAGGCCGAACCGGACGCGGGGACCACTACCACGGACGCCGAGGTCCCGGCCGAGGCGCCCGCCGAATCAACCGACGGCCCCCGCCCCGAGGAAAACCCGCCCGCCGCGCCCGCGATGGCAGAGGCGGACCGTGCGGCCTACAGGAAGCGGCTGCTCCGAGACTTCGAGCCCGAGTGGGAGCGCATCCCCGACCTCGTGGTCGCCGCCGACACCGACACCCAGCGTGCCGTCGCCCGGACCTTCGGCATGATTCTCATCGCCTACCCGGCGGCGAAGGAGAAACCAGGATACGCCATCCTGCTCGACCCCGAGGGCGGCACCTACCAGTATACGCGGGACTTCGACTTCGGCCGGTTCAGCAACCGGGTCAAGGACCGGACCCACGTCCGGGCCTACGCGGCGCTCGCACGCAAGGCCGCCGACCGGTTGGCCTTGACGGAGCCGTTGGTCGTCGTCAGCCTGGTGCCGGCGGCGGCGGACGCGTACTTCGCCGCCAAACAGATGGCGGCGGTCGCGGCCGCGGGTCTGAACCTGGAGGAGGTGGTTCGGACCGAGGGACGGTATGTGCGCGCGGGCGACACGTGGGCCCTGGTCATCGACCGCGTCGTCACCCGGGACGGCGGCGCGGTGCGTGTGCAAGACCCGGAAGCGGCGTAAGGCCCATGCCGGAACGCCGGCCCGGGGCCCCCGCCGCACGAGACCCCCTGACCCGAAAGGCACTTCCCATGCGACATGTGACCCGATGCGTCGTCCTGGCCGGCTGGCCCTCGCGGCCGGCCCCACCTGGGCGGACTGGGACATCGGGGGCGAGGTGCACCTCGTCCCCGTCCACACCGAGGACGGCCACGCGACCCACCTGGCGGCGCCGGCCCTGTATGCCGACCGCGACGACTGCACCCGCTTGGTCGGCGGCACCCACCGGGGGTCGCTCCGGCGCACGTCGCTCCGGCAGGCCCGGTACGCGGAGTCGATCCGGCAGATGGTCTTCCAGCCGGACTTGCGCGGCGCGGCCCGCGCGGCCTCGATGCACCAGGCCCTGGAGACCCTCGATATCGAGCGCGACGCCCTGGGCGCCATCGACGTGTTCATGAAGACCGCCCCCGCGCTGGTCAGCAAGCGGTACGTGCGCGGGGGCACGCCGGCGGCCGACCAGCACAACGCGTGGGCCCACTCGATGCGGCGGGTGAAGCAGCACGCCTCGGGGAAGACCCACGCCGGGCGTGGCTCCGGCACGGGATGCCGGCGGCCGGTCTGAGGACAGACAGGCCTACGCTTTGGCTTGACACGCGGTCGGTTGACTGCTACGAGAATGGTGTAGCGGATGGTGAATCCACGGTCAGAGGGCCTGGGGGGCATGGTGAGGCACGCCGTTCCGCCACTTCTTCTGGCGCTCGCGCTGGCCGCGCCCACGGCGGCGGAGGCCCCGCTTCCCGGCTCGTACGAGCGGGCCATCGGCGGCTTGGTCGGCCGCCTTCTCGCGGCCCTGCCTGAGCCCGGCGCCGCGCGTCCGGACCGCTTGGCGCTCGGCTGGTTCATCTGCGGGACGGCTGACGCCGCCGAGGTCCGGTTCCAGGGCCCCCTCGGCACGGTCCTGGCGGGGGACATTGAGCGCCACATCCTCGAGGCCGGCCATTTCGAGGTCGTGACGCGCGAGGACATGGCGGCCCTGCTTCGCGAGAAGCGGGATTTCTGGGAGAGCGACGTCGTTGCCGGCGCGAGTGTCCCTCGGCCCGGCGCGAAATTCCTGGCGGCCGCTTTTGTGCTCCGGGGCAAGTATTACCTCGACCCGGTTCGGGACCGGGCGCGTGTCACCGCCGAGATCGTCGAGATTGCCACGGCCCGGAAACGCGCGGCCGCGTCGGTATCGCTGGCGCTGAGCGACCTCCCGGTGACCCCGAACCTGGACGAGCTGGGCCTGGCGCAGCAGCTCGGCTCGCACCTGAAGCCGCTTGCCGAGGCCGTGGCCTCCACGGACGAGGGCGAGGCGGCGGCGTCCCCGGCGGCGCCGCTCCGCGTCCGCGTGTGGCCCAAGGACATTAAGGCCACGTACGCGGCCGGGGAGACGCTGCGCCTCTGTGTGACGGTCGACCGCGACGCCTACGTCCGGCTGCTCAACGTCCGCTCCGACGGCCGCGTCACGATGCTCTTCCCGAACGCCTATCACCGGGACTGCCTCGTCCGCGGCGGACAGGTCGTCGACCTGCCCACGCCGGCCATGCCGTTCACGTTCGTGATCGAGCCCCCCTACGGGCTGGAGGCCGTGGTCGCCGTCGCCACGACTTCGCGCGTGCAGGCCGAGGCAATGGGCACGCGGGGCTTCGCGCCCCCGGAGGACGGGGCGACGCGGAGCCCGTTCCAGTCGGCCCGAGGCGACGCGAAGGCACTCGCGGAAGTCATCGGCCAGGCGCGCGGCATCGGGGTCCGGGCCCAGGAGCCGGCCCCCGCCTGGGCCGAGGCCCGGTGGGTTCTGCGCACCCACACCTGTCGTGGCTCGGGCGATGAGGAACATAGAGAGCCGTAGACCGCGGGGCAATACACGGGAGACGTGATCGTCTCACCGGCGTGCCTCTGGGAAAGCGACATCGAACCGTAGCGAAAGGGAGGACTCAGATGCGCATTGCGAAGCTGTGTCTGGCAAGGGCCGTGTGTCTTGGCACCGTCGCATTGACAGTGGGGCTCTTCGTCTGGCCGGATTGTGCGGGGGCTGCCGCGGACGGGTGGACACCGCAGCAGAAACTGGACATCGTGGTCGAGGGTATGAAGGACCCGGAGGGCCCGTCCGCCGTGTGCATGAAGCATGGCATCACCGAGGCGACCTATGCGAAGTGGCAGGATCAGTTGATGGCGTCGGCAGACCGCATCTACGACAGCGCAGGGCGGGGCATTGGTGTCCGCGAGTTGCCGGCGGCAGACACCACCGTCTTCGGTCTCGGCTCTGAAGTCGTCAGCCAGCCAGCCACGGCTACACCAAGCGACTGGCGCATGTTCAGCAGCTTTCGCCTCTCCTACGCCCAGGGCATCGAGCGGGGGGCGTTCGATGCCGGTGGGTCATTCGACGACTGGACGCTTTTCGGCGGCGCGTCGCTGGGCTTTCAGAAAGGCAAGGATGCGTTCAGCTTCTCCTTCATGACGCCGCTTCGCTCCTTCGATACGCGGGAGTCATGGACGGGCTTTGCGCCAGGTGTTGGTGGTATTCCTCTGACCTGCCCCCATTTTATGTACCAGCCGTTATGAGAGTCAGGGCCTCCACAGG
>CAYNLG010000044.1:0-30059 GCA_964397995.1 uncultured Anaerolineales bacterium
GGGCCGGTCCTTCTTGCCTTTCTTCGGCTTGGGCGCTTCGGCCGGACCGCTCCAGACGTCGCGCCTCAGGGGACTCGCATCCGCCGCCACCGCCAGCGTGTCCATCGGCCCCGCATCGCGGGTCAGCACGAAGCTGCCCAAGACGTTCTGGAAGGAGTAGGAGCAGTGCCGCTCCAAGCGGAAGTCGCGTGGCCCTTCCATGAAGCCGGCGTCGATCTCGGCCTCGGGTGCCGGCGCGGCCTCTTCGGCGGCCTCTTCCGCCCGGTCCGCCGTCGCGTCGGGCGGCGCCTCCGTGCCCAGGAGCAGCCGGTCGACCGCGTCCGGGCCGCGCCGCTCCCCCTCGGCCTCATCGGCCGGAGCGGTTTCGCGCGCGGCCGCCCTGGTCTGGGCCTCCCGGCGGGCGGTTTCGCGGGCCGCCGCCAGCTTCGCCTGCCACGCCTTCCAGTTGGCCACCACCATCTCCGGGTTGACCGGGTCCGCCACGTGGTCCGCCGCCGGGCAGACGAACTGCTCCGGCCCCAGGCCCATCACCATGAGCCGGAACAGGTTGGCCGTGTTCGACTGGGCCGGCAGGTCGTTGCCGCCCGGCACGGGCGCGGCCGGGGCCGCGCCCGGGTCGGCCGGGTCGGGCCGGTCGGTTCGCGTGTTGCCGACGTCGTACCAAGCGTGGGACTCGCTCGTGAAGCAGTCGGGCCAGGCGTCCTGGTGGTCGGCGGCATAGGCGGCGCCGGCGCGGCCGATGGCGGCCAGGTTCCGGCCGCACGCCGTCCGCCGCTGGAGCGCGGCGGCCCGCTTGATCGCCCCATGGACGGTCAGGCCCACCACCGCCAGCACGATGGCGAGCGGGACGAGCGACCCCAGGCCGAAGGCGACCCATCGGTTGCCGGCATCGGATGACGACATGCGCGTGCGGCTCCTTTCCCCGGCCGCGCGACACGCTTGCCGCCGGGCCGGTCCCGGTGTAGCTTGGTACGGCGGCCGGGCGGCGCACCGCGCCGGCCGTGCCACGTTGAACCCGCGCCCGCCGCAAGGGGACCGCCCATGTCCGAACTTCGCGTCGATGTCGTCGCCATCGGCACCTTGGCCAAGAACCCCTACTGGGACGAGAAGGCCCCCCGCCGCGAGGAATACGCCACCACCACCCTCGTCCGCAGCGGCGAGGTCACGCTCCTCGTGGACCCCGGGTGGCCCGCCGAAGTCCTCCGCCACGCCCTTTTCTACCGGGCGGGCCTGGAGCCCGAGGCCGTCACGCACGTCTTCCTGACCCATTTCGACCCATACCACCTGGCGGGGCTCGGTCTCTTTCCGGACGCCGTGTGGTGGGCCCACGAGGAGGAACTCGCCTGGATGGAGGCCGAGGAGCCCGAACTGGCCGCCGTAATCCTGGAGCGGACGAAGGCCGTCCCGGACACGCTCGCCCCGCGGGTGGATATCTTCCCGACGGCCGGCCCGACGCCCGGTCACACCTCCGTGCTGGTGGCCGCCCCGCTGGAAACGTGGATCGTTGCCGGCGACCTGGTCCTGACGCGGGACCACTTCGAGCGCGGCAACCTGGGCGAGGCGCCGTGGGACCTGGAGAAGGCGAAGGACGCGTTCCAGGAGGTGGCGGAGATCGCCGACCTGGTCATCCCGGGGCACGACAACGTCTTCGCGGTGCGTGGCGGGGGGCTGGGGCTGTGAGCCTGGCTGCCGCCGGGTCTCCCGAGGCGCTTGCATCCGCCCCCGTTTCCGGTACAATCGCTTTCGCGATGGACGGGCCCGACGAAAGTGGCGGTGGCCAACCCGCCCCCGAGCCTCACGCCTCCCAACCCGACGGCGAGGACCCACCCGGGCGGCCCCGGGCCGCCCGGGACGCCCCGCGCCGGGGAGGCGTCCGGTGCTAGGTGTCCTGGCGGCCTATCCGCTGCACCTTCTGGGCATGCTCGTGCTCCTGGGCGGTTCCGCGTTCTTCTCCGGCAGCGAGACGGCCCTTTTCAACCTCTCGCGCGACCAGCTCCGCCGCTTCCGCGCCTCCGGCGGGCCCTTCCGCCTGCTGGCCGCCCGCCTCATGGATGACCCGCGCCGGCTCCTGGTCACGGTCCTTTTTGGCAACATGACCGTCAACACGGCGTTCTTCGCCATGAGCGTCGTCCTGGTATTGGCCATCGGGCGCACCCACCCGGCGCAAATCCGCACGTGGCGATGGATCATCATGGGCCTGGCTCCGCTGGTGGTCATCGTCTTCGGGGAAGTCGCCCCGAAGAGCCTGGCGGCCACGATGCCCGAACGGCTGGCGCCGCTGGCCAGCGGGCCGCTGGTGTTGCTCGAGTACCTGGTCGCTCCGGTCCGGATCGTCCTCGACCCGCTGCTCGTGAAGCCTTTGGAGCGGCTCATCACCGGTCGCCGCCTCGGGTCCCGGACGCTTGTCACCACCGACGAACTCCAGTCCATCGTCGAGGTCATGGAGAAGGAGGGGGCCGTCTCGCGCGACGAGAGCGAGATGCTCACCGAGGTCCTGGAGCTTGCCGACCTCCGCGTCCGCGAGGTCATGACCCCGCGCGTCGAGGTCGTCGGCGTCGACCGGACCACGCCCATGTCCGAGGTCCTTGCCCTGTTCCGCCGGGCCCGCCACTCGAAGCTCCTCGTCTACGACGGGGCCATCGACGAGGTGCGCGGCGTGGTGTACGCCAAGACCGCCTTCCTCAGCCCCAACCGGACGCTGGACCAGATTCTGCGCCCCGTCCATTACGTGCCCGAGATGAAGTCCGTCGAGAGCCTCCTCCGCGAGTTCCGCTCGCGAACCATCCAGTTTGCCGTCGTTGTCGACGAGTACGGCGGCGTGGCGGGCCTCGTGACGCTCGAAGACTGCCTCGAGGAGATCGTCGGCGAAATCGAGGACGAGGACGACGTCCCATCCCCCGAACCGGTCCAGCGCCTCGGCCCCTCGGATTACGTCCTCGACGGTCGACTCTCGGTCCGGAGTTGGGCCGACCTGTTCGACCAGGACATGCCGGAGGGGCGCGGCCGGTACTCGACGGTGGCCGGCTTCGTGACGAGCCTTCTCGGCCACGTCCCGTCGCGCGGCGACACGGTCCGCTGGCGAAACGTGGCCCTGACCGTGGAGACCGTTCGCCGCCGCCGCATCACCCGCGTGCGGCTCCGCCTGCTGGACGAGGCGCGGCCCGACGCGGGCGGGCGCGGCGGGAAGGGCAGCGAGGAGGGCGGCGGCTGACCATGGGCGCGGTCCTTGATATCCTGAGCCGGTACGGTTTCTATGCCATGGCGGCCCTTGGCATCGCCATCTCGTTTCTTGCCAGCGGCATCGAGACCGGGGCGTACCGCCTGAATCGCATCCGCCTCCGGCTTCGCGCCGATGCCGGTGACCGCCGCGCCCGCACGTTGCTCCGGCTCCTCGGCGACCTGCCCGGCTTCATCATCACCATCCTCATCGTTAACAACGTGGGCAACTACATGGTGACGGCGGCCGTGACCTCGTTGGTGGCCGCCTGGATGACCGCCGGCGACCTGGAACTGCAGCTTACGGCCACGGCCATCGTCACGCCGGTTCTCTATGTCTTCTGCGAGGTCCTGCCGAAGAACGTCTTCGCCTTCGCCCCCGGCGAGCCCATGTGCCGCCTGGCTCACAGCATACGCGGTGTCTACATGGCGCTGAAGCTGGTGGGGCTGGTACCGGCCCTCAAAGGGGTCAGCGCCCTGGTGCTGCGCATCGCGCACGGCGGCAACGGCGGAGGGCCGAACCCGTTCCACCCGCGCCAGCGGTTGCGGGCGTTCCTCCGCGAGGGCGCCGCCGAGGGCGTCATCACCGGCTACCAGAACGAACTCGTCGAGAAGGTCCTCGGTCTCCGCGAACGCCGCGTCCGCCAGGTCATGATCCCCCTGCGGGACGTCACGGCCGTCCCCGCGGGTATCGACCGCGACCGCTTCATCGACCGCCTCCGCCAGCACAGCTACAGCCGCCTCCCCGTCTGGGAGAGCCACAAGGACCGCATCGTCGGCATCGTGCACATCCGCGACGTCCTCGGCGCCGAATACGGGACGGTCGTCCCGCGCGCCGTCATGGCCACCGACGTCGTCCGCCTGAAACCGGGCGCCTCGGTCAGCCAGGCCCTGTACCGGCTCCAGGGCCGCCGGGCACCCATGGCCGTCGTCGAGGACGACAAGGGCCGCGCCCTCGGCATCGTCACCGTCAAGGACCTCGTCGAGGAGATCGTCGGCGAACTGCCGGTCTGGTAACCGCCGCGCGGCCACGCCGCCGGCCAACGCACACGAGAGGTACCCATGAAGATTATTCGGTTCCTGGCCGAGGACGGGTCGGTGCGGCACGGGGTGGTCGAGGACGACGTCGTCCGCGAACTCCTGCGGCCGCCTGTCGAGGGCCTCGTCCCCATGGGCACGACCTGGCCGCTGGCGGCGGTACGGCTGCTGGCGCCGGTGCGGCCGACCAAGATGCTCTGCGTCGGCATCAACTACCGTGACCACGCCGCCGAAATGGGCCACCCCATGCCCGACGAGCCCGTCCTCTTCATGAAACCGACCACCGCCCTGGCCGGCCCGAGCGACGCCATCGTCCGCCCCGACGGCGTCGGCCGCGTCGATTACGAGGCCGAACTGGCCGTCGTCCTCGGTCGGCGGGTGCGCGGCATCACGGAGGCCGAGGCGGACGCCGCCATCTTCGGCTACACCTGCTTCAACGACGTGACCGCCCGCGACCTCCAGAAGAAGGACGGCCAGTGGACCCGGGCCAAGGGCTTCGACACCTTCGGCGTCTGCGGCCCGTGGATCGAAACCGAGATCGGCGACCCCGACCGGCTGGCCATCCGCTGCCGCGTCAACGGCGACGAGCGGCAGGCCTCCTCGACCGACCAGCTCGCCTTCGGCCCGCGGGCGCTCGTGGCCTGGGCCAGCCGCGTCATGACCCTGGAGCCGGGCGACCTGATCGCCACGGGCACGCCCGCGGGCGTTGGACCGCTCGAGGTCGGCGACGTGGTCGAGGTCGAGGTCGAGGGCATCGGCGTGCTGCGCAGCGAGGTGGTGGCCGAGCGGGAGAAGCTGAAGCCGACGCGCGTGGTCTGAAGGAACTTCCGGACGCGCGGTCAGGCCCCCGCGCCGCCGCCCTTTGGCTTCATGTCCTCAAGTCTCAGAACCTGGACCCGACCGGGCGGGGGCTCAATGGGCTTGCCCTTTGCCGGCGACGGGTTTATGGAAAGAGCGAGTTCGGCGAATGAGCAGAACACGGCCGCTTGCGCTTCCATGGAGAGCGACGCGAACCAGCGGGCCTTGGCCTCGAACGATGCGTCCGCCCGGTCGTGACTGACGCCTGTCTCGCGATCCATGGCTGCCAGTCCACCGCGCGCCGGTCCCCGTAGCGAGAGAAAGCTGCCCCCGGTGGCGCCCCGCGCCGGCGCCGCCGCCTTGGCCGCGACCCGCTTTTCACCTTGTCCGCCCCTCGCGGGGGGCGTATTATCGGCCTTTTCGGAGGGAGCCGATGCACCGACAGGCGCAGGTCCGCCGCACCCTGGTCCCGTTCGACACCGAGCGGCTGCCGCAGATCTTCACCGACGTCGCCGTCATCGGCGACGGCGTGGCCGCCCTGCGCACGGCCCTGGAACTCGCCCCGGCCCTCCGCGTCCTTGTTCTGACGAAGGCCGCCCCGACCGAGTCCAACAGCTACTACGCTCAGGGGGGCATCGCGGCCGTCGTCCGCCCCGCCGATTCGTTCGAGAGCCACATCGACGATACCTTGGCCACGGGGTGCGGCCTGGCGGACGAGGCCGTCGTCCACCAGGTCGTCGAGGCCGCCCCCGACATGATCGACGAACTCGTCGCCTGGGGCGCCCACTTCGACGAGACCGAGGGCCACATGGCCGCCGGACGCGAGGGCGGCCACAGCGAGGCCCGCGTCCTCCACGCGCGCGGCGACGAGACCGGCAAAGAGATCACCACGACGCTTCTGGACCGGGCCCGCGGCGATGACGTGATCGACCTGCGGTCCGAGTGTTTCGTCATCGACCTGTTGGTGCTCGAGGGCGCGGTCGTCGGCCTCCTGGCCTGGCATCCTGTCCAGGGCCTGTTCGTGGTGCGGTCGCGGCGAACGGTGCTGGCTGCCGGCGGCCTCGGCCGCATCTATCGCGAGACCACCAACCCCGAGGTCGCCACCGGCGACGGCCTGGCCATGGCCTACCGCGCGGGGGCGGTGCTGGCGGACCTCGAGTTCGTCCAGTTCCATCCCACGACGCTCTACATCGCCGGGGCGTCGCGGCACCTGATCAGCGAGACGGTGCGCGGCGAAGGGGGCCGCCTCGTCGACAAGGTCGGCGACGCCTTCATGGCGCGGTACCACCCCATGGGCGATCTGGCCCCGCGCGACGTCGTCAGCCGCAGCATCCTCGACCACATGCGCAAGACCGGCGCCACCCACGTCTACCTCGACCTGACGCACCTCGGCGACGAGGTCCGCGACCGGTTCCCCGGCATCGCCGAGGCGTGCGCCGCCTTCGACATCGACATCGCACGCAACCGTATCCCCGTCCGCCCGAGCGCCCACTACATGATCGGTGGCGTGTGGGTGGACACGGCCGGGCGCACCAGCCTCCCGAACCTGTACGCGTGCGGCGAAGTCGCCTCCACCGGTCTCCACGGGGCCAACCGTCTCGGCTCCAACAGCCTGCTCGAGGGCCTCGTCTTCGGCCGCGAGGCCGGACGCGACATCCTCCGCGAACTCGCCGGCGATGGTCCCCGCGCCCGGGCGCTCAGCGACCGCCTCGTCAGCGACGTCGCGCGGTCGACGCGCGGCCAGCTCAACCTGGCGGACGTGCAGAACAGCCTCCGGGCCCTCATGTGGCGCGACGTCGGCATCGTCCGCCACGCCGACGGTCTCCAGGAAGCCGACGGCCTCATCGAGTTCTGGCAGAGCTATGTCCTCGACAAGGTCTTCGACCAGCGCACCGGCTGGGAACTCCAGAACATGCTCACCCTCGGCCGCCTCATCGCCCAGTCAGCCCTGCTGCGGACCGAGACGCGCGGCACGCACTACCGGAGCGACTTCCCGGAGCGCGATGACCGAACCTGGCGCAAGCGCATCTTCGTCCATCGCGAGCACGCGCCGCGCATCGAATAGGCCCCGCCGCCGCGGGGCGGGAGGTCCGTTGTGCCCACCGAGATCGAAGCCAAGCTCGCTCTGGAGGGCCCCGAGCCCCTGCGCCGCCGCCTCCGCGAAGCCGGCGCCGAGGCCGCCGGCGCCGTCCGCGAGGTCAACCGCCTGTACGACGACCCGGCTCTGACGCTCCGCCGGCGCGGCGCCGCCCTCCGCCTCCGCGAGAACCGCGACCCCGACTCCGGCGAGACCCGCACCGCCGTGATCACCTTCAAGGGCCCCGTCGTCGAGGGCCCGATGAAACGCCGCGAGGAACACGAGACGCCCGTCAGCTCGGCCGAGGCCATGGCCGCCGTCCTGGAGGCGACCGGCCTGAGCGTCACCTTCCACTACGAGAAGGACCGCGAAACCTGGCACCTCGGCCCGGCCGAGGTCGTTCTCGATCACGTGCCGCACCTCGGCTGGTACGTCGAGGTCGAAGCACCCGACGAGGGCGCCGTGCGGAAGGCCCTGAAGACGCTCGGTCTCGACCCGGCCGACCAGGTGCCCGGGACCTACGTGGAGTTGCTGGTCGCGCACCTGGAGGCGACGAACCGCGACCCGAGCCGCGCCGTCTTCGCCGACGAGGGCCCGCCGCGGGCGCCGGACGCGCCGGCTGGCAAGGCCTGAGGCTCCGCCTTCACCGCCGGCGTTTCCAGAGCTGCCACCAGCGGCCCTTCCGGCGCCGGGCTTCCTGCTTCAGGGCCTTCTCGAACTCGCGCTGCTCCGGCGCGTCCACCCGCTGCAGGTCGTCCTTGGCCGGCAGCCGCGCCAGCATCGTCTCGATGCGCGGGCGCGTGAGCAGGTCCGGCGTCTCGGCGGCCACGTGGCGGCCGGCATCCGTCCAGAGGGCGTCCGCTGGGGCCGTCTCGGCCGCCGGCGGGAAGAACTTCAGCGCCTCCTCCAGGCATTGCCGCGCGTCCAGCAACGACTGGGCCTTCGCGACGGCGTCGCGGAGCCGCTCGATCCGCGCGAGGTAGAACCGGGCCAGCGTCATCC
Organism: uncultured Anaerolineales bacterium; assembly: GCA_964397995.1. Classification (GTDB taxonomy): domain Bacteria; phylum Planctomycetota; class Phycisphaerae; order FEN-1346; family FEN-1346; genus CAYNLG01. The sequence continues at coordinate 8,132 of CAYNLG010000044.1, forward strand.
ACTGGCCCAGGTCGATGGCCCGCGACGGCTCGTCCGTCGGGTTGACCTCGCGAACGGGCGCCGGCCGCGCCGCCTCCGGCCTCTGCCGCAGGGCGAAGGTGAATGTCCGCTCCGCCCCGCACCCCGGACAGGTCGCGTGGACTGGGTGGACCAGGCCGCCGCCCCCGGGCGCGGCCTGCTGGTCGCCCGTCCGCCAAGGCATGCCGCACGCGCACGGGTTGACCATCAGGTAGAAGTACTCTTCCTGGACGCTGTGCAGGGGGACGGCGTCGGCGGGCGGGTCGGCCACGGGGTCTCCTCGTCGCTCCCTCGGGTCGGCCCGCGGGCGCGGGCTCCGGCAGCACGTACGGATGAGCGGCGGGGATGTTTGGCGAAATCCGGCCGGGCGGCTACTTGCAGTCGTCGCGCCAGGCGCAGCCCGCCTGGCCGCACGTCTCGCTCTCGCCGCGATTGAAGCAGTCGCGGTTGCCCTCGGCCTGCTGAATCTCGCGGACCAGCGCTTCCTTGGTCTTGCGGCCGGTGGTGAGACCCAAGGCCTTGGCCTGGGCCCGGACTTGCGGCATCTTCATGCGCGGGTTCCCCCGGGGAGCGGCTGCCGCGTGCGGCTACTCGTCGGCGGGCGGCTCGCTCAGCTCGTCGGTCATGGTTGCTTCGTCGTCGGCGCCTTCCATGGCCTCGCCCATGCCCTGGATCATGGCCTTCATCATCTCGCCCATGTCCATCACCTCGACGTCCGCCGGGGGCGAGTAGTCGAACACCGCCGTCGCGATCGACGGGTTTGTGTCGATGTTCGACAGCGTCACCGTCTCGATGGGCGTGCCGGCGGCGTCCTGCGTCTGCCGCTTCCGCATCAGCCCGTCCTCGGTGCCGATCCAGATCAGCACCTTGGCGGCCTCGGCCCCCTGGCCTTTCGCGGTCCCCTCGAAGACCTTGCACGGCGTGCCGCCCACCGTGTCGTCACGCACGTCCGTGAACGTGTACTGCTGGGCGTGGGCCGTCAGGATATGCTCCGGCATCGGGGCAAACTCTTCCATCGGGCTCGGGCCGCTCATCGCCCCGCCCAAGGCGTTCATGTCGAACTTGACCACCGTCTGGACCAGGTCGGTGTTCGGGTCGCGGGCCTCCATCCAGAGGACCCCCTGGTTCATGACGACCGTCATCTCCATCTCGGTGCCGTTTGCGGCCCCCGTGCCGTCGATGCGCATCCGGTCGGGCAGGAGCATCTGGACGCGGCCGGCGGCGGGCTCGGGCATCGGCGGCCCGCCCGCGGCCCCGGGCGTCTCGGCCTTCTCCAGGGCGAAATCGAACGCCACCGCCTGGGTCGCCGGGGCTTTGCCGGCGAGCGCTTCGGCGGTCGCCCGCACCGCGTCCGGCAGGTCCGAGAGCGTCACTTGCCGCGCCGGCGCTCCGGCGCCCGCGGCCGGCTCGCCCGCGCCGCCCGTCCCCGCCTCGGCGGCGGGCACGTCCACGTTGGCCGCCGACGGCTGGCGGACGTCGCCCAGGGGCGTCGCCTGGGGCAGCAGGCCGAGGGGGTTGCGGAACCGCTTCGACCCGTCCTCGGTCGTCTCGACGCGGTACCCTTCGCGCGCCAGGTCCTCGTCAAGGGTTTCGGCGGCGCGGCTCTCGGCCGTCGTCATCGGGGCCGGAGCCCCCGCGTCCTCGCAACCGGCCAGGGCGGCCGCCACGAGGGCCAACCCGCCAAGAAACAGCGCACTGCGGTGCGTCGTCATCGCACGTCCTCCCGAACTGCGGATCCTACCTCCTTGTACGAGAATGGTACGAGGGCGCGGTGAATTTGCAATCGAAATCCCCTGTCGCGCGGCCGTCACGGCGGCCCCGCGGGCCGGCCTCACTCCCCATCCAGCGCCGTCCGCAACGCCGCCGCCAACCCATCCCGCGAGAACGGCTTCTGCAGGAAGTGCATCCCGTCCGCCAGCACCCCGTGATGGGCCACGTGGTCCGCCGGGTACCCCGAGATGAAGAGCGTCCGCAACCCCCGGTGTTGCCGCGCGACCGCCTTGGCCAGCGCCGCCCCGTTCATCTCCGGCATGATGACGTCGGTCACGAGCAGGTCGATGCGACCGTCGTACCCCTCGGCGGCCTCCATCGCCTCGTGCGGCGTCCGGGCGGCGAGCCCGGTGTAGCCCAGACCCGACACCAGCCGCTCGCTCAGCTCCAGGACCGACGCCTCCTCCTCCACCAGCAGCACGGTTTCGTGGCCGCGCGGCACGGCGGCGGGGCCCGTCTCCGGCGATGCCTCCTCGGCCTCTCCCCGGTAGCGTGGCAGGTACAGCTCGAACCGCGTGCCGCGCCCCGGCTCGCTCGTCACGCCGACGAACCCGCCGTTCTGCCGGATGACGCCATAGACGGTTGCGAGGCCGAGGCCGGCGCCCTGGCCGACGTCCTTGGTCGTGTAGAAGGGCTCGAAGATGTGGGCCAGCGTCTCGGCGTCCATGCCGCATCCCGTGTCCTCGATGCTCAGCATCACGTAGTCGCCCGGTTCGGCCTCGGCGTGGGCGGCGGCGATTGCGGCGTCCACATGCACGTTGTGGGCCTGGAGGGTGACGCGGCCGGCGTCGTCGATGGCACCACGGGCGTTCATGCACAGGTTCGCCAGCATCTGGTCGACCTGGGCCGGGTCGATTTTCACCGGCCACAGGGCCGCCCCGGGTTCCCAGACGAGGTCGACGTTCTCGCCGATGAGGCGGCGGAGCATGCGCATCGTGTCGCCTACCGTCTTGTTCAGGTCCAGCACGCGCGGCCGGGCCGTCTGGCGCCGCGCGAACGCCAGAAGCTGCCGCGTCAGGTCCGCCGACCGGCGTGCGGCGCGGCGGATGGCGTCGAGGTTCTCGCGGAGGGCGTCCGGGTCGTCGGGGGCCTGGAGGGCGAGTTCGGCGTTGCCGAGGATGACCGAGAGCATGTTGTTGAAGTCGTGGGCCACGCCCCCCGCCAGCCGCCCCACCGACTCCAGCTTCCGGGTCTGCACGAGCTGCTCCTGGAGGGCCTCGCGCTCGGCCTCGACCCGCTTGCGGGCGGTAATGTCCAGGCCGAACTCCGCGAAGCCGATCACCCGGTCCCCGTCGCCATCGTCGAGAATCGGATACCCGCGGAGCAGCCACCAGCGGCCGTCGGGGGTCTGCTGCTCGCCCCGCGCCGGCATGCGCGTCTCCATGGCCGAGAGGACGGGGCAGTTCTCGCAGGGGGCGTCGCGGCCGTGCCAGATCGCGTAGCAGTGGCGCCCCACGAGGTCCTCGGGGGACGCGTCGACCGAGGCGGCCGAGGCCTGGTTGGCCCAGAGGACCCGCAGATCGGTATCGTAGTAGGCGACCATTTCGGACGTGGCTTCCAGGACCAGGTTCTTCTGCCGCTCGCTTTCGCGCAGCGCCGCTTCGGCCTGTTTCCGTTGCGTGATGTCCTGAAACGCCCCGCGCATGTGCACGCAGACGCCGTCCCGGTGGACGGGCTCGCCCTGGGCGCGGCACCAGATGCGTCTGCCGTCGGCGGTATGGCACCGGAGCTCCAGGTCGAACGGCGTGCCGTCCGCCACGGCCTGCTCGTAGGCGGTGCGCAGGATTTCCCGGTCTTCCGGCGGGTAGTAGTCCAAGTGTTCGTCCGGGCCGGGGGGCTCCTGGTCGTAGGGGATACCGACAATGTCGTACGTGGCCTCTGTCCAAACCGCCTTGCCGGTGGCCAGATCGTGATCCCAACCGCCGATCTTGCCGATGCGGCCCGTGGCCCGCAGAATGCGCTCGCTTTCCCGCAGGGCCGCTTCCGCCCGCTGCCGGGCCGTGATGTCCAGGGCCGTGAAGGTGACGCCCGCTGCCGGGTTGCCGGGGTCCACGTCGGTCGACGTGAGCAGGACGTCGCGGACGCGGCCGTCCTTGCAGAGCCACCGTGTCTCGACGGTGCCCGTACCCGTCTCGGCGATCTGCCAGTACTTCTCGGTCCCGACGTACTCGTAGTCCGCCTCCGTCGGGTAGAGCCGCCGCGCGTCCTGCCCGACCAGCTCCTGCCGGCTGTAGCCGGTCATGGCGCAGATGCGGTCGTTGACCTCCAGGATGACCCGGTTGGCGACCAGGCCGATGCCGACCGGCGCGACGCGGAAGATGCTCTCGAGCCGCTCCTGGCTCTTGGCCAGGGCGGCCTCCGTCCGCTTCCGCTCCGTCGTGTCCAGGCCGATGCCCAAGACTTGGGCCGGACTGCCGTCCGGGTTCCGTGAGAGCACGACTTCCCACGTCCGGGCCCAGCGCGTGCTGCCGTCCTTGTGCCGAATCTGGTACTCGGCTTCGAAGACGCGGCCGTCGCGGTCGGCCAGGAGCGCCGCGTCGTGCTTGCGCAATCGCTCGCGCGCGTCCGGGTGGTAGATCGCCTCCAGCAGCGTCGGGCCGAGGGCCTGGATCTCGTCCAGGGTGTACCCAAGGTGGGCCTCGTAGGCCGGATTGCCGAAGATGGTCCGCTGTTCGTTGACGTCGTACACGAAGATGCCGACCGGCGCGATGGCGGCAATCCGTTCGAGGAAGGCCCGCGGCTCTTCCGGGGCCGTCTTGGCCGGCCCGTTGCCGCCGGGATGTCCGTCGCGCAAGGCGGCGAGCGCCGCCTCCGCCTTTGCCAGGCGGCGGGCCAGTTCCTCGTACGAGAGCTTGGGTGCGGACATCGTACCCCCCGGTACCGGAGACCATCGGTTGATCAGACATGGCTGCGCACCGCAACCACGCCTGCCTGTGCCCACGTCCTGCGTACGACGACATGCCCGGCAACTGTGCCCCGGAGGGTGAGCCGACGCGCAAAGCCACACAGCCCGCTCTGTCTGTCATTATACCCGCACGCGGCCGGCCGCGCGGGGAAAAGCCGCGCGACGCGTTACCGGGGCCACCGCCGCGCAGCCACGCGGCGCGTCAGGCGTGTCGGTCCTCGTCCTCCCGGCCCGGGCCTACGCCCGGTCGACCTGCTGCTTGACGAAGGGCATCAGGCCGCCCGCCTCGATGATCGCCTGGACCTCGGCGCTGAACGGCGGGAACGAGAACGCGGCGCCCGTGGACGTGTTCGTGAGCGTGCCCGCCTCCAGGTCGATCTCGAGGGTGTCGCCGTTCGAGGCGCCCTCGACGGCGTCCGGGCAGGTGACGATGGGCAGACCGATGTTGATGGCGTTGCGGAAGAAGATCCGCGCGAAGCTGGCCGCCACCACGCACGAGACCCCCGCGTGCTTGATCGCGATGGGGGCGTGCTCGCGGCTGGAGCCGCACCCGAAGTTCTGCCCGCCGACGATCATGTCCCCCGGCTGCACCTTCTCGACGAACTCGGGGTCGGCGTCCTCCATGCAGTGGGCGGCCAGTTCCCGCGGGTCGGACGTGTTCAGGTACCGGGCCGGGATGATCTCGTCGGTATTGACGTCGTCGCCGAAGACGTGGGCGCGGCCGGTGAGCATGGCGGTCTCCTGGTCTGCGTGCGGTGTGCGGGATATGCTAGCAGGGCGGCTGGGGCGCGGCAAGGCGCCGGCGGGCCGGGCCGGCCGCGCTCAAAGGCCCAGGTCCCGCGGTCCCGGCGGCCGGGGCAACGCCAGCGGCGGGCGGGCCGGCATCGCCGGCGCGGCCACCCCGAGCGCCAGGGGGGCCTTCACCGCCGTTCGCGTCCGTCGCATTCGTCCCGCCGCCCCCCCCGTCCCCCGCGCGGGCGGCGTCACTCGCCTTCCGGCGAGGTGCCCTCCCGGTCCTCGACCTTGTCCGGGTCGGGCGCGTCCAGTTCGGCCAGGAGGTGGGCGCTGCGGAACGGCGGCCGGTCGCCGTCGGCGAAGAAGGCCACGATGCCCAGCCCCTTGAAATGCGTGCGGAACCCGGCATGCGCCTTCAGCACCGCCCGGGCCACCTGCTTGTTGTAGAGGGCCGTCGCGCGGGCCGAGCCCTTCCACTGGCCGCGAATCGCCACCACCGCGAACAGGCCTTCCACGTACGGCATACCGCCCACCGTCTGGATCTCGACGGGTCCGTCCGGCCCCGCGACGGTGCCCACCGGCCGCTTGCCCAGGCCGAGGGTTTCTTCGAGCTTGGCCCGCACGGGGCCGAGCTGGGCGACGCGGCCGGGGGTCCGGTACGCGGGCGACCCGCCCAGGCGTTCGGCCACCGCGAGCATGGCGGCCGCCACGAAGGGTCGCCCGGCCTCCAACTCCTTCCGAGCGGTCTTGATGGCCGCCTCGAAGTCCATCTCGCCCATCCTTGCCGGGAAGACCGCGAAGTCCGCCGCCCGCCACGCACTCTCCACCGGCCAGACCAGCAGGTGGGCCCGGTGCGGGATGCCGCGCCGGTCCTTCGCCTCGAACACCAGGTACGCCTGCTCGGGCTGCGACGAGCGGAGGCGGAAGAGCGACGGGGCCTCGTCGGTTTCGCCCGGCATCGTGACGGTGAACTGGACGACGGCCTGGTTGGTGTCGCGGATCTCGAAGCGGCGGCCGAGGACGAACCGCCACTCGGTGTCGAAGCGGAAGTCCTCCCGCAAGGCCTCCATCATGGCCGTGTTCCGCTGCCGCAACGCCGCCTTCTGCTCGTCCGGCAATTCCTCGTCCAGGACCATGAACCGGGGCTCGAAGGCCTCGCCGATGTCCAGCGCGTGCTTGACGAGCTTCACGACGTCGGCTTCGGCCGTTACCGGCTCGTTCGTCAGCCGCGCCGCTCCCGGGCCGTACTTGATCTTCTGGGCCCCGGCGGGGCCGGCCGCGACAGCGGCCAGGAAGGCGGCCAGGAGGCAGGGGGTGGTGCGTCGCGGAATCATGGGGCAGCCCCTCGTATCCGTCCGGGCGGCCGCGCGGGCCGCGTTTGCATTACCATACGATATCACTGCTCCGCCGCAAGGCGCTTTCCGTCGCCGGCTGTCTTGGACGCCTCGGTTCGGCCTTGATTCGCCCCCGCCCGCGCGGGTACCGTCGGCGCCATGGTCGCCCCCGAAGACCGCACCTATCCTTCCGCCGACGGGTCGCCCCTGCCGATGCGGGTCTGGGCGCCCGACGGTCGCCCCGCGGCCACGCTTCTCAGCCTGCACGGCATCCAGAGCCACAGCGGCTGGTACGAGGTGTCGTCGCGGGCCCTCGCCGAGGCCGGCGCGTGTGTCTACCAGTTGGAGCGGCGCGGCAGCGGCTTGGACGAGGCCCACGAGCGCGGCCACGTGGACCGGGCCGAGACGTGGATTGCCGACGTCGAGGCCGCCGCCGACCTCGCCGCCGCCGAGACCGGCCATGAGCGCGTCCACCTGATGGGCGTCAGTTGGGGCGGCAAGCTGGCCCTGGCATGCGGCGCGTACCGGCCGGCCCTTTACCGGAGCCTGGTCGTCGCGGCGCCGGGCCTCTTTACGCAGATCGACCTCGGGACGGCGACGAAGGCCCGGGTGGTCGCCTGCCTGGCCACGGGCAAGGAGACGGCGCGGTTTGCCATCCCGCTCCGGGCTCCGGCCCTGTTTACGGCGAACCCGGTGCGGCAGCGGTACATCGCGGAGGACCCGCTGAGCCTGCGCGAGGTGACGGCCCGGTTCCTCTTTGAGAGCCGCCGCCTCGACCGCTATGCCCGCCGCGCCCGGCAGTGCCGCCTGCCCGTCCTGCTGGCCCTTGCCGGCCAGGACCGGATTACCGACAATGCCGTGACGCGGGCCTTCGTGAGCGCCATGCCGTCGGACCGCGCCAAGATCGTCACGTACCCCGAGGGGCACCACACCCTGGAGTTCGACCCGGCCCCGGCGGCGTACGTTCGGGACCTGGTCCGCTGGGTGGCGCCGCCCCGGGCGGAAGGGAGCGCCGCGTGAACGCCCTGGTCGTCACCTTCTCGCAGACCGGCAACACGGCCGCCGTCGCCCGGGCCATCGGGCGCGGCCTGGAAGCGGGCGGCGCGTCGGCGGACGTGCGGCCGATCGAGGAGGTCGACCCGGGCGAGTGGACGGAGGCCGACCTGCTGGCCGTCGGCGCGCCCGTCTTCTACTACCGCGAACCGGTGAACGTGGCCGACTGGATCCGGCGCCTTCCCCACCGCGACGGGCCCGTCCCGGTCCTCACGTTCAACACCAACGGCGGCAACCCGACGAACACGTTCCGGCGGCTGGCCCGGGCGCTGCGCCGCAAGGGCGGCCGCGTGGTCGGCTCCTACGCGTGCCCCGGCTTCGACACCTACGGCGTTTACCTCGGCACGCTCCGCAAGTGGGGGCATCCGAGCGAGGAGGACCTGGCCGCCGCCGAGACCTTCGGCCGCGACGCCGTGGCGAAGGCCGAGCGCGTCCTCGCGGGCGAGCCGGTGCCCGAGCCGCGGTACCCCTTCGTGGGCGGCAAGACGTTCCGCTTGTCGCTTCTGCTGCGCGGGCCCGTCATGAAGTGGGTCCTGCCGAAGCTTTGGCTTGACGAGGCGGCCTGCATCCGGTGCGGCCTCTGTGCCGCCCGGTGTCCCACGGACAACATCCGCCTCGCCCCGGCGCCGGTCTTCGCCGACCGGTGCATGTACTGCTACCTGTGCGAGAAGGTCTGCCCGCGGAGCGCCATTGTCTGCGACTGGCGCGACCTGCGAAAGCGGATGCACGCCGACTGAGGCCCTGTCGCCGCGCCCCTTCGCCCCCGTCTGCGGCCATACGGCTCGCGGGGGGCCGCCTTTTCTGATTTCCTCCCCGGTTTCTGAATGCGCCCCACGCGGCACCCGTCCAAGGGTGTGGCTGGGGACGCATCGCCGCGAACCGTCCAGGGGAGAAAGGGCAAGCCATGAAACTCGCACCGAAACTCGCACTGCTGCTGATCGGCGGCGCCGTCTTTCTGGCCGTGACCGCACGGCCGGCCGACGCCCGGCACTATCCCGGCACCCGCCTCGTGACCCTCCGCTCGACCCCCTGCGGGGGGACACGCGTGGTGGCGTACCCGCACGTCATCGCCCCGCGGACGCCCATCATCCGGACGCCGCGCTTCCGGCGGGTCTACCGGCGCGGCTTCCGGGACGGTTTCGACCGCGGCTACGGCCGGGGCTTCGAGGACGGCTACCGTGAAGGCTTCCGCGACGGCGCGGTCTACGAAGCGACGACCTACCGGCCGGTGACGGTCTATCGGCCTCAGCCCGTGGTGCACACGGGCGGGGTCGTGTACATCCGATGGTAGACGAAGGGGCGGTCCTCTCCCCCCCCCGGGGCCGCCTGCCGGCCCGCCCGCAAACCGGGCCGGCGCCAGGCGACGCGCGTCCCGGCTGACCCTCCGGCCGGGGCGCCGCTTCGCCGGGCCGCTTGCCGGCCCGTTGGCTGTAAGCCGCGCCCGACCGTCCCCCGCGGGCGCGGCCTTTTTTGACGTGGCACGGGCATCCCCGCCCGTGGGTGCCCGCTGTTGTGGCCGCCGGCCGGTGCGGCGGCACGCGCGGCGCGAGCGCCGCGGCCGAAGCCGGCGCGCCCACAGGTTTCTTCGTCGCTTGCCTCCGGCCCCGCGCGCACTACAATAGTACGATACGCGAAGGAGGTCCATCATGCGCCGCGTCCTGCTTCCGGCCGTCTCGGCGGTCTTCGGGCTCGCCCTCGCCTTGGCCACGCCGGCCCCCCTGGCCGCCCAGCACTGGGGCGTCTACTCTGAGCACCACGGCGTCTACAGCGAACGCGTCGGCGCCCGCGACACCGCCTGCCTCCCTTGGCACGCGGGCAGGTCGTATGCGCCCGGCGGGGCGACCGTCGTCGAAGACGCCGGCGCCCTTCCGTGGCACCGCGGGACCACGACCCGCATCGTCTCCATCCGCAGCCTGACGGTCACCCCGTCGGGCGTCAGCGTCCTTTCGCCGACGCCGCCGGCCCGTGTCCTTCAGACGTCGCCGGACGAGCGGTTCGTCCCCTACGGCCCGGGCAGCAGCTATGACGCCGTCGGCTACTACCGCAGCGGTCCCGACCACGTCTCCTACACCTGGGGCGACTGCACCCCCTGGCACCTCGGCCACGCCGGCTGTCCGTGGCATCACGGCTGGCACCACGGCCACGCGTGGCGGCGATGCGGCCCGTGGCGGCGCGGCGGGTCCTGGTCGAGTTGGGCCTACGGACCGCACTTCGGCGACGGCTTCCTCTTCTCGTCCCGACGGGGCCTGCTGGGCTGGTCCACCGGCCGCTTTGCCATCAGCTTCGGCTGGTAGAGCGGGGCGGCATGCGGCCCGTTTTCCTTGACAAGTCGGCCCCCCGCGCCGATGCTGCGCCCCCAGCCGCCCGGACCCTTCGCGAAAGGCCGACCCATGCCTGACGATGCCGTCCTCGTCCTCGATTGCGGGGCCACCAACCTCACGGTCCTGGCCATCGACGCCTCCGGCAAGACCCTCGCCCAGGCCGGCCGCGCCAACGAGCCCGTCGCCCAGTCCGGCGGCGAGCCCGACTGGCTCGTCTGGGACCTCGACGCCCTGTGGCAGACCCTCGGCGACCTTGCCCGGGACGTCATCGCCCGCGTCGGCGCCGATCGCGTCAAGGCCGTCACCGTCACCACCTGGGGCGCCGACGGCACCGTCGTCGACGCCGACGGCTGTCCCACGTACCCCCTGATCGCCTGGCGCGACGAGCGGACCGCCGACCTCGCCCGCGACCTCGGCCGGCAGCTCGGCCTGCGCCACCTGTTCGACGTCACGGGCTATCCGATCATCCACTTCAACACGCTCTTCCGGATGGCGTGGCTTGCGCAACACGCCCCGGAGGCGGTCGAGCGGGCGTCGGCGTTCCTGATGACTCCGGGCCTGGTCAGCCACCGCCTCTCCGGCCAAGTCAGCCTCGACCCGACCATCGCCTCCACGGGTATGTTCATGGACCTGGCCGGCCGCGACGTGGCCGACGACCTGCTGGAGGCCGTCGGGCTGCCGAAGCGGCTGCTCCCGCGCTGGGTCGAGCCTGGCGAGGTGATTGGCGGCGTGACGCCGGAGGCGGCCGAGGCGACGGGCCTGGCCGCCGGGACGCCCGTGGTGGCCGCCGGGCACGACACCCAGTTCGCCCTGCTCGGCTCGGGCCTCGCCCCGGGCGAGGTCGCGGTCTCGAGCGGCACCTGGGAGATCCTCATCGCCCGGGCCGACGCCTTCCGCCCGAACGACGCCTCGTTCGAGGGCGGCCTCCTTTACGAGTGCGACGCCACGCCCGGACGCTGGAACCCCCAGCTCCTCATGATGGGCTCCGGCGTCCTGGAGTGGGTCGCCGACCTCTGGTTCGCCGACGTCGGCGAGCGGCGCATCCGGTACGATGTCATGATCGGCGAGGCCGCCACGGTCAGGTCCGGCGCGGGCGGCGTCCTCCTGCTGCCCAGCTTCACCGGCACCGGGCCCAACCAGCAGCACGGCACGCGCGGCACGCTGCTCGGGCTGACGCTGAACACGACGCGCGGCCAGGTGTACCGGGCGGCGCTGGAGGGCCTGGCCTTCCAGCTCCGCGACGCCCTCGGCGTCTTCGCCGACGGGCCCGGCATCGAGGCCCGGGCCCTGCGCGTGGTGGGCGGCGGGGCGAAGAACGCCCTCTGGAACCAGATCCGTGCCGACGTCACGGGCCTGCCCGTCGTCGTCCCCTCCGAGGTCGAGGCCACCGCCCTCGGCGGCGCCATGGCTGCCATGGTCGGCGCCGGCCTCCACGCCTCCTTCGACGCCGCCCGCGATGCCATCGACTTCGGCGAGAGGCGCGTCGAGCCGGGGCCCGACCGCGAGGTCTATGCCGCGCTCTACGAACGGTACCGCGCGGTGCCGCCCGCGCTGGCGGCGTACTATCGGAAGGATTGAGGCGGGGGGGGGCGACGGTGGGGATGGCGCTCGGCATCTTGGCGGCGGTCGCCGCGGTGCTGGTCTACGTCGTCCTCGTGCGCGCTCCGAAGACGCCGCACCCCCCACGCCGCAAGGTCTTCTTCCGCCGCCGCGCCCACGACGCCGCCGCCGGCGCGGCCGAGCGGTAGGTCCCGCCCGCGCGGTTGGCCGCCGGCCTTACGCCCCGGCCGTGACCTCGTTCGCCTTGGCCAGCTCCTCGTCCGTCAGGGCCAGATCGGCGGCGGCGGCGTTGGCGCGGGCCTGCGCCGGGCTCTTCGCCCCGGGGATGGGGCACGTCACCGCCGGGTTCGCCAGCAGCCACGCCAGCGCCCCCTGGGCCATCGTCCGCTCCGGCGTCTCCAGGAAGCGCAGCCGGTCGACTTGGTCGACCAGGGCCAGGTACTCGTCCCGCTGGGCCTCGTTCCACCGCTCGCGGACCGAGTCCTCGAACGTGCTGGAGGCGTCGTACTTCCCGGCCAGCAGACCCCGCCCGAGCGGCCCGCGCACCAGGACCCCGATGCCCTGCTCGCGGCAGTAGGGGAGCAGGTCGGCCTCGGCCTCGCGGTTCAGCAGGCTGTAGTTGACCTGAACGGCGGCGCACCGCCCGTCGCGGTTGAATGCCTGGAGCACCTTCAGGCTGTTGGTCGAGACGCCGAACGCCCGGATCTTGCCGGCCGCGATGAGCTGGTCGAACGCCTCCAGGAAGACGTCCGGCTCGTCCAGGTTGCCGATGTGGCACTGGTACAGGTCGATGCAGTCGGTCTTCATGCGGCCGAGGCTGGCGTCGCAGCAGACACGGACGTGCTCGGGGGCGGTGTAGGGCAGGGGGTGGCCGAACCGCCGCGCCCAGTTGCCCACCTTGGTCGCCAGGTAGAGGCCGTCGCGTCGGCCCGCGAGGGCCTCGCCGAGGATTTCTTCCGAGAGGCCCTGTGGCATGCCGTAGGCGTCGGCCGTGTCGATGAGATTCATCCCGGCGTCGAGGGCGGCATGGACGGTGTCGAGAGCGGTCTGGCGGTCGACCTCGCCCCATTGGCCGCCGATGTTCCAGGTGCCGAGCCCGATGGCCGAGACCTTCCAGCCGGTGGTGCCGAAGACGCGATGTTGCATGGGAGGGGCCTTTCGCGTGAGAGGTTCAGAACAAGGGTAGCGTGACGGGCGTAGAACGTGCAAGCGAAAGCGAGATCGCCACGGCGCGGTGTCCGGTTTCGCTCGAGGGGCCCGTCTCGACGCCGCGTTGGCACACGCCCACCTGCTGAAACGGTCCGCCTCGGCGCGCGGCCTCCCGCGTGTCGCATGGTCCCCGCGACTGCAGCTCCGAGTGAACGGCGGCACGCCCGGCCGCGTCCAACCCTTACTTGCCCTTTGGCCGCGCCCTTGTCCGGCGGCGAGGGGCGCGGCTATGATACGGAGTGTTTTGGCCCGCGGCGGACGGACGGGCCCGCCGGGCCTTCGCGTGACGCGGACGGACGCAGGAGAGAACCCATGAACGAACGCCATCGTGCCCTGGTCATCCTGGCCGCCTTCGGCCTGCTCATCGCGGGCGGCATCCTGGTGCCGCTGTTCCTGGAGGCGGACGTGCCGCCGGAGGAGGCGCCGAACCTGTTTGCCACGCCCTACGTGCCGGCGGCCTTGGCCGAGGGCGACCTGCCCACCGCCTCGGCCCTGGAACTGTCGCAGGCGTTCCGGGCGGTGGCCAAGCGCGTCGGCCCGACGGTCGTCACGGTGGCCACCACCCAGGAAGTGAAGGTCTCGCGGTCGCCGTTCGGGATGCCGGACGACTTCTTCCGCCGCTTCTTCGGCGAGCCCCGCGCCCCCATGCCGCGCGGCGAGGCGCCGAAACAGCAGCGCCAGGGCCTCGGGTCCGGCTTCATCATCGATGCCGCCGGCCACATCCTCACCAACAACCACGTGGTCGAGAACGCCGACGAGATCCAGGTCATCCTCGCCGACGGCCGTGAACTCGCCGCCGAGGTCATCGGCACCGACCCGCCGACCGACATCGCCCTGATCAAGGTCGACGCCAAGGACCTGCCGACGGTCGAGTTGGGCGACTCCGACCAGGCCGACGTCGGCGACTGGGTCCTGGCCATCGGCGCGCCCCTGGGCCTCCAGAAGACCGTGACGGCCGGCATCGTCTCGGCCACCGGTCGCGCCGACGTGGGCCTCGTCGATTACGAGGACTTCATCCAGACCGACGCCGCCGTCAACCCCGGCAACTCGGGCGGCCCGCTGGTCGACATGAACGGCCGCGTCATCGGCATCAACTCCGCCATCGCGAGTCGCTCCGGCGGGTACCAGGGCATCAGCTTCGCCGTGCCGGTCAACCTCGCGCGGCGCGTCGCCGAACGCCTCAAGGAGACGGGCCAGGTGGTCCGCGGGTGGCTGGGCGTGGGCATCCAGACCGTGACGGAGGAATTGGCCGAGTCGATGGGCCTCGACGCCGCCGAGGGCGTCCTCATCAACCAGGTCTTCGAGGACGGGCCCGCCGCCGACGCCGGCCTCGAGGCCGGCGATGTCATCGTTCGCTTCGGCGACACCCCGGTGACCGACGTCAACGAACTCCGCGACGAGGTCGCCTGGACTGCCCCGGACGCGAAGGTCAAGGTCCGCGTCCTCCGCGACGGCAAGCCGAAGACGCTGACCGTCACCCTCGGCCGCCGTGACGAGGCCCCGGCCATCGCCCGCGGGCGGCGTCGCCCCGGCGGCGACGAGGAGCCGACCGAGTACGAGGACCTCGGCATCACCGTCGGCCCCCTGACCGACGAGACCGCCGAGCAGCTCGGCTACGGCGACGCCAAGGGCGTCCTCATCACCGGGGTCACTTCGGGCGGCCTCGGCGACCGCGCCGGCCTCCGCTCCGGCATGCTCATCCTCCGCGTCGGCGGACGCCGCATCGAGGCCCTCGCCGACTTCCGCGACGCGATGAAGGACGCGGACCTGGAGCGCGGCGTGCCGATGCTGGTGCGGGTCGGCGACCGCCAGGCGTTCATCCTCGTCAAGAAGCGCTGAGGCCGCGCCCCTGACGGACCAACCGGCGGGCAGGGCGGCCGGCGGGCCTCGCGCCACGCGGCCGCCCGCGCGCCGGCGCAGGGCGTGCGGCCGACCCGGCCGCGGGCCGCGCCCGCACCCGCGCGCACACGCTTGCACGCCGCCCCCCGGCCCGCTATGGTGCCGCTCCCGGCGACCGGCGTCGCACGCCCGCGCCGGGCGAACCCCTGAACTCCGGAAGCGAGGACCCCCCGATGGCCGACATGGACCTCCGGCACCTGCTCGACGACAACGGTTCCAAGCTCATCCTCTACGTCTGGGACGGCGTGGGCGGCGGGACGAGCGGCCCCGGCGGCCGGACCGAACTCCAGGCCGCCCGCACCCCCAACGCCGACCGCCTTGCCGCCGCCGGCGTCACCGGACGCCTCGAACCCGTCTACCCCGGCGTCACGCCCGGCAGCGGCCCGGGCCACCTGGGCCTCTTCGGCTACGACCCCATCGAGTACCAGATCGGCCGCGGGGCCCTGGAGGCCGTCGGCGTTGGCTTCGACCTTCAGCCGAGCGACGTGGCCGCCCGTCTCAACTTCTGCACCCTCGATTCCGGCGGCAACATCACCGACCGCCGCGCCGGCCGCATCCCCAACGACGAGTCCTTTCCCATCGTCGAGCGGCTGGGCGAGGCCATCGCCGAGGAGGACGGCGTCCAGGTTCTCTGGGCCCCGGTCAAGGAGCACCGGGCCCTGATGGTGCTGCGCGGCGACCGTCTCGGCGACGGCCTCAAGGATACCGATCCGCAGCAGACGGGCGTCCCGCCGCTGGAACCCGAGGTCTCGGACGATTCGCCCGAGAGCGCCCGGACCGCCAAGATCGCCGCCGCCGTCCTCCGGCGCGCCCGCGAGGTGCTCGCCGACGAACCGAAGGCGAGCGGGGTGCTGGCGCGCGGCTTCGCGACGAAGCCGAACTGGCCGAGTGTGACGGAGCGGTTCGGCGTCCGGGCCGCCGTCGTCGCGGGGACGCCGATGTACCGGGGCGTCGCGCGGCTCGTGGGGATGGAGGCGCTGGACGCCTGCAACGACCCGGAGAAGGACGTCGCCAGCCTGGCCGCCCATTGGGACGAGTACGACTACTTCTTCCTCCATTACAAGCACACCGACAAGGCCGGCGAAGACGGCGACTTCGACGCCAAGGTCCATTACATCGAGGAGGCCGACGCGAGCCTGCCGCCGATCGAAACGCTTGGGCCCGACGTCCTCGTCGTGACGGCCGACCACTCGACGCCGGCGGTGATGAAGGCCCACTCGTGGCACCCCGTGCCGGCGCTGCTTTCGGCGAAGCTGGCCCGCCGCGACGCGGTCGAGACGTTCGACGAGATCGCCTGCATCACGGGCGGCCTGGGCCTGCGCCCGAGCCGCCACCTGATGCCGCTGATGCTGGCCCACGCGGGGCGCCTGGCGAAGTTCGGGGCGTAGGGCGCGGCCGGGCTGCGCAGACGCCTCGGGTGGATCCTCGTCGCCTTCAGCGCCCGTCGATTTGACTTTGCCCCGAATATGGGGTATAGTAAATTGGTTCGGACACAATAGTTTGGGGGGTTCCGTGCGCGCCGCGCGTCGCGGGCCACGCCGCGAGAGGTCTTCTGGG
The DNA here is from genome assembly GCA_964397995.1 of uncultured Anaerolineales bacterium. Classification (GTDB taxonomy): domain Bacteria; phylum Planctomycetota; class Phycisphaerae; order FEN-1346; family FEN-1346; genus CAYNLG01. The sequence continues at coordinate 24,493 of CAYNLG010000044.1, forward strand.
GTGAGAGGGGGTTGCGCGATGGCACGGTCGCACGCGCTTCGGATGATGGGCGGGGTTCTGGTCCTCGTGGCGGCGGCGCTGCCCGCCTTGGCGGGGCCCTGGACGGTCACGAGGCTGACCTATACGGGGCTTGACAAGCACGACATCGTGACCGACGGGTCGCTGGTCGCCTGGACCGAGTTGCCCTCGCTGGGGGCGGACGAAGACGTCTTCGTCTACGAGGGCGGCGCGGTCACCCGCCTCACGGACGACGCCTGGGTCGGCTCCGACGGCCACGACGACGAAGTCTGGCTCTACGACGCCGACGCGGGCACCGTCCTGCAGCTCACCGACAACGACGCCAACGCCGACTACGGCGTCTGCCTCGACGGCGACCTGGTGGCCTGGGTCGGCCCCGACCCGGTGGGCGGCGACAGCGAAATCTTCCTGCACAATGCCGCCACCGGCGTCACCACCCAGGTGACCGAGAACGCCTACGGCGACACCTCGCCCGCCCTGGCCGGACGCACCCTCGCCTGGCTCGGCGTCCTCGACATCTACACGCGGGACGTCTTCATGGCGACGGTCCCGGGCCCCGGGACGCTCGGGCTGCTGGCCGCCGGGCTGGCGGTCCTGGCTCGCCGCCGCCGGTAGAGTGCGGCACGGATGCAGAGCGGGCGGCCCGCTGCCGGACCGCCCGCGTGACGTCGCGTTCCCTTCAGTTGCTCGCGGCGCGGCCTACCGCCGTTTTCGCACCGCCACCGCCACCGCGCCGAAGGCCAGCAGGACCAGCGTCCCCGGTTCCGGGACGATGGCATAGGCCTTCATCGTGAAGCTCTGATACCCCTGGTCGTAGTCGTACAGGTCCAGCCACGCGCCCGCGACGGTGTCGAAGTAGTAGCACTCGCCCGCGGCGTTGACCTCGGACGTCTTCTGCGAATCCGAACCGTACGAGACGCCTTGCTCGCCCCCCGGCAGCGACAGGTACACGAGGAAATCGTCGCCGGCGGCAATCGTGACGGGGCTGGCGAGGTCGATCGTATAGTACCCCGCGTCGGCGACGATGCCGGCCGCCGTCGTCAGCGGGTCCGCCCCGGCCTCCAGGGCCGCCAGGCTGTCGTACAGACGGACCTCGTACGGCTGGTCGGCCGTCTCGCTGTAGAAGCTGACGAGGCCGATCTGCTCGGCCTCCGGCCCGGCCACGTAGCGGCAGACCGCCAGCGACTCGTCGCACTCGTCGGGCAGGTACCACGAGCCGATCGCGCCGACCATGTCGTGGTAATGGACGCCCGCGATCGCGTCGATCGGGCCCATGTCGAAGAACGACGCCCCGTCGCCGGTCAGGAACCGCTGGCTCTCGTAGGAGACCCAGAACGTCGTCGGGCTCGAGGGCGTCGGATGGCTCTGCTTGACGAGCCAGGCGCCCGGCGACGGCGCCCTCGGGCAGACCTTCGCGTCGTCCCAGCCGATGATGTTCATCGCGTGCCCGCTCAGACCCTCGCCGCTCGCCGTGCCGTCGTCGTAGTAGGTGTTGCTGCCGGCGTCGTAGGCCATATTGTAATGGGCGATGCCCACGTACGGGGCGCCCAGGTCGATGACGGCCTGCTTGATGGCGTCGCGGTCCTGGATGTGCCGCGCGCTCTCCAGGAAATACGCCGGCGGGTACGTCCCGGCGGCCGGCCATAGGGGCTCCCCGCCCGGGCCGTAGTACCCGCTGCTGTCATAGAACGTGCCCGTGTACCAGTACGGGCACTGGGCCTCGGTAATCGGCCCGTCGAGGCGGGCCATGTGGCTGATGCCGATGTTGGGGCGGCCGCCGGAGTTGACGGCGCGGCACCAGCCGGCGATTGGCGGATCCGCGAAGAGGTGCCCCTGCGTCTCGTTGCACCGCAGGAACTGCTGTGACAGGTCCAGGGCGTTCGGGTCTCCCGCCCACAGCCCGTCCGTCAGGACGTTCGACTCCGCCGCCACCATGATCGCGAAGGCCCAGCACGGCCCGGCGCCGACCTGGTCCTCCACCCGGGTGTTGACGCGGCCGAGGGCGGCCAAGTCATAGCTCGACGGCAACGCGGCCGCGGCCGGTCCGGCCCATAGCGCCACCCCGACGACAGCCGCCACCCATCGCATCTTCCGCATCGTATTACCTCCCCAAAGGCGTGTCCCACGGCACTTCCTAATATACACCGGATTCGGCGGAAAGCAAACGCCCGGGCGCGCGCAGCACGCGGGCGGCCCGGTCACCGGACCGCCCGCGCATGGCCTATCCTGTTGCCGCGAAAGGACTTACCGCCGTTTGCGTGCCGCCATCAGCCCCAGCCCGCCGAGGGCCACCATCGCCAGCGTCGCCGGCTCCGGCGTGAGGCCCATCTCCCCGAGCGACTCGCGCAGGCGGAACTCGTCGAAAAGAATCCGCGACCCGTTCCCGCTGTGCGTCTCCAGCCGCAGGCTCCCCCACGCCGAGGCCGTGTCCTTGTCCAGGTTCGGGTTCAGCGTGATGGCCACGCCCGACTGGCCGCCCGCGATGTCGTCGGCGAGCACGTCCGCCGGGTCCGGATCGACCCACAGGCTGTGCGGGTCGTAGTACGTGTCGGGGAGGTCCCGCATGCGGAAGACCGCCAGGTGCGCGACGTCCGGCGCGAGGCCCCCGACGCTCAGGACGTCGGCGCTGTTGCCGGCGTGGTGCGTCTCGAGGGTGCCCGTCCCGCCCGCGACGGTGATGATAAACTCGGCCGGCCGGTTGCTCCCGGTGGCGTCGCCCAGGGTGATCTTCAGCGACCCGGCCACGGCGTTGAACTGGAAGAGAAACGCCCCCCAGACCTGGTCGGTCGCGTCGGGGTCGGTGTAGTTGTAGGCGAGAGCGCGGCTGACGCTGCCGCCGTTCGGGGGGCTCTGGAGCCCGTCGACCCAGGCCTCCAGGTGGCCGGGCGTCGCGCCGTCGACCAGCGGATGCACCAGGCCGCCGGCCCGGTGGAAGACGTCGCGCTTGATGTCGATCGTCCCGGCCGCCCAGGGCGACGCCGCAAAGCCCGTCCGCGCGGGGCCGAGGCCGACGACCGTCGCGTCGTCGGCGTAGCCGGGGCCGAAGCCCTCCTCGACGAGCGATGCCCCGGCCGCCCCCGCCAGTAGACCTCCGGTCAGTGCCGCCAGTGCGGCCATCGCAAGCGTACGCATGGTCCACCTCGTTGTTCGTGGCAAGACGTGGGCGACACGCGGGGCTCGGCCGCGCTGCGCCGCGGATGTACCGCGTGCCGCCAAGCGCGCGAGCGCGAATCCCCCAGGGTGACTACCCAAGTATAGCCCACGTTCGGGAGCCCGTCAAACGGGTTGCGGAGCCGCGGGGCCGGCCTCCCGCCAGTCAAAGACGGTGCACAAGGCGTCGGTGCGGCCGTGGAGCAGGGCCTGGTACGCCGCCTGGCACTCGCGCGGCCGGGCCGTGCGGTAGAGGCCGGCGACCCGGAGGGTGCCGTCCGCCAACTGACGGAGGATCGCGGCACAGTTCTCGCGGTAGCTGCCGGCTCGGAAGGCCGTGGCATGCCACGGGATCTCCCACTCCCAGCCGCTCCGCAGGTGCAGGTACCGCCAGAAGACCTTCCAGAGGATGTCCCGCGCCGGGGCGCCGTCGCCCGTCCACGGGACGCCGACGAGGAAGACCTCGCCCCCCTTCCGCACGAGGCAGCAGGCGTCGTAGACCGCCCGTTCCCGGCCCGCGCACTCGATGGCCGCCTCCACCCGGTCCTGCCAGGCCGGGTCGTTGACCGGCACCCGCCTGAGGACCGGGCACGCGCAGAAGCGCCCGAGCAGCGCGCGCCGGGCCGGGTCGGGATCGACCGCGAGGACCGTGTACCCCGCACCCGCGAAGAGGCGCGCGGCAAAGTGCCCCACGGCCCCGAGCCCGGTTACCAGGACCACGCCGGGCGGCCGCGCCGCCGTCCGCGTCAGGCAGCTCCAGCCGATGGCGGCCATGCGCGCGAGGACGGCCGCCTCCGGCGCGAGGCCCCGCGGCACGGCCACCACCTCGTCCGCCGGGACGCATTGCCACGAGGCATGCTTGCCGATGCAGAAGACGCGGTCGCCGGCGGCAAGGTCCGCGACGTCGCCGCCCACCTCCCGGACCTCGAAGACCGCCCCGTAGCCGGGCTCGTGGGGGTGGCCGGTGGCCGCGCGGTACTGCATCCCCAGTTCGGTACCCGCGCTGACGACCGACGCCAGGGTGGGGCCGGCCACGTCCCGCGCGCCGGGCGCCGCGGCGGGCCGCTCCAGCAACTCGGCCCGCTCGGGCGCGGGAAAGACGATTTGCCGCATGGACCGTGGCATGGCGCCGCCCGTGTCAGGTGGAGAGGCCCAGGGCCGCCGCCTCCCCCCGCAGGAAGGCCGCGCTCTCGGCGAAGTCCGCCTCGGTGAAGTGCTCCATCAGCAGCGGCGTGTCGGGCCCGAGGGCCTCGACGCAAGTCAGGTAGGTCCGGTAGTCCAGGGCGCCCTTGCCCGGCGGGCGCTCGCTCAGGTGAACGGTCAGCTTGTCGCCGAGCCATGTGTCCTTGGCGTGACAGCTCTTGATGTAGGGCCCCAGCGTCTCGAAACACGCGCGCAAAAAGTCGGCGTTGCGGAAGTACCGGGCGGGCGTGTTGATCATGTTGACCGGGTCGAGGTGGGCCGCGAAGCCCGGCCGGTCGACCGCCCGGATCAGCCGCAGGTAACTCGCCGGCGAGTCCGGGACCATCCAGGGCATCGTCTCGATGGTGTAGAACGTCCGCGTCGGCCGGACCGCGTCGACGATCGTGCGGACCGTCTCGACCAGCAGCTCGAAGGTCGCGTCGGTCAGGTCGTCCGGGTGCGGGCCGCACCACCGCGGCCCGCGCGACCCGGCCACGTTCACGCAGCACGCCGCGCCGATCCGGTCGGCCAGGGCCAGCCGGGCTTGGCACCGGGCGATTTTCGCGCGGCGTTCGGCCTCGTCAATCGAGAGCGGGTTGCTCCACGCCCCGACCTCGGCGATCCGGATGTCGGCCGCCTCGGCTGCCTGGACGTAGGCGGCCACGACGTCGTCGGCCGGGTCCCCCCCGAGCGGCCAGATGGCGGCCCGGTAGCCGCGCGCCTGCAGGGCGGCCACCCATTCGTCGGGCCCGGCCGCCTCCTGCCGCAGTTCCGCTCCCAGTCGCACCGGTCAGACCTCCCGGGCCGGCCGACGGCGGGGCCGCCGGTCCGGCCGATGTGCGGATGCCCTCCATCCGCACCGCCCGGAGCATACCGTCTTCGGCGGCGCCGTGCGCCTGTTCCTTTTTCCGCGGGCGTGTCGCCGAAGCGCAAAGCGAGACCGGCACAGCGTGCCCGTCACCGTTCCCGGCCGACCGGACGGGCCGCTGCGCACAACGTCTCGCCCGCGGGGGAAGGCTTGACACGGGGCGAGCACGGCCGCATAATCCCCCGTCGCGACCAATCCGACGTCGGGGCGTGGCGCAGCCTGGATAGCGCGCTTGACTGGGGGTCAAGAGGTCGCTGGTTCAAATCCAGTCGCCCCGACCAGTCATACAAGAGAGCCGTTCGGCGAGCGCGTCGAACGGCTTTCTCTTTGTCAGAACTAGACTTACGTC
>CAYNLG010000045.1:0-29824 GCA_964397995.1 uncultured Anaerolineales bacterium
AGGGACGGAGGTCGACCCGGCGACATTGCGGGAGGCCGGCCTCGTCAAGGGGCGCCTGCATCGGCTCAAAATCCTCGGCAAGGGCACCCTCGAGACGCAACTGACCGTGCGGGCCCATGCCTTCAGCGCGAGTGCCCGCGAGAAGATCGAAGCGGCGGGCGGCCAGGCGGAGGTGCTCCAGGCGTGATCGGCTCCGTCATCAACGTGTTCCGCATTCCGGAACTGCGGACCAAGATCCTCTTCACGGTCGCGATCCTCGTCGTGTTCCGCCTGGGGGCCTACGTCCCCATCCCCGGCACCTCGGCCGAGTACCTCGGCCAGATCGCCGGCGCCGATGCCTTCGGCGACGGCGGCGAGGGGAGCGGCGGCGGCCTGCAGGGGTACCTCAGCTTCATCGCGCGGATCACGGGCGGCAGCTACGAGCCGTTCCTGTTCTCCCTCGGCATCATGCCCTACATCAGCGCGTCGATCATCCTGCAGCTCCTGACGCAGGCGATCCCGTCGCTCGAAAAGCTTGCCAAGGAGGGCGAGGCCGGACGCCGCAAGATCACCGAGTATACCCGCTACCTCACCGTCGCCCTGTGCCTCGTGCAGGCCACCATCATCGCCAAGACCGGGGCGTTCCCGGGCGGGTGGCGCGGCGACGTGAGCCCGGTCCTCTACTACTTCGTCTGCGCCACGGCCATGACCGCCGGGACGGTCTTCCTGATGTGGCTGGGCGAACTGGTCGACGAGTTCGGCATCGGCAACGGCATCAGCCTCATCATCATGGCGGGCATCGTCGACCGCCTGCCCGCCGTCGCCCTGTACCTGGGCCAGAACGCCACCCTCGAGTTCATGAGCTTCCGCGGCACCGCCAAGGTCGGCATCGAGACGGTCTTCGTCATGGTCCTGATGTTCATCGGGGTGATCATCGGCGTGGTGGCCATGACCCAGGCCCAGCGGCGCATCCCCATCCAGCAGGCCAAGCACACGCGGGGGAGGCGGGTCTACGGCGGGCAGCGCCAGTACCTGCCCCTGCGGATCAACCAGGCCGGCGTTATCCCCGTCATCTTCGCCAGCAGCCTCCTGATGCTGCCGATGTACCTCTTCCAATGGATCGCGCGGACGTGGCAGAACGACGTGACGATGGAGCTGGCGTCGGCGTTCGGGTACGGCCAGATTCCGTACCTGCTGGTGTACGTCGGACTGATCTACCTGTTCTGCTACTTCTGGACGTCGATCCAGTTCCGGCCGTCCGAGATGGCCGACAACCTGCGGAACTACGGCAGTTTCATCCCCGGCCGCCGACCGGGCCCGTCCACCGCGACGTACCTGGAACGCGTGATGAACCGCATCACGTTCGTCGGGGCCGGGTTCCTGGCCATCGTCGCCATCCTGCCGCTCGTCATCAGCCAGGTCACGAACGTGCCGATGCTGCTGACGGGCTTCATGGGCGGGACGGGGCTGCTGATCATCGTGAGTGTGGCCCTGGACCTGGTGCAGCGGATCGAGTCGCACCTGATCATGCGGCACTACGAGGGGTTCTTGAGCGAGGGCCGAGTCCGGGGCCGGCGGTAACGCCTCCCGGCAAAGGAGTGACGGATGCGACTGGTCTTCATGGGCCCCCCCGGGGCCGGCAAGGGCACCCAGGCGAAGTCGGTGGCCGCCGCGTGCGGTGTGCCGCACGTCTCGTCGGGCGATATCTTCCGCGCCGAAATCCAGGGGGAGACGGAGCTCGGCAAGACCCTCAAGGGATACCTGGACACCGGGGCCCTGGTGCCGGACGCGATCACCGTCAAGGCCGTCATGGGCCGCCTGGAGCGGGACGACTGCAAGGCCGGGTGGATCCTGGACGGGTTCCCGCGAACGCGGGGCCAGGCCGAGGCGCTGGACGCGGCGCTGGCGGCGCGCGGCGAGACGCTCGCGGGCGTGGTGTACCTGACGCTGGACCCGGAGGGGATCGTGCAGCGGATGGCGGGGCGGCGCAGCTGCCCGACATGCGGGCGCGTGTACCACGTCGAGCACCTGCCCCCGAAGACCCCCGGCCGCTGCGACGATGACGGGGCGGCGTTGGTCGTGCGCGAGGACGACAAGCCCGAGACGGTGCGGAACCGCCTGGCGACGTACGAACGGGAGACGGCCCCGCTCATCGGGTACTACGACGACAAGGGATTGCTTCTGCGGGTGGACGGCGACGGCACGCCCGAGGAGGTCCAGCAGCGCCTGCGGGCAAAGCTGGACACGCTGGAGACGGCGTAACGGGCCCATGGCGATCAAGCCCAAGACCCCGGACGCGATCGAAAAAATGCGACAGGCCGGCCGGACGGTCGGTCTCGTGCTCCAGCGTCTGGGCGAGCTGGTGGCGCCCGGCGTGACGACCGCCGACCTCGATGCCGAGGCCGTCCGCCTGGCCGACGAGCGCGGGGCCCGATGCCTCTTCCTCGGCCAGCCGCACCCCCGCGGGGGGCGGCCGTATCCGGGGCACATCTGTGCCTCGGTGAACGAGGAACTGGTGCACGGCATCCCCGGGGCGCGGGAGTTGGCGGACGGCGACATCGTGTCGGTCGACTTCGGCGTCGAGCAGGACGGCTGGTGTGCCGACGCCGCCCGGACGTACCGGGTCGGCTCGGTGGAACCGGAGGTGGAGCGGCTGGTGCGGACGACCGAGGCGGCGCTCAGCCTGGTGCGGACCGAGGCCCGGGCGGGCGTGCTGTGGTCGGCGGTGGCGGCCCGGATCGAGGCCCTCGTCACGGACGCGGGGTTCTCGGTCGTCACGGAATACGTGGGCCACGGCATCGGGCGGCGGATGTGGGAAAGCCCGAAGGTGCCGAACTACGTCAGCCGCGACCTGCTGCGGCACGACTGGGAACTTGTGGACCATATGACTTTGGCGGTCGAGCCCATGGTCAACCTGGGCGAGCGGTATGTCCGCGAGGCCGCCGACGGCTGGACGGTCGTCACCGAGGACGGCCGACCGTGTGCCCACGTGGAAGACACCTTCGTCATCCACGCCGACGGGGCGGAGCCCCTGACGCGGGTGGGCGCGGCCGTGAGCGAGGGAGGATAGGCCACCGGTTATGGCGAAAGACGTCATCCGGCTGGAAGGCAAGGTCATCGAGGCGCTGCCGAACGCCGTCTTCCGGGTCGAACTGGAGAACGGCCACGAGGTGCAGGCGCACGTGTCGGGACGGATGCGGAAGTACTTCATCCGGATCCTGCCCGGCGACCAGGTGACCGTGGAGCTGTCGCCGTACGACTTGAACCGGGGGCGCATCGTGTACCGGACCGGCTGAGGCCGGCCGGCGCGGGTGCCGCCCAGCGAGGCGTCGTGATGAAAGTACGAACGAGCGTTAAGCGGATCTGCGAGAACTGCAAGGTGATCCGTCGGCGCGGCGTGGTGCGGGTGATCTGTACGGACCCGCGTCACAAACAGCGCCAGCGGACCTCGCCGCGCAAGAAGAAACGGTTTGCGAGGAGCTGATCTATGCCGCGTATCGCAGGCGTCGACGTGCCGGCGGGCCGGACGACTTGGACCGCCCTGACGTACATCCATGGCATCGGCTCGAAGTCGGCCCGCAGAGTCTGCGCCGAGGCCAACATCGACCCGAACGGCCGCATGAAAGACCTGACCGAGGACGAGGTCGGCCGCATCGCCGCCGTCATCGATCGGGGGTACGTGGTGGAGGGCGCGTTGCGGCGGCAGGTGCTGCAGAACGTCGCCCGGTTACGGGACATCAGTTGCTACCGCGGGCTGCGCCACCGGCGCGGGTTGCCGGTGCGGGGCCAACGGACCCGCACGAACGCCCGGACCCGGAAGGGGCCGCGCAAGACCGTCGCGGGCAAGAAGGGCGTGAAGGACCTGCGGTAGCGCCCCCTCCGGGGCGCGCCGGGGTCCGTCGCCGAGAAGGCACGGAGCCGCAATGGCCAAGAAGAAACGCATTCGACGGAACGTCGCGAAGGGCGTGGTGCACGTCAAGGCGACGTTCAACAATACGATCGTGACGATCACGGACCCGAGCGGGGCCGTGCTCTGCCAGGATTCGGGCGGGTCGATCGGCTTCAAGGGAAGCCGCAAGTCCACCCCCTTTGCCGCCCAGCGCGCCGCCGAAGCGTGCGCGTCGAAGGCGATGAAGATGGGGATGCGCGAGGTCGAAGTCCGCGTCAAGGGGCCGGGCAGCGGGCGGGAGTCCGCGATCACGGCGCTGCAGGCGGCGGGCCTGAAGGTGACGGCGATCGAGGACGTGACGCCCATCCCGCACAACGGTTGCCGCCCGCGCAAGCGACGCCGCGTCTGAACCGAGACAGGAACGAGGGCCGTCTATGGCACGTTACACCGGACCCGTGTGCCGCCGATGTCGGCGGGCCGGCATGAAGCTGTACCTGAAGGGCGTGCGCTGCGAAACCGCCAAGTGCCCGATCGAGAAGCAGTGGCGCAACAAGCCGCCCGGCATGCACTTCTGGCGCCGGCGGCGGCCGAGCGAATACGCCGTCCGCCTCCGCGAGAAGCAGAAACTGCGCTGGTACTACGGCGTGCTGGAACGCCAGTTCCGCCGCTTCTTCGACGAGGCGGCCCGGGGCAAGGGCTCGACCGGCGAACGCCTGCTGACGCTGATGGAGCGGCGGCTCGACAACGTGGTCTACCGGCTGGGGTTCGCCCCGAGCCGCTCGGCCGCACGCCAGTTCGTCTGCCACGGCCACATCCTCGTCAACGGCCACGCCAACCACGTGGGCAGCGCGAAGCTGCGCCCCGGCGACGTCATCGAGGTGGCCGACCGCGCCGCCAGCCGCAGCCTCATCCAGGGCTGGCTCGCCGAGGATGAAGGCCGCGTCGTGCCCCAGTGGCTGGAGCTCGAGGCCGCCCATTTGCGCGGCGAAGTGAAGGCGCTGCCGACGCGCGACGACGTTTCGATCCAACTCAACGAGCAGCTCATCGTCGAGTTCTGCAGCCGCTAACCCGGACCCCAGGCAGGAGGCAACCCAGTGATGCGGATCCGATGGAAGGGTCTCGAACTTCCGACACGCGTCGTCCTCGACGCCTCCGCCGCCACCGACGACTACGGCCTCTTCACGGCCGAGCCGTTCGAGCGCGGCTTCGGGGTGACCATCGGGAACAGCCTGCGGCGGATACTCCTTTCGAGTCTCGAAGGCGCCGCCGTCACGGGCGTCAAGATCGACGGCGTCCTCCACGAGTTCGACAGCGTCGACGGCGTCGTCGAAGACGTCACCGATATCATCCTCAACGTCAAGCAGACCGTCGTCCGCATGGAGGGCGACGAGCCCCGCATCGTCACCCTCGAGGCGCGCGAGGCCGGGCCCGTCACCGCCGGCATGATCCGGACCGACCCCAACGTCGAGATCGTCAACCCGGACCACGTCCTGGCCACCCTGGCCGAGGACGTCGACTTCCGGATGGAACTCCGCCTCCGCAAGGGCCGGGGCTACGTGCCCGCCGAGGCCAACACGCCCGAGGAGCACGAGGTCGGCCTGATTCCCGTCGACAGCCTCTTCTCGCCCGTGACGCGCGTCCGCTACCGGACCGAGGACACCCGCGTCGGCCAGCGGATCAACTACGACCGGCTCATCCTGGAAGTCTGGACCAACGGGACCGTCACGCCGGACATGGCCCTGGTCGAGGCCGCCAAGATCATGCGGAAGCACCTTAACCCGTTCGTCGAGTACTTCCAGCCCGGCGAGGAACTGGGCGTCGAGGCCGCCCCGGCCGCCGAGGAAATCCCCGGCGCCGAGGAGTACGTCTCGGAGCTGGAGCGGAAGCTCCTGATGCCCATCGCCCAGCTGGAGCTCTCGGTCCGGGCGGCCAACTGCCTGGAGTCCGAGAATATCATGACCGTCGGCCAGCTCGTCCGCCTGACCGAGGAGGAACTCCTCGAGATCCGGTCCTTCGGCAAGACCAGCCTCCGCGAGGTCAAGCGGAAGCTCGCCGACCTGGGCCTCTCCCTCGGCATGGACCTGGAGGGCGTGACCGCCGGCGGCGGAGGAAGCGCGTAATGCGGCACCTGAAGGCTGGACGCAAACTGGGTCGGACCTCGAGCCACCGGACGGCCTTGCTGCGCAACCTGGCGGCCAACCTGTTCGAGCACGAGACGATCACGACCACCGTCGAGAAGGCCAAGGAGGCCCGCCGCTTCGCCGAGCGCCTCATCACCCTCGGCAAGAAGGGGACGCTGCAGTCGCGGCGGCTGGCGGCCTCGCGGCTCCAGGACGAGACCCTCACGAAGAAGCTCTTCGAGGAGATCGCCCCGCGCTTCCGCGACCGGCCGGGCGGCTACACGCGCATCGTCAAGCTCGCGAAGCCCCGCAAGGGCGACGCCGCCGGCATGTGCATCCTCGAACTCGTCGAGAAGGGCGAGGCCGCCGAGTAGCTCCCGCCACGCGGCCGCGCCTCGCGTCCCGCCCCCGCCGAAAGGGGTCCACGCCATGACCGACTGCATCTTCTGCAAGATCGTCGCCGGTGACATCCCCTGCACCAAGGTCTATGAGGACGAGGTCTGCCTCGCCTTCATGGACATCATGCCGCTGGCCACCGGCCACGTGCTCGTCATTCCGAAGCACCATTACCCGCGGCTGACGGATATGCCGGGCGAGGTGGTCGCCCACATCGGGGGGCGGCTGCCGGAGTTGGCGGCGGCGATGAAGAAGGCCCTTGGCGCCGGCGCGATGAACCTGCTCCAGAACGACGGCCGCGCCGCCGGCCAGGCCGTCTTCCACGTCCACTTCCACCTCATCCCCCGGTGCGAGGACGACGGCCTGGGCTACCGCTGGGCCGCCAAGCCGGCCGATGTCGACCGCCTGGCCTCCCAAGCCGAGGCGATCCGCGGGGAACTGGGGGCCTGACGGGTCGACCGCGCCGCGACGTGCCGAGGGAGGCCGCTTTCGGCCGCGGGGCTCGCCCCCGCGCTCGCCGTTACCCCCGCGTCTTCGGCTCCGCCGCCTGAGCTTCCTGCGGCTGGTGCTCGATGGTCTCCCAGTCGTCCGGGACGTCGGGCCGCGCGAAGGCCTCCTTGTCGACCCCCGCGTCGGTCTTGATGTGGTGGAAGTCGATGGTCGTGATGTTCTCGCTCGTGTCCCAGAGGCGGGCCCGCGTCGGCAGGTACGTCTTCGGGTCCACCCACAGGGCGATGGCCGTGTAATCGTCCGCGAGCGCCGTCCCGGGCTTCGGCACCAGGCGCAGGACGGGCCGCTTCGCCTTGTCGGCCTTCTCGGCGGCGGCGTCGCGGGAGACGCGGAAGTACTTGACCACGTTCGCCTTCTTCTGGCCGAAGGGCATCGGGAAGGGCGTCCGGCCCAGCTCGAACGAGTCGATGGGCGGCTGGTCCGGGCCGCGCACCCGCCAGACGTGGAGCTGCTTCGTGGCGTTCTGGCGGTGGTAGAGGGTGCGGCCGTCGAAGAGGAAGGCCTCCTCCGGCCGCGACGTGAACTCGAAGCGGAGCCTGTTCGGCTTCTCGAAGGCAAGGCGGCCTTCACGCGTCGTCTTGTCCTCGAAGAGCGTCTGGTTCAGCTCGTAGTCGAACCGGGCGGTCAGGGCCGTGAAGCTCTTGCCGGCCGCGTCCATCTTGTCGACCAGCGCCTCGACCTCGGGGGCGAGCGGCGCCGGCTTCGGCGCGGCCTCGGCCGCGCGGGCCGACGGCTTGGCCTCGACGTCTTCGGCGCCCTCGACGGCAACGGCCGGGGCCGCCAGGGCCGCCAGCAGGGCCAGGGTCGTCGCGATGCGAACCGTCATGGCGTTTCCTCCACAGGGACGCGGTGAGCCCGCGCCACGTCTCGTACCTTGCGGATCAGCACCGGCAGACCGCGCGCGATCCCCAGCACCACCGTAGCCCCGCCGATGGCCAGAATCCACTGCCACGTCAGGTCGAACCCCTCGGCCAGGTAGGCCAGGAGGACGTAGCGCGGCCAGCGTCCGACGACGGAGCCGACGGCGAAGCGCGGCCGGCTGTAGCCCTCGCTGATCGCCAGCAGCCGCACCACGTCCACCGGAATGGGCAGGAACGACGCCGCCGCCAGCGTCCCGAACGGGGCCCGGTTGTACCAGGCGGCCATCCTCTTGTAGACGCCGGTGACGCGGACGCGGCGGACGGGTCGCAGGCGGTAGAGGGCCGTGACGCCGTAGTAGTCGTGCAGATTGGCGACGCCGGTGGCCAAGGCCCCGAGGGTCGCGACGAGCAGCGGGTGGAACCCCAGGCCGCCCCCCGCCGCCGGCGCCGCCGCCCACAGCACCATCGGTGTCGTGGGCAGCGGGCAGAAGGTGCAGGCAAGGCTCATGTAGGCGGCATAGCCGGCGAGGGCGGCCGCGCGGCTGTCACCGCGCCACGCGAGGGCCGCCCCGCCCACGAGGGCGAGGGCCACGCCGTACGGGACGAACCAGTCCCGCAGGCGCAGCGGCCGCGCCCGTGCCAGATGCAACTCGAGCACGGCGGGTCCGGGCGACTCAGGCATCGACGAATCGGCCATCCTGCATCCTCAGGGTGCGGTCCGCGCGGGCGGCCACGTCGGTATTGTGCGTGATCAGCACCACGGCGGCGCCGGTCTCGCGGTGGAGCGTCTCGACGAGCGCGAGAACCCGCTCGGAGGCCGCCGAGTCGAGGTTCCCCGTCGGCTCGTCCGCCAGCAGCACGTCCGGCCGCGTCACCAGCGCCCGGGCGATGGCTACACGCTGCTGCTCGCCGACGCTGAGTTGGGTGGGGCGGCGGCGGCGCTTGGCCTCCAGGCCGACGGCGGCCAGCATGTCGCGCGCGGCGGTTCCGACCGCCCGGCCGCGCACCTTCAGCGCCAACGCGACGTTCGCCTCCGCCGAGAGTGTCGGCAGCAGGTTGAACCGCTGGAAGACGAAGCCGAGGTGGGCGCGGCGGAGCCGCGTCCGCGCCGCGTCGGGGAGCCCGGCGGCGGGGGTGCCGGCCACGGCCACGCTCCCGGCGGTCGGGGTGGCCAGGAGGCCCAGCAGGTAGAGCAGCGTGCTCTTGCCGCACCCGCTCGGGCCCATGACCGAGACGTAGTCGCCGCGCCCCACCGCCAGGTCCACGCCGCGCAGCGCCGGCGTCGCGACGCCGTCCGCGCGGTAGACCTTCTCGATGCCGCGGGTTTCGAGGATCGTGTCCATCGCGTTCCTTGGACGCCCGGGCGGGGGACCGGATTCGCCGGCCGCCCCGGGCGGGTCACCGTGGGTGCGGGTCACTCATAGCGGAGGCACTCGACGGGGTCCTGGCGGGCCGCCCGGGCCGCCGGGTGCAGGGCGCCGAGGGCGGTGCCGCCGACGGCCAGGGCGGCGGCGTAGGCGAACCGGACGGGCGGGATCTCGGCGGTCCAGAGGGGCTGGAGCTCGAGGATGAGCGCCCGGCCACCCCACGTCAGGAGGAACCCCACCAGGACGCCGCCCGCGCAGATGAGGCCGGCCTCGGCCATGACGAGGGCGAAGACCTGGAGCCGCGACGCCCCGATGCCGCGCAGAATGCCGATCTCCCGGGTCCGCTCGATGACCATGGTGTAAATCGTGAGGAGGATGACGAGGAAGCAGACGAAGCCGGCGACAAAGACGACCGCGCCGATGACGAGGTCCATGTCGACGAAGCTGGAGGCGAGGACGTCGTAGTACTCGTCAAAGGTGATGGCCCGGAGGCCGAGGGCCTCGATGCCGGCGCGGACGCCGTCGACGGCGGCGGGCCCGTCGGCCCGGATGTAGAAGAACGAGGCCCGGAGGCGGTCCTGCTGCATGACGCGGCTGACGGCGTCGATGGGCATGAAGACGCGGCCGGCGACGCCTTCGCGGGCGATGCCGACAATGCGGAAGCGGTGGCCCCAGCGCTCGACGGTATCGCCCAGCCGGTAGCTGCCCGCGCGCCGCAGGCGGGTGTCGATGACCATCTCGTCGCCCCCCTCCAGGGCGCGGCCTTCGACGAGGCCGCCCTCGCCGCCGCGGAACGCCGGCCAGTCTTGCGGGCGGATGCCGTAGACGTTCTGGACGCGGCCGGCCATGCGGAGCGGCCACCGGAGGACCGGGATGGCCCGGGCGACGCCCGGCACGGTCTGGAGCTTGGCCTCGACGGCGTCGGCCGGCAGCCCGCCGCTCAGCACGACCTGGTCCGAGGCCGGCCAGGCCATCAGGTGGGCCTCGACGTTGACGGTGCGGGCGGCGATCTCGCCCAGCATGCTCGTCAGCCCGATCAGCACCAGGAACAGGGCCACCCCGACGCCGATCGCCAGGACGCTGATCGCGGTCCGCAGCTTTCGGGCGGCGATGTTGGCGAGCGGCAGGGAGGCCACGGCGGCTCCTTCGGTCGGGCGAGCGGGCCGATTATAGGGCCCGGGCCGGGTCGGCACAAGCTCAGGGCGCCTCGGCGCCGGCGGCGCCGCCGGGCGCCGCCCCGACGAGCGGCTCGAGCGCCCCGCGCACGCCCGCCAGGTCATGCACCACATACGTCGCCTCCGACGCCCACGCCGGCGGCGGGTGGGCCACCAGGGCAACGGTGTGGCAGCCGGCGGCCCGGCCGGCCATCATGTCGTACCGGAAGTCGCCGACCATGACCGTCTCGCCCGCGGCCGCGCCGAACTGCCGCATCAGGTGCACCACCCCGTCCGGGCTGGGCTTCGGGGCGTGGTCGTCCCGGGCGACGATCGCGTCCAGGGCGAGCCCGTGCCGCTCGACCGCCCGGTCGACGCTGGTGCGGCTGTTGCGCGTGAGGACCGCGACCCCGATGCCACGCTCGCGCAGCCACGCCAGGAGCGCCGGGGCGCCGGGCATGAGCTCGGAGGCGGCCGCGGCCTCGGCCTCGCGCCGGTCGAGGATGTCGAGGGCCCGGGCGCGGGCGGCGAGGTCCAGCGCCGGGAGGCCCTCGAGGATGGCGCGGTCGGGCGGCAGGCCGGCCTCGGCCTTGATGGCGGCAAAGTCGAGGGCCTGGAGGACGAGCGTCCCATCGAGGTCGAAGATGACGAGTTTCAGGGGCATGGCGGCCATGATGGCGGTCGGGGCGGCCCGCGTCAACGGCCGGCCCGCGCGGTTGCTTTCGGCCGGGGGGGCGGTATAATCGCGGCTTACGCGGGACCCGGACAGGCGGGGAAGGGCTTTGAAGACGCTCGGGGAGCTTGCGGCACTGGTGGGCGGCCGCCTCGACGGCGATGCCGCGCGCGAGGTCCGCGCCGTGGCCGCCCCCGCCGACGCCGGGCCGGAGGACGTGACGTTCCTGGCCGCCGCCCGCCACGCCGAGGCCGCCGCCGGCACGCGGGCCGCCTGCCTG
Organism: uncultured Anaerolineales bacterium; assembly: GCA_964397995.1. Taxonomy (GTDB): domain Bacteria; phylum Planctomycetota; class Phycisphaerae; order FEN-1346; family FEN-1346; genus CAYNLG01. The sequence continues at coordinate 11,229 of CAYNLG010000045.1, forward strand.
GTGGTGGGCGAAGACGCCGAGGCCGGGTCGGGGGGCGGGCTGGCGCTGCTGCGTGTGGCCGACCCGGACCGGGCGGTGTCGCGGATTGCCGAGGCCCTGCTCCCGCCGCTGCCCGTGCCGGAGCCGGGCGTCCACCCGGACGCGTCGGTGGACGCGTCGGCCGAGCTGGGCGAGGCCGTCCACGTCGGCGCCGGGGCGGTGGTCCTGGCCGGGGCGCGGATCGGCCGGCGGTCGCGCGTGCGCGCGGGGGCGGTGGTCGCCCAGGATGTGGTCCTCGGGGCCGACTGCGACATCCACGCCGGGGCGGTGCTCCGCGAGCGGGTCCGCCTCGGGGACCGCGTCATCGTCCATGCCGGGGCGGTGCTCGGGGCCGACGGGTTCGGCTACACCGCCGGCGAGGCCGGCCCGGAAAAGGTGCCGCAGCTCGGCACCGTCGAGGTCGGCGACGAGGCGGAAATCGGCGCGGGGACGACGGTGGACCGGGCGCGGTTTGGCGTGACGCGCATCGGCCCGCGCGTTAAGATCGATAACCTCGTGCAGATCGCGCACAACGTCGAGATCGGCGAAGGGACGCTCATCGTCAGCCAGGTGGCCATCGCGGGCAGTACGCGGATCGGCCGCGCGTGCGTCATCGCGGGCCAGGCGGCCATCGACGGACACCTGACGATCGGCGACGGCGCCCGCATCGCCGCCAAGGCCGGTGTGACGAAGGACGTCCCGCCGCATACCGACGTCAGCGGGTACCCCGCCGAGCCGCACCGCGTGCACCTGCGCCGCGAGGCGGCGCTGCGGCAGGTGGACCGGCTGAAGGCGCGGATCGAGGCCCTGGAACGGGCGCTGGCCGCCCGCGGCCCGGAGGCGCCGCCGTGACCCGCCCCCAACGGACCATCGCGCGCGAGGCCGAGATCGACGGCCAGGGCCTGTTCAGCGGCCAGTCCGTCCACGCCACCCTCCGCCCGGCCGAGCCCGGCACGGGCCTCGTCTTCCGGCGCACCGACCTCGGTCAGGACGCCACCGTCGCCGCCGGCGTCCAGTCGCTGGCCAAGCGGTTCCAGCGGACCGCCCTGCAGAACGGGGACACGGTCGTCGAGACGGCCGAGCATCTGCTGGCGGCGGCGTTCGGCCTGCGGATCGACAACCTGGTGGTGGACCTGAACGCTCCGGAACTGCCGGCCGGGGACGGGTCCGCCTCCGACTGGGTCCGCCTGCTGGGCCAGGCCGGGGTCGTCGAGCAGGAGGCGGAGCGGCCGGTGCTGAAGATCGTCGAGCCGGTCACGGTCCGCGAGGGCCACGCCGTCATCGCGGCGCTGCCCGGGCCGGACGAGGACCTGTCGATCACGTACCACTTGGACTACGGGCCGGACGGTGCCATCCCGCCACAGGTCTTCCACGTCCGCATGGAGCCCGAGACGTTCGCCCAGGAGGTGGCGCCGAGCCGGACGTACATCCTGGAGTCGGAGATCGAGGACCTGCGGAACCGGGGGTACGGGGCCTCGGCCACGTACGACACGCTGCTGGTCTTCGGGGCCGACGGGCCGATCAGCAACACACTCCGGTGGCCGGACGAGGCCGCACGCCACAAGACGCTGGACCTGGTCGGCGACCTGTGCCTGGCGGGGTGCGACCTCCAGGGCCGCATCGTCGCGATGCAGAGCGGCCACGTGCTGAACCATCGGCTGATCCGTCGGCTGCTGGAGCAGGCGGCCGGGGGCGGGGGCGGGCGGCCCGCCGTGACGGCCCCGGTCATGGACATCACGCAGATCATGGACGTCCTGCCGCACCGGTACCCCTTCCTCATGATCGACCGGATCGTCGAGCTGGAGGAAGGCGTCCGCGTGGTCGGCATCAAGAACGTGACCTTCAACGAGCACTTCTTCCAGGGCCACTACCCGGGCATGCCGATCATGCCGGGCGTGCTGATCGTCGAGGCGATGGCCCAGGTGGCCGGCGTCGTGCTGCTGAAGCAGTTGGAGTTGGGGAACCTGGTGGCCGAACTGATCAGCATGGACCGGGTAAAGCTCCGCAAGAGCGTCCACCCGGGCGACCAGCTGCGTCTGGAGGCGGAAGTGCTCCGCGCCCAGCGCCGCCGCGCCGAGGTCCAGGCCCGCGCCTGGGTTGGCGACCAGATGGCCGCCGAGGCGAAGATCCGGTTCATGCTCGTGCCCGTCGAACAGGAGTGACGCGGAACCCATGGCGATTCACGAACACGCGGTGGTCGAAGACGGAGCCCAAGTGGCCGACGGGGCCGAGATCGGGCCCTTCTGCACGGTGGGGCCCGAGGTCCGCATCGGCCCCGGCACGGTGCTGGTGTCCAACGTGACGGTGACGGGGCGGACCCGGCTCGGCGCGCGCAATACGATCTATCCCCACGCGAGCCTCGGCTGCCCGCCGCAGGACGTCCGCTACGAGGGCGCCCCGACCGAGGTCGTCCTCGGCGACGACAACGTCATCCGCGAGTGCGTGACGGTCCATCGCGGCACCACCAAGGACGAGGGCGTCACGCGGATCGGCCACCACTGCTACCTGATGGCGTGCAGCCACGTGGCCCACGACTGCCAGATCGGCGACCACGTCGTCTTCGGCAACAACGTGTTGCCGGGCGGCCACGTGCGGATCCAGGACCACGTGAACGTCAACGGGGGCGCGGCCATCCACCCGTTCACGACGGTGGGGCGGCTGGCGTACATCGGCGGCCTGACCCGCATCGTCCAGGACGTGCCGCCCTTCATGATTGTCGAGGGCCACCCCAGCCGCGTCCGCGGGCCGAACACGATCGGGATGCGGCGAGCGGAGATGGCCGAAGAGGTGGTCGAGGCGGTGGCCCGGGCGTACCGGCGGATCTACCGGGGCGGCCGGCTCCGCGCCGAGGTCCTGAAAGAGATGGCCGCCGAGGACGGCTGGCCCGAGGAGGTCCGGGCCCTGTGCGAGTTCCTGGACCGCAGCGCCGCCGGCAAGCACGGCCGTTACCGCGAGTCCCTGAGAAAGTCCCTCGCCTGATATGCCCGAGCCCCTACGCATGGCCCTCCTGGGCGCCGGCCGCATGGGCACCTACCACGCCCGCGCAATTGCCGAACGCGACGACCTGGTCCTGGCTGCCGTGTGCGACCCCGATACGGCGCGGGCCGAGGCGGTGGCGGAAGAGTGTGGCGGGCGGGTGGTGGCGTCGCTGGAGGAGCTGGGCGAGGTGGACGCGGCCGTCATCGCCGCCGCCACGTCGGTCCACGAGGCCCTCGCGACCGACCTGCTCGGCCGGGGCGTCGCGGTGCTCGTCGAGAAGCCGCTGGCGGGCTCGACCGCCGAGGCTCGGGCGATTGCCGAGGCGGCCGCGGCGTCCGGGGCCGTGTGCCAGGTCGGCCACATCCTTCGCTTCGACCCCGTGAGCCGCGCCCTCGGCCGCCCGCCCGAGCGGCCCGTCTACATCGACGTCTCGTGGGTGGCCCCCTTCTCGCCGCGCTCCCTCGACACGGGCGTGGTGATGGACCTGGTGATCCACGGGCTGGACGTGGTGCTGGACTGGATGGGCGACGCGCCCGAGCGGGTGGACGCCTTCGGGGCGGGCTTGGTGGGGGCGCACGAGGACTTGGTGAGCGTGCGGCTGGCGTTCGCGGGGCCGGCGGTGGCGACGCTTCGGGCGAGCCGCCTGAGCCGGACGCGCGAACGCGTCGTCCGCCTCTTCACGCCGCGCGCGTACTGGAAACTGGACTACGGCGCGCGGACGGCCGAATGCGTCCGCGCGAAGGGCCGGACGGGCACGCTGGGCCCGTGCGAGGGCGTGCCGGCGGACCTGGCGATGGAGGACCTCGTCGAGGTCGAGCCGCTGGTGGTGCCGGCCGAGCCGGACGCCCTGCGGGCACAGCTGGACGCGTTCGTGAAGGCGGTGCGCGGCCAAGGGCCGGTGGTGTGCAGTGCGGAGGACGGGGTGCGGTCGGTCACGGTGGCCGACCAAGTGGTGGGGGCGCTCGGCGGCGCGTCGTGCCGTTAGTGGTTAGCCGCGTAGCGAAGCCGATCGCGATGCGCAACGCGCCGAGCGCAAGCCATCGCGAAGCCGCTCGCGTGCACGATGGCGGCGCGTCACGGCGGGCTCGAGGTTGCCCCGGGGCGGGGCGGCCCCTAGAATGGCGGTAGGGGTTTCCCGGATGAACAGCCTCTGACTTGGTGTAGGGGACGTGCATGGGCGCTCTGGCCGATCGCGTGAGCGAAGGCGTGCTTCGCCACATGACCATCCAGACCACGGAGGCCCCGGACGGCGTCTGCGTGACGACCGTGACGGGCCCGCTCGGGGTGAAGCTGCTGACGATCCGGACGTGGCGGACGCCCGAGGGCGAAATCGATTGCGAGCTTTCGGGAACGCTTCAGGGCCGGTTCGCGGCCCAGGTGGAGGCGTTCCTGCGGGTCGTGAACGACCTGAAGGTGATCGCGGTCGTCGGCGACAAGAACGTGTACAACCTGTACAACCCGCCGCTGCCGAGCCCGGCGGGGCTGAGGCCGTTCGAGCGGAAGCTCCGGTCGCTGGCCGAGAAGATCACGTTCCCGGCCACGGCCACGCTCTCCGTCACGCCGCGCTGCCCCTGCCGGTGCGTCCACTGCTCGGCCGACCGGTTCGTCACGGACGAGCGCGAGGAGCTCTCGACCGACGAGCTGAAGCGCGTGATCGACGAGACGCTGGACCTCGGCGTCTGCACGATGATCTTTACGGGCGGCGAGCCGATGGCCCGGGCGGACCTCTTCGACCTGATCGCCCACACCGACAAGAGCCGCGCCCATGCCATGATCTTCACGAGCGGCGTCCTGCTGACTGAAAAGAATGCCGCGCGGCTCGCCGAGGCCGGCCTCGGGAGCCTGAACGTCTCGATCGACTCGATCGCCCCGCAGGAGCACGACACGCTCCGGCGCGTGCCGGGGGCGTTCGAGAAGGCGCTGGCCGGGGCGCGCCGGGCCCGGGCCCACGGCATCCTGACGGGCATCTCGACCTACGCGACGCACGAGACGGTCGAGTCCGGCCGCCTGGAAGACCTGCTGAAGCTGGCCCAGGACGAGGGCTTCCACGAGGTGACGATCTTCGATTGCGTGCCGACGGGGAAGTTCCTGCGGCGGCCGGACCTGAGGCTCGGGCGGAAGGACATCAAGCGGGTGCGGGAACTCGCGGACCGGTACAACGCGATGGAGCACCCGATGGGGGTCATCGCCCAGGCCAAGGCGAACGGCTGCGACGGGGGCGGCTGCTTCGGAGCGTTCAGCCAGTTCTACATGACCTGCTACGGCGACGTGAATCCCTGCGACTTCAACCCCGTCACCTTCGGCAACGTCCGCGACGAGCCGCTCGAGGCCATCTGGCGCCGCATGGTCGGCCACCCCGAGTTCGGCGCCCACCGCCACTCGTGCCGCATGCAGTCCGAGCGGTACCGCAAGGCCTTCATCGACCCGATACCCGACGCCGAGGTGCTCCCGGTGCCGATCGACCGGCTGCCCGGCGACGGGACGCTCGCGGCCGAAGCCGCCCCGGCGGCGGTCGAGGCCGAGTAAGCGGCCGCGAGGGACCCCACCCATGGCCCACCGCCTGCTCTGGATCGGCTTGGCCGGCGCGGCCGGGGCGCTTGCCCGCTACGGCGTGGCCTTGGCGGTCCAGCGCGGCACGCACGGCTTCCCGTGGGCGACCCTTCTCGTCAACGCCGTCGGCTGCTTCGCGTTCGGCCTCGTCGTGACCCTCGGGGCGGAGCGCGGCCTGCTCCCGATCGCGGTCGAGACCGTCGTCCTCGTCGGCTTCATAGGGGCGTTCACGACCTTCTCGACGTTCGGCTACGAGACGGCGGCCATGCTCCGCGACGGGCACCTCGTCCTGGCCGGGGCGAACGTGCTGGCGCAGAACGGCCTCGGCGTGGTGGCCGTGCTCCTGGGCGTCGGCTTGGGCCGGTGGGTCTGACGGTACGCGATACGACGGGAGGCGAGGACGGCGACGCCCGTGACGGTGAAGGACCTGGAGGCGAACCCCGGGGCGGCTCAGGCGGCCATCGACGCGGCCGGGGCGGGGGGCGGCGGCGAGGTCGTTCTGCCCGCGGGATGCTGGGCCCCGGGCGATCTCTTCCTGCGGACCGGCGTCTGCCTGCGCCTGGCCGTCGGCTGCACCCTCGCCGGATGCATCCGCGCGGAACACGTGGAGGACGTCGCGGTCCTCGGTGAGGGCGCCGGCCGCGTCCGAGGGACCCCTGCCGCGCGGTCGCGGGTTAGAATGGACGGAGAGGCGGGGGCCCGGGCCGGCGGTGAGGCCGGTTCGCCCTGACGTGCCGCCGGAAGGAGATGCCCATGCGTTGCCGCATCGCCGTGCTTGCGTGCCTCGTCGCCGCGCTCGTCGCGCTGGCCGCGTCCGTGGCCGAGGCCAAGCCGCAGACGCTGAACGAGAAGGACTGGACGGTCATCGTCCAGCGTCCGCAGCCGCCGCGGCGCGGCAAGGAGCGGCCGCCGGTGGACGCGGGCCTGTGGCTGCCCGAGGGCGTCGAGCGGGTGCGGGGCCTGTTCTTCCCGGGGATGGTGATGATCGAGAAGAAGCTGGCCATGAACCCGAAGGTGCGGGCGGCCCTGGCGGAGCTGGGGATGGGCGTCCTCTGGTACCCGCTCGGGTCGAACCTGATCCACGGCCAGGGTGCGTACCTGGAGGAGACGCTGGCGGCCCTGGCGGCGGCCAGTGGGCACCCGGAAGTGGAGTTCGCGCCGCTGCTGACGGCGGGCCACTCGGCGGCCGGCCTCTTCTGCCGCAACGTCGCCTACTGGAAACCGCACCGCGTCATCGGCGTCGTGATGATCAAGAGCGGGAACTTCCACCACGCCATCGAGGATACGTCGCGGAGCCTGGCGGGCGTGCCGCTCGTCCATTTCAGCGGCGAGTTTGAGGAGTACGGGCCCGAGGCGCGCGATCTGCACCGCGGTTTGCGCCCGCAGTATGTGACGACCGGCCCGGACGGCAAGAGCCGCAACCAGACCCAGTGGGTGATGACCCGGATGCAGATGCTCCGCCGCCGCCGGCGCAACGAGGACAACGTCTGGACCCTGGTCGTGCATCGCGGCGGGGGCCACACGGCGTGGAACGCTGACATGACGGACCTGTTCATCCGGTACGTGCGGAGCGTGGCGGCCCTGCGCATCCCGAAGGGGCCGCCCGACGGCAAGACCGAGGTCCGGTGCGTGCCCGTGACGGCCGAGGACGGGTGGCTGTATGACGCGGACATCAAGAACCCGACGCACAAGCCGGCGCCCTATGCCGCGTACACGGGCGACAAGGCGCTCGCCTTCTGGGCGCCGGACGAGGCGACGGCCGTGGCTGTCTGGACCTACCACCAGCGGGAGGCGTGGTCGCATCCGGACCCGACGGCCGGCCAGCCGCCCGAGGCGCGGTTCGAGCCGCCGCCCATCCTCCGCGACTACCTGGACGGCCCGCCGCCTCCCGCCCTGACGTGGAGCGACGGGGACGGGACGTGGGACGGCGAAGCGAAGGTGTGGCGGCCGGAGCGCGGCTCGGGCGTCGCATGGGACGAATGGCACCGGGCGATCATCCCGGAGGGGAGGGTGCGGCTGGAGGCGAGCCGCCGGTGCTTGGGCCTCGTGCTCGGAAAGGGCGCGACGCTGGCGGTCGGCACGCACCGGCTCGGCGTCACGTGGGATGCCCGGGTTGCCGACGGCGCGACGGTCCGCGTGCGCCTGGACGAGACGTCGCCGCGCGACGCCGGATGGCGCGGCGCGTGCGTCTCGATCGGCGGCAACGCGGAGGTGGGCGGGACGCTCGTGGTCGAGGCCGAGGGCGACCTCAAGGAGGGCGCGTACGGCGTCTTCCAGGTCAAGGGCCTCCGCGCGGGCGACTTCGCGAAGGTCGTCGTGCCCGAGCCGTACACGGGCGGCTGGATCGGGGGGACGTACTGCGTGACCGTGCCGCACGTCCTGACCGAGGCGGAGCTCAAGAAGCAAGCGGCGGAGGCGGCCCGGAAGGCGACCGCAAAGAAGGAGGCGGCCATCCGGGAGATGTTCGACCTGCCGGGGGCCCCGGCGGGCGAGGCGCCGGCCAGCCCGGCGCTGGGGCTGTAGGGCTGGAAGAACCGCGGCTTGACCCGGCGCGCGGGCGGCCCTATATACGGATGGGTTGGCCGGGCCGCGCCCATGCGTCGCGCCACGGCCGACTGCCGCAGCGTCGCAAGGCCGCGGCCGTAAGGCCTTGCCCGCAAGCGGGTTGCGCCCGTAGCTCAGCAGGATAGAGCAGCGGTTTCCTAAACCGCAGGCCGCGTGTTCGAGTCACGCCGGGCGCACCACAGTCGGTTGGAGCCCGGACCGGGCGCGCGATCGCGCGGCGCGGACACGCGATGACCGTCGAGGAGATGTGGAGTTAGGCCCGTGCGATCCCGCCCCTACGGCGACTTGCAGCCGCGAATGATGTAACCGCCCGACTTCTCGTCGCGTTCGAGGTCCAGGATGCCCTGGGCCTGGGCCTCTTCGAGGCACTGATTGAAGGAGCGGAAGCCGTAGTAGGACTCGTTGAAGCCGGGCTTGCGGCGGCGGAGGGTTTGCTTGATCATCGAGCCCCAGATGTTGTCCTCTTCGCCGCGCTCCTGCAGCAGGTCCTCGTAGGTGTCGACGATGAGGTCCCAGGCCTCTTCCTTCTTCTCGAGGTCGGTGCGGCCGGGGGGGGTGCCGCCGCCGGACTTCTTCGGGGATGCCTTGGCGGTGGCCTTCTTGCGGCGGCGGCGTTTGCTGCCGGACCCTTCGGTCCGGACGAGGTCGTCGTAGTAGATAAACTCGTCGCAGTTGGCGATCAGGAGGTCCGAGGTGGACTGCTTGACGCCGACGCCGATGACGAAGCGGTTGTTCTCGCGGAGCTTGCTCACGAGGGGCGAGAAGTCGGAGTCGCCGCTGATGATGACGAACGTGTCGACGTGCTCCTTGGTGTAGCAGAGGTCGAGGGCGTCGACGACCATGCGGATGTCGGCGGAGTTCTTGCCGCTCTGGCGGACGTGGGGAATCTCGATGAGCTCGAACGAGGCCTCGTGCATGGTGGACTTGAACCGGTCGTAGCGGGCCCAGTCGCAGTAGGCCTTCTTGACGACGATGTTGCCCTTCAGGAGCAGCCGCTCGATGACCTTGCGGATGTCGAACTGGCCGTCGCCGCTCTCGCGGACGCCGAGGGCGACGTTCTCGAAGTCGCAGAAGAGGGCGAGGTTTCGGGTTTCGGATGCTTCGGCCACGGGATGAGGTCCTCCGGGTCCGTCGGTCGGGTGCGGACGCCGCGCGCCCGCGTCCCTTGGGTCAGGATGCCTGCCGCCCGGGCGCGCGCCACCGGTCGGCGCGACGCGCGACACTGGCGCGGCACACGGGCCGCGCCTCCCCGGGTCGACGGCCTTGAGGATAGGGCGCGGCCCGGCGGGATGCAAGGGGGCGGCGGGCCCGGGGGGTCCCGCGAACGCGCGGCGTGAGCCGGAACGCCCTTGCGGGCCCGGCAGTCCGTGGATAGAATTCACTGTAGTTCCGCAGGCTTTACAGTAAGTTCTATCCGGCATCCGAGAGGGTGGGCATGGTCAGTCGGATGAGCGAGTCACAGGCAAAGGCCATCTTCCGTGCCCACGGAGGGATGCTGAGGACCTCGGAGGCCCTTCGCTTGGGCATCCACCCGCGCGTTCTCTATGCTCTGCGTGACAGGGGTGTTCTGGACCCCATAGAGCGCGGGCTATACCGGCTGGCGGAGCTCCCGCCGCTGGCGCATCCCGACTTGGTCGTGGTTGCGTCCAAAATGCCCAAGGGGGTGGTCTGCCTCATTTCGGCGTTGGCGTTCCATGAGATCACCACCCAAGTGCCGCACGAGGTCTACGTGGCGATCGAACAGAAGCAGAAGCGCCCGCGCTTGCGGCACCCGCCGATCCGGGTCTCCTGGTTCAGCGGCCCCGCGTTCTCGGAGGGCATCGAGTCCCACCGGCTGGATGGCACGGATGTCCGCATTTACAGTCCCGAGAAGACCGTAGCCGACTGCTTCAGGCACCGCGGCAAGGTGGGTCTCGATACGGCTATTGAGGCGCTCCGTCTGTGCCAGGAACGCCTTCGTTGCAGCCCACGGGCGATCATGCACTTCGCCCGAGTCTGCCGCGTCCAGGAGACCGTGCGCCCCTACCTGGAGGCCCTGCTTTGACGCGCGGAGTCCCCGGGGACTTGGCCCGGTCGGTGCATCAGCGGCTTCTGAACCGGGCCAAGGCGGAGGGGCGACCGTTCAACGAACTGCTGCAGTACTACGCGATGGAGCGATTTCTCTTCAGGCTTGGGTGTTGCGCGCACGCCAGGAAGTTCGTCCTTAAGGGGGCCATGATGCTGGTGGTTTGGGACGGCCCACTGTCGCGACCGACCCGGGACGTTGACCTGCTTGCTCGCGTCAGCAACGACTGGGACCACGTGGCTGCTGTGGTACGCGAGATCTGCAGCCAGGCGGTTGAGCCGGATGGGATGGCGTTCGACGCATCCTCTGCTGGCACGTCATCCATCGCGGAGGAGGCCCACTATGGTGGCGTACGGACCCGCCTGACCGCCCATCTCGGTAACGTTCGCGTGTCCCTTCAGATCGACATGGGCTTCTCGGACGTGGTCATCCCGGCGCCGCTGGACACGGTCTACCCGACGTTGCTCGACTTCCCGGCGCCGCATCTGCGGGGGGTACACGCGCGAGAGCAGCATCGCGGAGAAGCTCGAGGCAATGGCCCGGCGGGGGCTGATCAACAGCCGAATCAAGGACTACTACGACATTTGGCTTCTCACCCGGCTATTCAGCTTCGAAGGAACGGTCCTGCAGCGTGCCGTGTCGGCGGCCTTTGCTCACCGCGAGACGCCTGTGGAGGCCTGCGCCGAGGGCCTGAGTCCGGAGTTCGCAGGAGGTGCCGGCAAACAGACACAATGGGAGGCCTTCATCCGGAAGTCACGGTTTACGGGCGCGCCGCGCGACCTGGCCGGGGTTGTTGCGGACGTACGTCGCTTTCTTTCGCCTGTGGCGGAAGCCGTGGCCATGGACCGGCCATTCCGGAAGCGATGGCACCCGCCTGGCCCATGGCTCGATGCCTGGGTCCAAGCCGTAACAGTCACAATCGTGAAAAAGTCTACTCGCCTGGGCGAAAGTGTCAAGGGTTTCTCACAGTTTCTCACAGCCCTGCAGCCGCACGGGAGCCGTGTGCCGCTTGGCCGGCCTATCGCCCGCCGTGCGCCAGGGACAGGTCTCCGTCGCCGGGCGCCGTGGTGGATGGCGGAGAGGCTTCCGCGCCGGCAGGCCACGGCGGCGATGGCCGCTATCGGCCCGGTGGCGAGCCCGGCGAGCTTCGGAGCCTACGGTCTGGCGTTCGTGCCGGACCCGGCGACGCCGGCGCTCGTGGCACTGGGCGATGCCGCGCGGTGGCGTCGGCGGCCGGTCGCGTTGCCCGCGCGGGGCCTCACGTCGCGCAAAAGAAAGCCCCCGGCCCGTGGGAGGACCGGGGGACAGTTGGTTCGGCCGGGGTTCAGCCCTGACTGCGGCGGACGCCGACGGCCTTGGGGCCCTTGGGGCCCTGGGTCACGTCGAACTCGACCTCTTCGCCCTCGTTGAGGGTCTTGAAGCCTTCGCCCTGGATTTCACTGTGGTGGACGAAGACGTCGGGCCCACCGTCCTGCTCGATGAAACCAAAGCCCTTCTGATCGTTGAACCACTTCACTTTGCCCGTAGCCACTCGTACGGCTCCTAACGCGTTCCCCGGCAGGTGGGTTCTGGCGAGCGCGGGCCGGGGACTTGCCGCGCTCGATTCGGCGGCCGCCACCCGGCGGCCAAGCCCCCCGCGGTCCCGTGCGGGACCCGTCCGGCAGGCAGTTCACCCTGTAAGGATATTGACCTGCCAAGGGCGAATCAAGCCCTTGTTCCTTTTTCCGCGCACGAGGTTGCGGCCCGTCCCCGGGGCCGCTACAGTGCCGCCCGCGGGGGAGACACGCGATGGCACGTCCGAACCGGACCTTTGGACCCGATGCCCCTGACGGACGGCCGAACGGGTTGCCGCCCGGTCTGCCCGAGGGCTTGGTCGCCAAGGGCGCGATCGTCATGCGCCTGGTGCTCCTGGCGTTCAGCGGCCTCTGGCTGAGCGGCGTGGGAAGCATGTTCGCGTTCCTGGGCGCTGAGCTGTTCGAGGGCGTCCGGGAAGTGCTCGTTTACCTGCCCGCCGAGGGCCGGGTTACGCGCTACGAGCCGCCGAGCGAGGACGAGTTCGGCCGCGCCGTCGCCGGCGAGATCGCCTACGCGTACACGGTCGACGGCGAGGCGCACACGGGGACGTTTACGCTCCGGGCCGGGCCCCATCCGGCGGACGACCGGATGGCCGAGTTGCTCGACCCGGCGTCGTCGTCGCGGGCGGTCACCGTGTCCTACGACCCGGACGACCCGTCCGTGAGCACGCTGGCGCCGCGGGTCGAGGTGCCGCTGATCGGGTTCCTCATCTTCATGATGCCGTTTGTGGCGGTCGGCGTCGCGATGGCGGGCGGGGCGCTTTTCGCCTCGACCGAGGCGGTGCTGCGGGCCGCCCAGCGGAAGCGGCCGCCGGCGATGGCGGCTTTCATCCCCGTTTACATGGTGGCCAGCGCCGTGACGGCATTCGTGTTTTTCGGCCTGAGCTTTTTCCTGTACTGGGAGACCGCGCTCTGGGTGGGTCTGGCGCTCTGGCTGGTGGGGGTGCCGATGGTGTCGATCTCCGTCACGCTGGGGGTGGCCCGGTCGCGCCGGCGCCGCGCGCGGCCGACGGCACCGATGCCGGGCGCGGAGGCGGACGTGGAGCCGGACGACGCGCCGGCCCCGGCCGTGCGGCTGCCGGGCGACGAGACCCTTGCGCTGCCGCGCGCCGCCAAGGGCGTCTGGCCGCTGCTCGTCTTCGCCGTCGTCTGGTGCGGTATGGTGAGCGTCTTTGTCGGGTTCATCGCGTACTCGTTCTACCGCCACCTGGACGCGAAGCACCGGTACCTGGCCACGACGGGCACCGTGGCGGCGAGCCGCCTCGACGTCTCGTCCGACAGCGACGGCACGAGCTACGGCATCGCCGTCCGCTACGAGTACGCCGTCGGCGGCGAGACATACAGCGGCGACCGGTTCGCCTTCGGCGAGGTCAAGACGCCGGAGCGGGACTACTGGCAGGGCGTCGTCGACCGGCACCCCCCGGGGGCGGCGGTCACCGTCTACTACGACCCCGAGCGGCCGGGGGAATCAGTGCTGCACCTGGAGATCCACGGCAGCCTGTGGCTGAAGCTGCTCTTCATGCAACCGTTTGTCCTGACCGGCGCGGGGCTTGTGGCGGGCGTCGCGTGGAGCTTCCTGTCCCGGGCGCGGCTGAAGGCGTTCCTGACGACGCCGGTTGCGCCGCCCCGCACGATTCCGACCTGGGGCGAGCTGGAGCACGAGACGGGGGGCCTCGTGGTGCGGCCGCGCCGCAATCTCGGTCCGGTGCTCATCGCCTTTGCGGCGGCGTACGGCGGCGCCTGCTTCGTGTCGATCTTCATCGTCGGGCTCTTGTTCAGTTCCAGCGCGAGCCCGTGGGTCGTCTTCGTCGCGTTCGCGGCCGCGGCGGGGGCGGGGCTGGTGGCGGCGGTGGTGGCGACGCACGCGCGGCAGGCGAAGGCGGTCGTCCACGTCGGCGACGCCCGCGGCGTGCTCTGGGTCAAGAGCCCGCGCCGGGACGAGCAGGTCGCCACGCGCGAGATCGACTACTGGACGCTGCGCTCGGCCGGCGACCCGGAGCGGGCCCCCGCCGGCCCGAAGGACGCCCGGTTCCTCGTGGCCGTCACGCGGGCCGGCCGGACGGTGCCGGTGCACCTCTTCGGGAAGGGGGCCGCGGGCGTCCTGGTGGCCCGGAAGACGGCCCCGGCGATCGCGAAGCTCTCATGGCGGCCGTACGTCCCGCCGGGCCAGGAAGAGGAAGACGGTCCGCGGCGGCCCGCGCCGTCGGCGGGGTTCCAGCCGCCGGGCTTCGATCTGCCCGACGGCCTGGAGGACGAGGCGGAAGAGGATGAGGCGCAGGCCGACACGGGCCGCCGGGGGAAACGGAAAGCCCCGAAGCCGTACGCGGACCTGACCTGAAGCCGGCCGGCGGCACGCCAAAGCGCCGCGGGGCCCCCGGCCGCCCGGGGAGGGCATGCCGAGGGCCCCGCGCTCGCGCGGCCGGTAGCGGCGATGCGGCCGCCGCCGGTGCTTATCTTATCCGCAGACGCCGCGGAAGACCTTCATCAGGGCCCGGAGGTCCTTGGCCTTGTCCTTGAGGCTCTTCGAGCGCCAGCCGCCGTCACCATCGTCGTCCCGGTCGTCCTTGTCCTTGCCCCACTTCCGGGGCGCGGGCTTCTTGCCGCACCGGCCGTTGTCATCGTCCCGGTCGCGGTCCTTGTCCCACCGGGTGCCATCGTTGTCGCGGTCGCCGCACTTGGTCTTGCCCCACCAGCCCTTCGTGGGCTTGCGGCAGCCGTCGCGGTCATCGTCATTGTCATCGCCGTCGTCCCCATCCTCGTCGTCATCGCTATTGTCGCAGGGGGTGTCGCAATCCTGGCTGTTGACGTAGGCGTCAAGGAGGTCCTTGAGGGCGAGCATCTCGACCTCGACGTCGCCTTCGAGGGCCGAGCCGGGCGGATAGGCCGCCAGCAGGGCGTCGGCCAGGACGAGCGTCTCGACGATATCGAGCGGGGCGCTGCCGGAGAGGACGTCGAACTTGGCGGCGACCATGAACTTGGCGAGCTTGACGGACGCGTCGTCGGCGCCCTTGTGGCCGTCGGGGGTGCGGGTCTTCAGCAGGTTCATCAGTTCGTCCGGGCCGTGCCGCACGCCGCCGATGGTCAGATACCGCACCGGCCACTGGCAGAAGTGGGTCTTCCAGTAGCCGGGGCTGCGCGGGCAGAAGGTGCCGGCGGCGGTGGTGCCGAGGTTGCCCTTGGCGGTGCCGGTGAAGTCCTCGCAGAAGGAGACGAAGGTGGAGTTCTCGCTGGTCAGGGCCATGCCCGCCGTGCCGCCCACGACGCCGGCCAGGGCGCCGCCCGTGACCTCGAAGGTGAAGTCGAAGAGGGTGACGGTGGCGGAGGAGGCGAGGAAGCCCATTTCGCGGACCTCGGCGCGGAGGAGGTCGCCGTCGTACTCGGCGAGGCCGTCGCCGTCGACGTCGATGGTGCCCTCGAGGACCAGGTCGTCGCCGGGCACGCCGTCGATGGCGGCGCCGCCCTCCAGGACGGTGGCCTCCAGGTGGAGCGTGGCCGACCCGATGGGGAGCAACACCTGGGTGCCGTCATAGACGAACACGAGGAGCGTGGCGTCGGCCACGAGCAGGCCGCTGTCGGCCTGGTACTGGAGCGTCGGCTGGCCGCTCGAGTTGAAGCCGAGAATCGGCTTCTCGAGCGTCACGCCGAGAAGGCCCTCCAGGGCCGGCTCGCACGGGCCGGGGCCCGGCGGCGGGCAACAGGGGGGCGTGTCGTGGCACGCCCAGGCGCCGGAGGCGATGCCGGCCACCAGCAGCAGGGCAAGAAGCGTCGTCCGTTTCATGGCTCTCACTCGTCTGGTTGGGGGTGCCGCGGCTCCTCGCGTCCGGCGGCCGATCCGCCGGTCTCCTTCCGAGCACCCCATCCACGTCATGGGTTTGGGCTGCGCATCAGCCGTGGCGACGGCGGGCCAGGATCGCAAGGCTTCCCAGGCCGGCCAGCGCCAGCGTCGCGGGCTCCGGCACGCGGAACGCGTCCGCCACGCCCGAGTACCCGTCGTTGTGGAAGCACGTCGTCCAGTCAAGCTCCGGGGTGAGCGTCCCGGCGTTCAGGATGACGCCCGTGTACGGACTGAACAGGCCGGCCGCGTCGCCGCCGGCGGTGCTCAGCAGGAAATCCATGCCCTGGACGCCGTCGTTGCCGTAAGCGAGCATCGGCGTGGCCACCAGCAGCGTGCCGCTCGTGAAACCGAGGCCCGCGATCGTGCCGGTGATCGTCAGGTTACCGCCCAGCAGCGTGCCGGCGGCGTCGATGTCGGCCGTCAGGCTGAACGTGCCGCCGGTGATGCCGTGCACCGTCTGGTCGGCGAGGGTCAGCGTTACGGCCGGCCCGACGGCGGTGAGGACGTCGTTGATCGAGTCGTAGTCGACGTCGAGGGCCAGGCTGGCGATGTCCGGATCGACGCGGTTCAGGCCGATCAGGGACGCCGACGCCGGCGCCGCGACCGCGAGGCCCACCAGGGCCACCGAAGCAAGGATCGTCAGGGTCTTCACGGGTCTTCCTCCGTTGTCTCGTTGGGTGCGGCGCGCCGATCGTTCGGCCGCGCCGCCCCTTCCCAGGTCCCACCCCGCGGCCGATGCCCATCACCGGCCGCGGTGCTCGGGAAGCCGCCAAAGACAAAGGCTCCCCGGGAAAGCCGTCCCGCGGGTCGCGCCGTAGGGAGCGCGTCCCGCGTCCTTCCCCCGGGAGCCTCGTGGGAGGCCCGCCATGTGTTGTCCGTCCGGCCGCCGGGGGTGCCCGGCGACCGCTACGGCTTCTCCATGTAGCCTTGAGTGTACGTACGTTCGAACGGGTGTCAAATTCCCGGGGCCACAAAATGTGGGGTGTGGGCTGGGGCGCTCCACCACCGGTTGATCGGGAACGCGGCGGCCATCTTGCCCGTCTTAACAAGCTTGCCCAGAGTCAAATGCCCGCTTCCTTCACCTCGGTTTGCGTTCCGGGGCCGGGTCGGGTACCATCCGCCGTCGAGCCACTCGAGACCCGAACCGGAGGCGCCGTGCCATGATCCGGATTTGTTTCTGCACCATCGCGTTCCAGCGGAACAAGTGGGGCCGTGACCGGACCGTTGAGCGGCCGGTCGCCCGGGTCCTTCCCCTTCTCGCCGATGCCGGGTACGATGCCGTCGAGCTCTGGGCGCCGCACGTGACGGACCTGGGCGAGGCGGGGCTGACCGCGGTCGAAGCGGCCCTGGCCGAGACCGGGCTCGAGCCGGCCATGGTCTCGCCGTACTTCGATTTCACGACGTCGGACGAGACGGCCGAGGCGAGTCTTGCCCATGGCCGCGAGGTGCTTGCGCTCGCGCGGCGGCTCGGGGGACGCAACGTCCGCTGCTTTACCGGCAAGACCGGCAGTGCCGAGGCGACGCCCGCCCAGTGGGACCGCGCGGTGCGCTGCCTCCGGGCCCTGGCGGACGCCGCGGCCGGTGACGGCATCGGTCTGGCCCTGGAGACCCACAGCCGCAACCTGATGGACACGGTCGCGAGCGCGCGCGACCTGGTCGAGCGCGTGGCCCGGGCGAACGTCGGCCTCATTCTCCAGCCGGGCACGTTCGCGGCCGACCCGCTTGGGGCGACCCGTGCGCTCGCACCGCTCGCGCGGCACGTGCACGCGACGAACCGCAAGGACGGCGAGCGGGCGCGCCTGGAGGAGGGCGCCATCGACTGGTCGGCCGTGCTCGCGATTCTGGTCGACGCGGGCTTCGGCGGGGCGGTCAGCGTCGAGTGGATGGGCGAGGAGCCGGAAGCCGTGGCGCGGCACGAGGCGGCCGCCCTGAGACGTCTCATCGCTGAGGTCGGCGGCGCTTGAGGGCCGGCGCCGCCGGGGGACGGACTGTCATCCCAGCAGGTTGTCCATCGCCATCATGATGACGAAGCCGACCATGACGCCGGCGGTGGCCAGCCGCTCGTTGCCGCCGCGATGGGTTTCCGGGATGATCTCGTCGCTGATGACGAAGAGCATGGCGCCGGCGGCAAAGGCCATGCCGAAGGGCAAGATCGGGGCGAAGGTGCCCACGAGGGCCGCCCCGAGCAGGCCGCCGATCGGTTCGAACAGGCCGCTGACGGTGGCGATGAGCAGGGCTTTCCAGGGGGCATAGCCCTCGCGCATCAGGGGCAGGATGACCGCGAGCCCCTCGGGCATGTTCTGAAGGCCGATGCCCGTGGCCAGGCTGACGCCGTTGCCGACGGCTTCCCGGACGGCTTCGGCGGTCTCGGCGATGGCGCCGCCGCCGAACCCGACGCCGACCGCGAGTCCCTCCGGGAAGTTGTGCAGCGTGATGGCGATGATGAAGAGCCAGGTCTTGCGGAGGCTGGAGGAGGGCCCTTCGTGTCCCTTGACGAAGTGCTCGTGGGGGAGCCACTTGTCCATGCGGTCGAGGAAGACCCCCCCGAACAGGATGCCGCCCACCACCACCGCCACGGAAACCATGATGCTTCCGTAGAACTGCTCGCCGTAGGCGATGCCGGGCACGACGAGGCTGAAGCTCGTGGCCGCCAGCATCACGCCGGCCGCGAACCCCAGCATGGTGTCGAGGGCCTTCCTCGAGACATTCCTGAACCAGAGGCCGGGCAGGGCTCCGACGCCGGTGGCGAGCCCGGCCAGGCTGCTGGCCACGACGCCGTACAGGACGATCTGAGATGGGGTGAGGGTTTCGGCGCTCACGGCGGCTCCCCTGAGGTCCGAGGCGCGTCGATGCGGCGGTCGCCGCCATTATCGGCGGCCGGGCCCTCGGCGGCAAGGGGGCGGCCTCAATAAGATGCCGCGAGCGGTTGCCCGGCGGTCGGGGTCTGCGCCGCGGGGGCGTCTTGCGCCTTCGCCCCCCCGTTCGTCCGGCCCAAACGCCCCGGGACAAC